>JBBSPW010000012.1:0-34628 GCA_038258365.1 Burkholderiales bacterium | reverse complement strand
TGCCTGAAGTTCCGGCTCGACGCCGGGCATGTCGCCCGCGCCACGTTGTTCCTGGCGGCGGACGATTCCAACGGCATGACGGGCCAGCATGTCTTGGTCGATGCCGGCATTGCGCAGCAGTCGGTGATCACCTGAACCCTCGTCTGATGGACCACGCTGCCCGGGTGACTGCGCTTGCATCGACGTTCGGATCGATGCTTGCAGAGACGCTTGAATCGCTGCTGATAGGAACCGCCGCCCACGCCGCGCCGCAGGTCGCATGCGCTCAGCGCCGGCACGAGGTGACGGTGGCTTCGGCAAGGTGAACTTATTGCCGCGAGCAGGTCCGGCGTGCAGGCAACGCGTGCCATGCAGTCATTGCCAGCAACGACTGCAGCACTGCAGCGGACCCTGCGCTGCCCTCAAAAGTCGTACCGCCCCGTGATGCCGAAGTAGCGCTTGTCGTCGCGCGGGACATAGCGGTTGATGTTGCTGCCCGAGTTCTGCACGAAGCTGGCGTGCGACTTGTCGGAGAGGTTCTTGCCGATCAGTGCCACCCGCCAGCCGGCGTTCGAGGCCAACGCCACCGACGCATTGACGATCCCGTAGGCGCCCTGGAAGCTGTTGGGCTGCTGTTGCAGGTCGAAGTTGACCCGGCTCTGCCAGGTGTAGTCGCCGCTGATGTCCATCGCCAGACCATTGCCGACCGCAAAGCTGTACTTGCCGCGCAGCACACCCTTCCAGTCGGGCGAATACGGCAAAGGCTTGCCATCGATGTCGCAGCTGGCCGCGGCACCCACCGGGCAGTTGAACTTGTCGACCCGGGCCAGGATGCGCGCCACGCTCGCGTTGAGGCTGAATTGCGGCGTGATGAGCGCATTGATGTCGGCTTCGAGACCCTTGGTCGTGACGGTGCCTGCGTTGACGAGTCGGGTCACGATCACCCCGTTCAACAGGTCGGGCACATTGGCCTGGTAGCCCTCGTAGTCGGTCTGGAATCCCGCCAGGTTGATGCGCAGCTTGCGTTGCAGCCATTCGGACTTGGCGCCGATTTCGTACGACTTGGATGTCTCTGGCGCCAGCACGTTGTCCTGGGTCGGCGACATGTTGAAGAACACGTTGTAGGCCGGCCCCTTGTAGCCTCTGGAATAGGTGGCATACAGCAGCAGGTCGGGTGTGGCCTGCCATTGCGGGCCGACGCGGCCCGACACCGCATCGCTCTTGGTGCTGCCGGTCACGGTGGCGCGGCTGGCGGCGACTCCCGGCACCCCGGTGGCCGATGCGACGCGGCCGTGGTAGTAGCTCAAGCTGTCGTCGGTGTAGCGCAAGCCGGCGATGGCGCGCAGCGTTTCGGTGGCATTGAAGGTGCCTTCACCGAAGATCGCCTTGCTCTTGTTGCGCACCCCGTAGCTGGCCACGCCGTTGTCCATCGTGATCGATCCGGCCGAGCAAGGCACCAACCCCGATGGCAGCGCGGCGGCGGTGCTGCCGGCGCAGCGCGTGACATCGCGCCGGTACATCTCGTCGTCCTTGCTCTCGATGTAGAAGAGCCCCGCCACGTACTCGAAAAACTGTTTCTGGGTGCTGGCGATGCGCAGCTCTTGCGATGTCTGCGTGAAGTCCAGATCGCCACGGTCCTGCGTTTGTGCGAACTGGCGGTACACGGTCGCGAGCCGGTCCTGGTCCTGGAACTGGGTGTTCTTCCAGCCGCGCCGGGCGGTGATCGAGGTGATCTGGAAGGCACCCAGGCTCCAGTCGACCTGCGCCGACACGCCCTGGTTCTTGTCGGTGACGCGGGTCTGCATCTCGCTGTTGATCTGCCGGTTCTCGGCTGACGGCAGCACCGGTGCCACCGCGGCCGCATAGAGCGGGTTGGCGGTGACGACCCCGGTAGGGAAGGTGGTGACGTTGGTGCCATAGGGGACGCCGGTGGGCGTGGTGTCGTCGGACTTGGTGTAGTCGCCGATCAGCGAGATCTTCAGGTCGCGGGTGGCCGGAATGTCGAGCCGTGCACGCACGCCTTTGCGGTCGTAGCCGTTGACGGTGCTGCCGTCGTTGACGTTGGTGATGTTGCCGTCGTACTTGCCGGCCATCACCGACAGCGAGCCGCGCGGCCCGTCCGGCGAGAAGGACCCCGAAATGCCGGCGCGCAGGCGTTTTTCGTTGCCCTGGTAGTAGCCCAGATCGACATAGCCCGCGGTGGCGGTGCCGGGCGGACGGCTGACCACATTGATCACACCGGCCGAGGCGTTCTTGCCGAACAGCGTGCCCTGCGGGCCGCGCAGCACCTCGATGCGGTCGACTTCCAGCAGGTCGAGCGTGGCTTGCCCTGGCCGCGCGGTGACCACGCCGTCGATCACCATCGACACCGTGGGCTCGACCCCCGGCGAGGTGCTGATGGTGCCGACGCCCCGGATGAAGAGCGCGGTGTCCTTGTTCGACGCGTTGGTGCGGAAGTTGACCGTGGGCAACTGCTGGCTGATATCGGCCAGGTTGTTCAGGTTGGCTTCTTCCAGCTGGGCACCCGACAACACGCTGATGGCGATCGGCGTGCTTTGCAGCGGCTGCAGCCGCTTGGTGGCGGTGATGGTGATGGTTTCCAGCTGTGTGGGAGCCTGTTGCTGGGCCAACGCGGGCAGGGCTGCGAGCAGGGCGACGGCCAATGGCAGGCGGCGAAACGGACTGGCGTTGCGGGCGCTGCCAGCGGCATCCCGCGTGATGCCGGCGGCCCAAGTGCGGTTCGAGCGGCGGATTGCGGGCGTGCGAATGAGGCTCGTGTGCATGTCGTCTCCTGTGCCGCTGGGACACCTGCGCGGGTCGCAGCCAGCAGTTGGTTTTGGGGTTGGTGTTAGCGCTAACAGCAAGCGGCGGAACAGTAGCACCGGCCCGCTGGCACGCGAATGCCCATAAACCCGAGTGAGACCGATCAGGCAGTCGGTTTGTAGCCGGCCAGGAACAAGCGCACGCCGGCGGTCACCGTCCGCTCGATCTCTGCATCGTCCGCTCGCCCGATCTGCAGGTGGGCGCGGAAGTCCATGCCGGCCAGGCACAGCTCGACGAACTGCCGTGCCGCCAGCGATTTGTCGTCGACGGGTTCATCAAAGGAAGGTCGAACGCGCGCGACGGGTTCTTGCATCGGTGGCCGAAGCTTCAAGGCGCCTTGGGAGCTGGCTGCAACCAGCAACGCCAGCCGCCGGCGAGTGTTCACGGTTCGATCGCCTCGGGCGCGGGTGCCACCGGCCCCGGCGGCAGGCCGAAGCAGTCATTGAAGGTGAACAGCACCGACAGATAGAACACCGAGATGAACACCGACCACGCCAGCGTCATCACCACCATCGTCAGGCCCGGTATGCCGATTGCGCTCAACAGCACCGCCAGCAGCAGCACCACCACCGGCAGCGGCAGGGCGGCCAACGCGACCCAGACCAGACCGTAAAGCGCGAAGGCACCGCGTGCCCGCCACAGCGCCAGGGTGCTGGAAAACAGCGACTGCCACACACCTTGACCGCCCCAATGCACCAGCGGTGCGGCATGCCAGAACGGAATCGACACCAGCCCGCCCAGCAACGACATGGTGAAGGTGGCGGTGCGCACGCCGCCGTCGCCCTGCATGGCTTCGATCAGGCCCTGCTCGGTGGTGCCGCTGCCGATCAACTCCTGCATGCGGCCGATGGCATCGCCCGATACGGCATTGGCCAACCACACGATCGCGAGCATCGCCAGTCCGTAGAGGGTGCACAGCATCACCAGCGCGCGGCGCCGCTGGGCGTCGGTGCGCAGCGGCTCGATGTACTGCGAAAAGCGCACCGGCCCGTCCAGCAACGCCGAGCGCCCGGCCACCATGAAGCCGAGCGACAGCAGCGGCAGGCTGAACATCGCCAACAGGCCGATCAACGGCAGCTGCGCGAACAGCACGAACGCCACCACATAGATCGCCAGCAGCGCAAGAAATGACAGCGGCCTGCGCACGAAGAGCCGAAAGGCGTCGGTGACCCAGCGAATGCCGTGCGAGGGCTCGACCGGTTTCAGGATCAGCGACATCGGCATCAGCTCCGGTGCACAGGCGGATGCCAGGGGATGTCAATGCGCTGGCGCAGCACACGTTCGAAGTGCGCAGGATCCTTGGGTTGCAGCAGGGCGGCGTCGCGCGGCAGGTGCCAGTCCCACAGGCGCGAGATCCAGAAGCGCAGCGCCGCCGCCCTCAACAGCGCAGGCAGGGCGCGCTGCTCGTCGCCCGGAAGCGGCCGCACCGCGTCGTACGCGTCGACGAACGCGCTCGCGCGCAGCAGGTCCATTGCGCCGCTGGCATCGTCGCTGCACCAGTCGTTCAGGCACACCGCCAGATCGAAGAGCAGGGTGTCGGTGCCCGCGAAGTAGAAGTCGAAGAAGCCGCAGAGTCGATCGGCGCCGGCGGTGTCGTCGAACATCGCGTTGTCGCGAAACAGGTCGGCATGGATCGGGCCGCGTGCCAGCGCGCGCGCCGCCGGCGCATCGGCGAACTGCTGCTGCCAGACCAGCTCGCTCTGCAGCAGCGCCGCGGAGTCCGCGCCCAGATGCGGCAGCACCGCCGGTGCGGTTTGCAGGCACCAGGCGATGCCACGCAGGTGCGGCTGTTCGGGCTCGAAGTCGGCTGCAGCCAGATGCATGCGCGCCAGCATCGCACCCACTTGGCGGCAATGGTCCGCGTCGGGCCGCATGCGGTGGCTGCCGGGCAGGCGGGTCACGATCGAGGCCGGTTTGCCGGCCACGGTGTGAACCAGCACACCTTCGGCATCGGCTTGCGGTGCCGGCACCGGCACGCCCCGCTTCGCAAGGTGCTGCATCAACTGCAGGTAGTAGGGCAGCTGCTCGGCTGGCAGGCGCTCGAACAATGTCAGCACCCATTGGCCGCTGGCGGTGTTCAGGTAGTAGTTGGTGTTCTCGATGCCCGAACGGATGCCCTGCAGGTCGGTGGCGGCGCCCAAACCCAGGTGGCGGCACAGCGCATCGGCCTCGGCCATGCCGACGGAGGTGTAGACCGCCACGCCGCCGGCTAGAAGTCGAACAGCGACCAGGCGCTCTGGCCGCTGGTGCCCCTGCCGCTGCCATCCGACGACGGGTCCTTGCCTTTCGGCCCAGTCAGGATCTCGTAGCTGCTGCCGCCGGTGGACTTGTTGCGCACGGTGATGCGCTGCGGCAGGCCGCGCAGCCGGGTTTCTTCGATGCGCACGTTGTCGTCCTCGACCACCGTGCGCTGCAGGGTCTGGGTGGGTGCCGATGCCGCCGATGCCGGCAGCGACGCTCGTGCCACAGCCTCGGCCGGGGTTTGCTGAGCCAGGCAGGCCAGCGGCGACAGCAGCCACGCAGCAACGACGAGAGACGGGCACGGTGACTGGGCAGGACGCATCACGTGATTCTACGCAGCGGCCCCGTCCAGCGAGCGCCCGCCAACTGGCATGCCACCCAGGCCGCAGCGGCCCGCAGCCCCGCGACACAATGCCCGCATGAGCAAGAAGATCCTGCTGCTGGTCGACGGGTCCAGCTATCTCTACCGGGCCTACCACGCGCTGCCCGATCTGCGCACTGCAGACGGATTCCCCACCGGGGCGCTGCACGGCGTGCTGGCGATGATGAAGTGGCTGCGCGAGCGCTACCCCGCCGCGCATGCGGTGTGTGTGTTCGACGCTTCTGGCCCCACCTTCAGGGACGAGTGGTACCCCGAATACAAGGCCAACCGCTCGCCGATGCCCGACCCGTTGCGCCAGCAGATCGCACCGATCCACGAAGCGGTTGCGCTGCTGGGCTGGCCGGTGATGGCAGTGCCGGGCATCGAAGCCGATGATGCGATCGGCACGCTGGCGCGCGTGGCAGAAGCCGCCGGGCACGAGGTGCTGGTGTCGACCGGCGACAAGGACCTGGCGCAACTGGTGACATCGCAGGTTTCCTTGATCAACACCATGGCCCGCCCGCCCGAAGTGTTGGATGTGGCCGGTGTGCAAGCCAAGTTCGGCGTGCCGCCGGACCGCATCGTCGACTACCTGAGCTTGGTCGGCGACACGGTCGACAACGTGCCCGGGGTCGACAAGGTGGGGCCGAAAACCGCGGTGAAGTGGCTGACCGAACACGGGTCGCTGGACGGTGTGATCGCGGCTGCGGATTCGATCAAGGGCGCTGTCGGCGAGAACCTGCGCCAGGCGCTGGACTGGCTGCCGATGGGCCGCAAGCTGGTCACCGTGCGCACCGATTGCGACCTGGCCGAGCAGGTGCAGGGTTGGCCGAAGCTGGATGCGCTGGCCTTGCGCCCGGTCGATCGCAAGGGGTTGCTGGACTTTTTCACCCGCTACGGCTTCAAGTCGTGGAAGGCGGAGCTGGAAGCCGAGGGCGACAAGCCGGCGGCCGCAGCGTCGACCCCGGCGGAGACACCCGCTGCCGACGGCGCGGCCGATGCACCCAAACCCAGCTACGAAACCATCGTCGACTGGAGCCGCTTCCAGCACTGGCTGCAGTTGATCCAGACCTCCGATCTGACCGCGCTCGACACCGAAACCGATTCGCTGGAACCGCTGCGCGCGCGCATCGTCGGCATCAGCTTCGCGGTCGACCCGGGCCGCGACAGCTTTGCCGGGGCCTATGTGCCGCTGACGCACGACGGCCCCGGCGTGGCCGAGCAGTTGCCGCTGGACGAGGTGCTGGCGAAGCTGAAGCCCTGGCTGGAAGACGAGTCGAAGCCGAAGGTGGGCCAGAACATCAAGTACGACACCCATGTGCTGGCCAATCACGGCATCGCGGTACACGGCTATGCGCACGACACGATGCTGCAGAGCTATGTGCTGGACGCCCACCGCACGCATGGCCTGGCGGCGCTGGCCGAGCGGCACCTGCACCGAAAGGGGCTCGACTACGAAGACCTGTGCGGCAAGGGCGCCAAACAGATTCCATTCGCCCAGGTCGACCTGCAACTGGCCACCGACTATTCCGGCGAAGACAGCGAGATGACCCTGGCGGTGCACAAGGTGCTATGGCCTCGTTTGCAAGCCGAGCCCGGTCTGCGCCATGTCTACGAGCAGATCGAAGTGCCGACCTCGAAGGTGCTGACCCGGATCGAGCGCCACGGGGTGCTGATCGATGCTGCGGTGCTGGCGCGCCAGAGCACGCAACTGGCCGAGCGCATGCTGGAGCTCGAGCAGCAGGCCTACGAGATCGCCGGGCAGCCCTTCAACCTCGGAAGCCCGAAGCAGATCGGCCAGATCCTGTTCGAGAACCTGAAGCTGCCGGTGAAGAAGAAAACCGCCAGTGGCGCACCGTCTACCGACGAAGATGTGCTGACCGAGCTGGCTGCCGACTACCCGCTGCCGGCTCGCATCCTGGAACACCGCAGCCTGTCGAAGCTGAAGGGCACCTACACCGACAAGCTGCCGCTGATGGTCAACCCGGACACCGGCCGTGTGCACACCAACTATGCGCAAGCCGTCGCGGTGACGGGGCGGCTGGCCAGCAACGACCCGAACCTGCAGAACATTCCGATCCGAACGGCCGAGGGTCGGCGCATTCGCGAGGCGTTCATCGCCCCACCGGGGCATGTGTTGATGAGCGCCGACTATTCGCAGATCGAGCTGCGCATCATGGCCCACATCAGCGAAGACCCGAACCTGCTGAAAGCCTTCGGCGAGGGCATCGATGTGCACCGCGCCACCGCGGCCGAGGTCTTCAACGTGGCGGTGGCCGATGTGTCCAGCGAGCAGCGGCGCTATGCCAAGGTCATCAACTTCGGCTTGATCTACGGCATGGGCGCTTTCGGGCTGGCGCAGAACCTGGGCATCGAGCAGAAGGCGGCGCGCGACTACATCGAGCGCTACTTCGCGCGCTTCGCCGGGGTCAAGCGCTACATGGACGAAACCCGCGTGTCAGCGAAAGAGAAAGGCTATGTCGAAACCGTGTTCGGCCGCCGGCTGTGGTTGCCCGAGATCAACGGCGGCAGCGGCCCGCGCCGCGCCGGTGCCGAGCGCCAGGCGATCAACGCGCCGATGCAGGGCACGGCAGCCGACCTGATCAAACTCGCGATGCTGGCGGTGCAGCGGGCGCTGGACGACGAGGGCCGTGCCACCCGCATGGTGATGCAGGTGCACGACGAACTGGTGCTGGAAGTGCCGGATGCCGAACTCGATTGGGCGCGCGAAGCGATTCCGCGCTTGATGGCCGGCGTGGCCGAGTTGAAGGTGCCGCTGCTGGCCGAAGTCGGGGTCGGGCCGAACTGGGACCAGGCGCATTGAAGTCGGAGTCGGAGTCCGAGCCCGGTTCACGCAGGCCGGAGATCTCGAGCGCTTCTGCCCAGCGGGGGAGCCGGCATCAGCAGCGTGGCCGATGGGGTCGAAAGTGCATGTCGACGCGACGACGAGGCCATGGTCTTGGCTTCAGCTTCCGCAACGGCTCGATCGTTGTCTCGGCGGTCAGTGTCGAGAATCGGCAATGGTGTCGTCGCCGTGAGACTCAGTCGAAGCCCACCACCGGATGCGGCTGGTACGGCGCCTGCAACTGCCGCATCTCGTCAGCCGAGAGCGCCACCTCCAGCGCCGCCACCGCATCGTCGATCTGAGCGGTCTTCGAAGCGCCGACGATCGGCGCGGTGATGCCGGGCACCGCCAGCACCCAGGCCAGCGCGACCTGCGCGAGCGGCAGGTTGCGCGCTTCGGCCACCTGCGCCAGTGCGGCTGCCACTTCACGGTCGTTGGACTCGCTGTGCTCGAACAACGACGAGCCGAAGACATCGCTGTCGATGCGTGCGGTGTGCTCGCCCCAGGGCCGCGCCAGTCGGCCGCGCGCCAGCGGGCTCCAGGGGATCACGCCCACGCTCTGGTCGCGGCACAGCGGCAGCATCTCGCGCTCTTCTTCGCGGTAGAGCAGGCTCAACTCGGGTTGCATGCTGACGAAGCTCGTCCAGCCATGGCGCTCGGCCACCTGTTGCGCCTTGGCAAACTGCCAGGCATGCATCGACGACGCGCCGATGTGCAGTGCCTTGCCGGACTTGACCACATCGTGCAGCGCTTCCATGGTTTCCTCGATCGGCGTGGCCGGGTCCCAGCGGTGGATCTGGTACAGGTCCACATGGTCCATCTGCAGGCGCTTCAGGCTGGCGTCGATCTCGCGCAGGATCGCCTTTCTCGACAGCCCGGCGATGTTGGGCCGCTTGTCGACGCTGTTTCGTACCTTGGTCGCCACCACGATCTCGTCGCGCCGCGCGAACTCGCGCAGCGCACGGCCCAGGATCTCTTCGGAGCTTCCGTCCGAATAGACATTGGCGGTGTCGAAGAAGTTGATGCCGGCTTCGATCGCGTGCTGGATCAACGGTCGGCTCGCGTCTTCGGGCAGCGTCCACGGGTGCGCGCCGCGTGCCGGGTCGCCGTAGGTCATGCAACCCAGACAGATGCGCGACACCTTCAGGCCGGTGCGGCCGAGACGGGTGAACTTCATGGCGGAGGCTCCTGCAGGCTGGATCGGCAGATCAGCCTAACAGCAGCCACCTGCGGCCACGGAGTCAGGGTGCGCGCACGCCCTCGAACACCACCTCGGTGCGCCGGTTGTCGGCGCGACCGTCGTCGGTGTCGTTGCTGGCCACCGGTACGGCTTCGCCGCGGGCCGCGGTTCGCACCAGGGTCGGGGGCAGCCCCTTGCCGGTCAGGTAGGACTTGACTGCAGCCGCGCGGCGCTGCGAGAGGCTGGCGTTGTAGGCATCGGTGCCCACGTTGTCGGTGTGACCCGTGGCGGTGACGGTTTGCCAGGTCACGTCCTTCATGGTGCCGACTTCGGCCAGCAGCTTCGCTTGGTCATCGGACGCCAGTTGCGAGCTGTCGAAGGCGAAATGGGCGATGGCGCGGACCGTCACCTTTTGCACGGACGGGTCGGCTGCAAGTGCGGGTTGCAGGCTGCCGCCAAGCAGCAGGCCGACAGTCAAGGCCCTGCGGATCACGGTGGGGGCGGCCAGTCGGTTCATTCGGGCTCCTTCTGAGTGAGTGGGTGTTCGTGGAAGCGTCTCGTGCCGGTGCAGCGGCTCGGCATCAGCGGCCGGTCTGGGCGGTCGGTCGGGCCTTGGGGGCAGTGCGGGCCGCCGGGGCCGATGCCTGTGCATCGGCAGCGCAGCGGCTGCCAGCCTGCAAGGCCGCCGGCGCATACGGAGTACCCGCTGGCAGTGCGTCTCCCGGGTGCACGGATGACCAAGTGGCCGGGTCGTTGCGGCGCAGTTCGGGCAGTGCCGCGCACAGACGGCGCATGGCGTCGCCGGCCAATTGGTTGCCGGCTGGCGCGCGTCTGGAATCGCTGATCAGGAAGTTCATCACACCCAGCGTTCGTCCCGCCGATGCCGGTGCCGACGCCGATGCAGACGCCGATGCGGAGGCGGTGGCGCGCGACGCATCGACCGACGCATCGGCCGGCAAGGCGATCGGCAAGAACAGCTGCATCGCGCGGCGGGTCGACGCATTTCGGGGGTCCAGGGTCAGCGCGCGCAGCCCTGCGGGCACCGGCTGCGTCGCGTGGGACCGCACCCGCAGTACGGCAGCCACGCGCCCGGCGCGCAACGCTTTCAAAGATTCGTCGAAGTCGCCATGGCGGGTCTGCGCAGCGGGCAGGCGGCGACCGAACAGCGCGCGGTAGGCAACGCCCGCAGTCAGCGCGTCGCCGCTGCCGGCAGAACCCACATCCAGCGTGCGGCCAGCCAACTCGTGCAGGTGCTGCAGCGGCGATGCGGCGGGCACCCAGGCTTGCAACGACTCGATGTTCAATGGCGCGACCACCTGCAAAACATGCCCGCCGGCCGCTTTTTTCGATGGTTGTTTCTGCAGCGCGTGGTAGCGCACCACGGCCAGCGTGGGCCGCGTCGCCTTCGACAACTTGCGGGCGGCCGCATCGCCATCGCCGCTCAAGTCCAGCACCGGCAGCGGGCGGAGCGCGGCGAGCAGCGCAACGGTCGGTGCCGAAGGCAGCGCAGCTGCTGCAGCCGGCGGCTCCGATGGCACTGCCGCCACTGCCGCCACTGCCGCCACTGCCGCCACTGCAGCCGGAGGGTCGGGCAGCCGCTGGCCGGCTGAATCGGGAATGCCCGAAGCGGGTGGCGCAATGGCGAGCTCTGCTTCGGGTCGTGTCTGGGTGACGGGCGCGTCGGCAGCGGGCCGGTCGACCCACCAGAAGGCAATGCCTGCACCGAGAGCCAGGCACACCAGCGGCGCTGCCACGCGCCAACCTCGCATTCGTCGTTTGGTCGGCAATGCCGCCCCGGCCGGTGCCGTTTCGACGGGCGGCAGGCCCGGAATCAAGTTTGCAGGCGAGAGCGATACTGATACCGATACCGATATCGGCGGCGGCGGCGTTGTCGATGGCGGGAGAGAAACGGAAGTCGGTTCCACGGCTTCCCGAGGACCGCTCACCTGCGACGCTTCAAGATCTTCGGCGAGTGGATCGCGGCTCTGTGCTGCCACCTGCTCGATCATTCCGTCCAACGAGGCCAACCAAGCATCGTCCGAGAGACGGGTCGCCGGCGCGCTGGCATCGGCCGGTACCGACTCTGGTGAGTCGCCATCGAAGTCTGGCGCGTCGGCGCGTGCCCGCTCAGGAACTGGGTGAGATGGCTGGGCTGCCGCACCGGCCTTCAAAACTGGCGCGACCGCGCCAGTTTTGGACGCGATCGGCTCCTCCGGCAGCTTCAGGGTGTGCTCGCCAAAACCAGGCAGCAAACGCCCCAGGTCGGCAACCGCTGGCGAGGCGATGTCCTGGACCACCAGCAACAGATGCACCGCCGGGGCGAGATTTTCGGCATTGGCAAAGCCGGGGTCGGCCATGCGGGTGTCGGGAATCGGCACCGGGGCCAGCGCCGCCACCAGCGCCGAGCGGAAGGCCGCCACATCGGCGCGCGACGGGTCCAGCGCCAGGAAGTCGTCGAACGACTCCAGCACCACCAGCACCCGCACGCCTGCCGGTGCATCGGCGCGCAGGTCGCTGGTAGTCGGCATCAGGCTGCACACTTCTCTGATCCGGCGCTGGAGCGCGGGCAGCGGCACTTGCGCCCAGTCGCGCAGCAGCAGCACCGCTTCGCTGCGGTCTGCTGCCTTGCGGCGCATCAGGCCGGTTTGGCGGCTGGGCGGTCGCAGCGGCCGGTGCAGTCCTTGGCCGGGTGCGCCTTCATCGAGCTGCCGACGGCCGATCCGCGCAAACACATTCGCGTCCAGCAGGTGGCTCCGCTGACCCGCGGTGCCGCCGTGCAGCACCGTCACCGCGACCTCACGCCACGCGGCGGCCAGCAAGTGCGCCTCGCGCGCGGTGGCTGATGCAGGTTCGGCCGAGGGGATCGGGCTGTCCGGGTCGTCGGGCGCTGGCGGGGTCGTCATGATTGGCGTTGCTCCTGCCTGGGGTGCGGATCACGGCATGAGCCGCACCCGGTTCGGTCCGGCATGGGGTGGCCGGACACTTCTCATACGGACAATGGCCCGGGTCGGATGCGAACGACCCCCGACCCCGTACCGGCATGGCCGGCGCCTTGCTCAGTCCGCCGCAGCGTAGGCCAGGCGCACATAGATCGGTGCGAAAGCTTCGGCCTGCGTCACTTCCAGCAGCTGTTCGCGCGACAACTCCAACAGTGCAATGAAAGTCACCACCAGCACGGCCACGCCACTCTCGACGTCGAAGAGCTCGTGAAACTGGGCAAAGCGCCGGCCCTGCAGCCGCCGCAGCACGATGCTCATGTGTTCGCGCACCGACAATTGCGCCCGGCCGATGGTGTGGCGCTGGTTGAGCTTGGCGCGGCGCAGGATGTCGAGCCAGGCATCGCGCAGGTCGGCCGGGTCCACATCGGGCCAGCGCGGCTCGGTGCCGGCTTCGGTGTGGACCTGCGCGCGCTGAAAGTCGCGCCCCAAGAGCGGCAGCGCGTCGATGTGTGCGGCGCCCTGCTTGATGCGCTCGTACTCCACCAGCCGCCGCACCAACTCGGCCCGCGGGTCTTCGGGCTCGGCACCGTCGGCACTCTTCTTCGGCGGCAGCAGCATGCGGGACTTGATCTCGATCAGCATCGCAGCCATCAGCAGATACTCGCTGGCGAGCTCCAGGTTGTGGCGGCGGATCTGCTCGACATAGGCCAGATACTGGCGCGTCACGCTGGCGAGCGGGATGTCGAGGATGTTGAAGTTCTGCCGCCGGATCAGATACAGCAGCAAGTCCAGCGGGCCTTCGAAGGCTTCGAGAAAAACCTCCAGCGCGTCAGGTGGGATGTACAGGTCGTGCGGCAGCCTGAACAGCGGCTCGCCATACAGACGCGCCACGGCCACCTGGTCCACCACCTGCGGGGCGGGCTCGGCACTGACCGCAGACAGCTGCATCCCTCGTGAACTCAGCTGCCGCTGCCGGTCTCAGGCGCCTCGGGCGTCGGCATTTGGGTCTGGTAGACATAAGGCTTTTGCGGCACTTTGGCCTGCCGCCACTCGGACTGCGCGCTGCGGTCGATCGCGCGGTCCCACAACAGGGCGCGACCCGCGCGCTGTTCCGATTCGAGGCTGGGCTTGCGCGCCTTCAACTCGGCGATGAAGTCGGTGACATCCGAGGTGTAGGGCTTCCAAAACAGCGGCATGACACGGGCGACGGGGATGTCGCGGCAGAATGAATCCTTCGATTCTATGCAGGGGGTTGCGATGGGGCGAAGAAGAGGGGGCGCGATCGCCACCGTGGCTGCGCTGTTGCTGTCTGCGGCCGCCTTGACCGGCTGCGACCCGCAGCGCGTGGGCAAGCTGGAAGAGGGCGTGTCGACTGAAGCCCAGGTGAGAGCGCAGTTCGGCGAGCCCGCCACCGTCACCGTCGAAGCCGATGGCTCGCGCACCCTGGACTATCCGCGCCAGCCCGCAGGGTGGACCAACTATGTGATCCGGATCGGCCCCGACGGCAAGATGAGTTCGCTGCGCCAGTTGCTGAACGACGACAACATCGCGCGCGTGCAGCCCGGCATGACCCAGCAGCAGGTGCGCGACCTGCTCGGGCGCCCGGCCGCACAGCAGCACTATGCGTTGAAGCAACAGGATGTATGGGACTGGCGCTACAAGCCGCAAGGGCAGGAGTCCAAGCTCTGCAGCGTGACCTTCGACTCGGCCGGGCGCGTCGTCGGCACTGCTGTCGCCGACGACCCGCGCGAGGTTGCGAAGTGAGGGTGTGCTGCGCCGGAAGCTCGAAAGTCGGGGTGGCCTGAAGGGGTGGAAACCGAGCTCAAGTTCCAGGTGCCGGCCGCGCGCAGCGCAGCACTGCAGCGTGCGGTGCACACCGCCACCGCCACTTCACTGCGGCTGCAGGCGGTCTATGTCGACACCGACGACCAGCGCCTGGCCAAAGCCGGCCTGGCGCTGCGGCTGCGCAAAGAGGGGCGGCGCTGGGTGCAGACGCTCAAGGGCCGCGCCGATGCCGAAGGCAGCCACGGACTGATGGACCGCTTGGAACACGAGGTGGAGGTGCCGGCAGCGGCGGTCGATCCGCACCACCCGATGCCGGACCCTGCGCGCCATCTCGGCACCCCGGCAGGCGAACGCCTGCAGGCCGCGCTGGGCACTCCGCCCGCTGAGTTGAAGCTGCTCTACCGCACCGATGTGCGGCGCCTGAAGCGCCATGTGCGGCATCGGGGTGCCACCATCGAGATCGCCCACGACCGGGGCCGCCTGCTGTCCGACCGCGGCAGCGCAGCCGTCGACGAATTCGAGCTGGAGTTGGTTGCAGGCCCGCCGGCCGCGCTGGTCGACCTGTCGCAGCGCTGGGCCGCACGCTTTGGCCTGTGGTGGGACAGCCGCACCAAGTCAGAGCGGGGGATGCGGCTGGCGCTCGGCATCGACACGGTGCCGGCGGTGCATGCCATTGCCGTGCACGGGGGCGCTGCAGCGGACGCTGCCCAGGTCGGCTCGGCAGCGCTGCAGGCCGCGGTGGCCCAGGCGCTGCCGAATGCGTCCGAATTGGCTGCCGGCAGTGGCAATGCCGAGCATCTGCACCAGCTGCGGGTGGCCCTGCGCCGGCTGCGCACGCTGCTGCGAATGTGGGCGCCAGGGTGGGTGGAGGGGGACCGCGCTCGCGCGCTCGAAGCCGCATGGCGTGAGCCGTTCGGCGTGCTGGGTGCGGCGCGCGATGCCGATGTGCGGTCGCAGATGCTGTGGCCTGCGCTGCAAGCAGCCGGCGCACCCGAAGTCGATTGGCCGACGCCAGTCGAAGCACCCGACGCAGCAGCCTGCATCCGCGGACCGGTGTTCACCGACCTGATGCTGCGAACGCTGTCGCTGACCTTGCAGAGCCCGGCCGGCGTGGGCAGCAAGGGCAGCGGCGCCGCCGCGGCGGTACCCGTCGACCTCGCCACCGCAGCGCGCCATGCGCTGAAGCCCGCGTGGACACGGATCCTGCGCGACGCCCAACGCTTCCCGCAAACCGATGTGCAAGCGCAGCACCGCACCCGCAAGCGGCTGAAGCGACTGCGCTATCTGCTCGAAGTGCTGCAGCCGTTGTACCCGCGGCGCGCCACCCGGCGCCTGCTGAAGTCGGTGCGACGCGCCTTGAATGCGCTCGGCGACCTGAATGATTTGCAATCGGCCCAAGCCCGCTGCCGTGAGCTGGCCGCCAACGATCCGCGGGCCTGGTTCGCAGTGGGTTGGCTGGCAGCACAGCACGATCCGGCCATCACCAAGGCGAGCCACGCGCTGAAGGAACTGAAGGCAGCGCCGCGGGTGTGGAAGCAGGGCTGAGCGCTGGCGTTTACGGGGGCGTGCTGCCGGCCTCTGCAAAGGCTGCGGCCACATTCGGCACCACCTGCTCGGCACCGATGGCTTCCTCGAAGCCCGAACGCCGCATCAGCGACAGCGGTTGCGCGTTGACATTGGCCACCACCAGCGCGATGCCCTCGCGTTTCAGGGTGCGCTGCAGTTGCATCAGCGCGTCCATGCCCGAGCTGTCGACCAGCACCAGCCGCTGCATCTCCAGCACCACCGCGCGGGTGCCGGCCGGCAACTGCTCGGGCACCGATTCGATCTTGCCGACCGCGCCGAAGAACAGCGAGCCGTACAGCTCGAAGACCTGCACGCCCTGCGGCATCGGCGCTGCGGTGTAGGGCTGAACGGTGAACAATGTGCCCATGCGCCAGATGAAGAACACGCAAGCCAGCACCAGGCTGACCTGCACCGCCACCGTCAGATCGAAGACGATCGTCATCGCGAAGGTGGACAGCATCAGCGTGCGGTAGCCGGCCGAGAAATGCCGCAGGCGTTTGAATTCGTGGCGCTCGAACATGTTCCAGGCCACGAACATCAGGATGCCTGCCAGCACCGCCAGCGGCACCATCGAAGCCAGCGGCGCGGCGGCCACCAGGATCAACAGCAGGGTCAGCGCATGGACGATTCCCGAGATCGGGCTCTTCGCTCCGGCGCGCACATTGGTGACGGTGCGGGCGATGGTGCCGGTGGCCGGAATGCCGCCGAAGAACGGCGTGACGATGTTGGCCACGCCTTGTGCCATCAACTCCTGATTTGGGTCGTGGCGCTTGAAGCTGCCGAGGTTGTCGGCCACCCGCGCGCACAGCAGCGACTCGACAGCGCCCAGCAACGCGATCGTGATGATCGGAATCGTCAGCCCGCGCAGCCCTTCCCAGCTCAGCGGCGGCAGGTCGATCTGCGGCAAGCCGCGCGGCAACTCGCCGAAGCGGCTGCCGATCGTGTCCACCGGCAACTCGAACCACCAGGCCACGAGCGTCAGCGTCACCAGTGCGACGATCGGCGCCGGCATGCGCGCAGCCATGCGCAGGGGCAGAGGGTCGAGCAGACGCTTGGGCAACAACTTTCCGGGTGCGAACAGCCGCGGCCACAGGGCCATGCCGGCGATGCACAGCGCGCCGATGCCGAAGGCATAAGGGTTGAAGCTGTGCAGGTGCTGCCCGAGCATGGCCAGCTGCGAGATCGCATCGCCCGGCATCTTCGCGATGTCCAGCCCCAGCAGATCGCGCAGCTGCGACAACGCGATCAGCACCGCGATGCCGCTGGTGAAACCGATCACGATCGACACCGGGATGTAGCGGATCAGCACCCCCAGCTTCAAGAGCCCCATCGCGAACATCAGCACCCCGGCGGCCACCGTGGCCACCAGGAGATTGGTGAACCCATACCGCTCGACGATGCCGTAGACGATCACGATGAAGGCGCCGGCCGGCCCACCGATCTGCACCTGCGAGCCACCGAGCGCGCTGATCAGAAATCCGGCGACGATGGCGGTGATCAACCCCTGTTCCGGCTTGACCCCGCTGGCGATGCCGAAGGCCAGCGCCAACGGCAGCGCCACGATGCCGACCGTGATGCCGGCGCCCAGGTCGGCAACGAACCGCTGCCGGTCGTAGCCCTTGACCGCATCCAGCAACCGGGGTCGGAAGGGATGCAGGCGAGCCGGAAACATGGCTTCAGCGCACGCGCATGCCGGGCACTGCGCCGGGCCACGGTTCCAGCACGTACACGCCGGGGGTGGCCTTCTCGTCGGCATGGCTGGCGGCCAGCACCATGCCTTCGCTGATGCCGAACTTCATCTTGCGCGGCGCCAGGTTGGCGACCATCACGGTCAGCTTGCCGCTCAGCTCGCTTGTCTCGTAACTCGACGCGATACCGCTGAACACATTGCGGGTTTTGGGCTCACCCACGTCGAGCGTCAGGCGCAGCAGCTTGGTGCTGCCCTCCACAGCCTCGGCTTTGACGATCCTTGCGATCCGCAGGTCGACCTTGGCGAAGTCGTCGATGCCGATTTCCGGCGCCACCGCTTCTCCGCCTGGCGTCGCGTCTTGGGCCTCCGCGTTCTCCACGGGCGCCAGCAGGGCTTCCAGCAGCTTCGGGTCGACGCGCTGCATGAGGTGCGAATAGGCGCCGATCGTGTGCGTCGTCCTGCCGTCGGCCAGCAGCCGCGCGCTGTCGGCCCACTGCAGTGGTTCGACTCGCAGGAACGATTCGACCTTGGTTGCCAAACCCGGCAGCACCGGCTTCAAGTAGATCGTCAGCAACCTGAAGGCTTCGATGCAGACGCTGCAAACCTGGCGCAAGGGCGCGTCGGCGCCAGCCTTCTTGGCCAACTCCCATGGCTTGTTTCGGTCCACATACTCGTTGACACGATCGGCCAGCGCCATGGTCTCGCGCATCGCTTTGCCGAACTCGCGTTGGTCATACAGCGCATGGATGGCTTCGGCTTCGGCTTGCAGCGACCGCAACAGCGCCTGGCCTTCGTCGCCCGTCTCTGCAGTCAGCTTGTTGTCGAAACGCTTGGCCAGAAAGCCCGCGGCGCGGCTGGCGATGTTGATGTACTTGCCGACCAGATCGGCGTTGATGCGGGCCGCAAAGTCTTCGGGATTGAAATCGATGTCCTCGACATGCGAATTGAGTTTGGCAGCGATGTAGTAGCGCAACCATTCCGGGTCCATTCCCAGTTCCAGATAGCGCAGCGGGCTGATGCCGGTGCCGCGGCTCTTGCTCATCTTCTGGCCGCTGTTGACGGTCAAGAAGCCATGCACATGGATGCGGTCGGGTGTCTTGCGGCCGCTGAACTTCAGCATCGCCGGCCAGAAAAGGGTGTGGAAGGTGACGATGTCCTTGCCGATGAAGTGCACCTGTTCGAGCGCCGGGTCGGCCAGATAGGTCTCGAAGTCGATGCTCAGGTGGTCGAGCCGCGCCTTCAATGAAGCCAGATAGCCCACCGGCGCATCGAGCCAGACATAGAAGTACTTGCCCGGCGCATCCGGGATCTCGATGCCGAAGTAGGGTGCTTCGCGGCTGATGTCCCAGTCGCCGAGCCGGCTCTTGCCGCTGTCGTCGCGCACGAACCATTCGCGCACCTTGTTGGCCACTTCGGGCTGCAGGCGACCGTCTTGCGTCCAGCCTTCCAGGAACTCGACGCAGCGCGGGTCGGACAGCTTGAAGAAGAAATGGTCGCTGCTGCGCAACTCGGGCGTGGCGCCCGACAGGGTCGATTTCGGATCGATCAGGTCGGTGGGCGCATAGACCGATCCGCACACCTCGCAGTTGTCGCCGTACTGGTCGGTGGCGCCGCATTTGGGACAGGTGCCCGTGACGAAGCGGTCGGGCAGGAACATGCCGCGCTCGGGGTCGAAGAACTGCTCGACGCTGCGGGATTCGATCAAGCCCGCATCGCGCAACTTCAGGTAGATCTGGCCTGCCAACTGGTGGTTTTCCGGCGCGTCGGTGGAATGCCAGTGGTCGAAGCCGATGTGAAAGCCGTCCAGCGTCGGCTTGCGACCCGCGGCGATGGCAGCCACGAAGTCTTGCGGGGTCTGGCCCGCAGCCTGCGCCGCGATCATGATCGGCGCGCCATGGGCATCGTCGGCGCAAACGAACTGGATCTCGTGTCCCCGCATGCGCTGTGCCCGAACCCAGGTGTCCGCCTGGATGTACTCCATCACATGGCCGATGTGGAAGGGCCCATTGGCATAGGGCAGGGCGGTGGTGACGAAGAGCTTGCGCGACATGGGCGATGATTCTAGGGTGGGGCCTTGCGCTTTCACCCAGGGCTGCAACCGCGATGGCGGGCAGCGGCGGGGCCCGTGACTGCAACCGGAATCGCCATGCCGCACGCTTCGCTACCCCGCTACTTTCTGGCCGCAGCGCTGGCCGTGTTGGCTGCGCCTTCAGGTGTTGCGCAAGCCGCCGATGACGCGTCGCTGCGCAACTGCCGGTCGATCAGCGCTGCGGCGGCTCGGCTGGCCTGCTACGACTCGCTTCCCCTTGGATCGTCGGCAGCGGTTGCAACCGCGGCTGGCAGCGGCACCGGCATCGCCGCTGCGCCGACCTCGGTGGCCGCAACTTCCGGCTCACCGGCCACATTCGGGCTGGCCCGAATCACCGGCGAGCCCGACAGCGTGCAAAGCCGCATTGAAGGCACCTTCATCGGTTGGTCGCCGGGCACCGATTTCCGCCTCGCCAACGGCCAGGTCTGGCGCGTCGACGATGGATCGGAAGGGTTCTACAACCTGAACTCGCCAGCCGTCACCGTCAAGCGGGGGGTGATGGGCAGCTTCAGGCTGGAGATCGACGGTGCGGGCAAAGCGCCGCGGGTGAAGCGGGTGGAGTGACCGCTAGACTCTTCGGCTCCTTTGCACGACGACCCGACATGCCCACCGCACCCAACGAAAGCGCTCTCAGCGAAGCCCTGCAGCAGGTCGTCGACCCCAACACCGGCAAGTCGCTGCTGGCCAGCAAGGCACTCAAGCCGCCGCGCATCGAGGACGGCAACGTCACCCTTCAGGTCGAACTGGGGTATCCGGCCAGGAGCCAGCATGCGGCCATGCGCAAAGCACTGATCGCAGCCGCACGCGGCGTTCCGGGGGTGGACAACGTCAGCGTCGAGATCACCACCAAGGTGGTCGCGCATGCGGTGCAGCGGGGTGTGCAACTGCTGCCCAGCATCAAGAACGTGATTGCGATCGCATCCGGAAAAGGCGGAGTCGGCAAGAGCACCACCACCGTCAATCTGGCGCTGGCGCTCGCGGCCGAGGGTGCCAGCGTGGGGATCCTCGACGCCGACATCTACGGGCCCAGCCAGCCGATGATGATGGGGTTGGAAGGTCGGCCCGAGAGCGAAGACGGCAAGACCATCGAGCCGCTGGAAAACTACGGCGTGCAGGTGATGTCGATCGGCTTTCTGGTCGAGCCCGACCAAGCCATGATCTGGCGCGGGCCGATGGCCACGCAAGCGCTGGACCAGCTGCTGCACCAAACCAAATGGCGTGCGCTGGACTACCTGTTGGTCGACATGCCGCCTGGCACCGGCGACATCGCCCTGACGCTGTCGCAGCGCGTGCCGCTGACCGGCGCGGTCATCGTCACCACGCCGCAGGACATTGCGCTGCTCGATGCCCGCAAAGGCCTCAAGATGTTCGAGAAGGTGGGGGTGCCGATCCTGGGCATCGTCGAGAACATGTCGGTGTATGTGTGCCCGCAATGCGGGCACACCGAGCATGTCTTCGGCGCCGATGGCGGCAAGAAGATGGCGGCGGACCACCACGTCGAACACCTGGGCAGCCTGCCGCTGAACCTGTCGATCCGGGAGCAGGCCGACGGCGGCCGTCCGAGCGTGGTGGCCGATCCAGAGAGCGAGATTGCCGCCACGTACATGGCGGTGGCGCGCAAGGTGGCGATCAAGGTGGCCGAGGCTGCCAAGGACTTCAGCTCGAAGTTCCCGACCATCAGCGTGTCGAAGACGACCTGATCGGATCGGCGCCGAGCAGACCGGTCCGAGGCGTTGTCGCATGGCCGGTCGCGGCATCCAGCTCGAGTACACGTTCCAGCCGGAACTGCCCGATGGTGCCGCGCCGAACCAAAGCGGCGGCGCACTTCAGAACCCGCTCTTCGACTTGCTGTCAGCCCTGCGAGAGCACGGCTCGATCCAGCAGGCCGCCACCGCAACCGGTGCTTCGTATCGCCATGTCTGGGGATCGCTGAAGCATTGGCAGCAGGTGCTGCAGCAACCGCTGGTGACCTGGACGCAAGGCCAGCCGGCGCGGCTGACACCCTTCGCCGAGCGGCTGCTGTGGGCCGAAACCCGGGCGCGTGCGCGGCTCACGCCGCACATCGAGGCTCTGCGGGCCGAACTCGAACATGTGCTGGCCGAAGCGCTGGACGGCAGCCAGCAGGTGCTGACCGTGTTCGCGAGCCACGATCTGGCGTTGCCGCTGCTGCGCGAACGCGCCAGCGCCGACCACGGTCTGCACATCGACCTGCGCTTCTCCGGCAGTCTGGATGCCTTGCGCGCATTGGCAGCCGGCCGCTGCACGGTGGCCGGGTGTCATGTGCCGGTGGATGTGCAGGCGGGCTCCGTGTTTGCGCGCCAGTTGAAGCCCCTCCTGAAGCCGGGGCGCCACAAGCTGATCGGCTGCTCGCGGCGCCGGCAGGGTTTGATGGTGAAGCCGGGCAACCCGCTGGCGTTGCAGTCACTGGCCGATGTGACGTCCACGGGTGCCGGGTTCGTCGGTCGGCAGGCAGGCTCGGGCACCCGGTTGCTGCTGACGCACCTGCTGGCGCAGGAAGGCTTGCCCGAAGACGCTCTGGCTCACAACGATCCGGCCGACGAAGACAGCCATCTGGCCGTGGGCGCTGCGGTGGCCAGTGGTGCGGCCGACACGGGGCTCGGCATCGAAGCGGCGGCGCTGCGCTTCGGTCTGGATTTCGTGCCACTGGCCGAAGAGCACTACTTTCTGGTGTGCCTGCACGATGTGCTGGAGCAGCCGGCGGTGCTGAAGCTGCGCCAAGTGCTGCACAGCGCTGCATGGCAGGAGGTGGTGGCCGTGCTGCCTGGCTATGCGGCTGCCGACAGCGGCGAGGTGCTGTCGCTGACGCGGGCATTGCCGTGGTGGCGCTTCCGGGCGCCGAAGCCTGCGCCGTGATCGGCCGGTCTACAAGATGCTCGGGCTCAGCGTGAGCCGGCGTCGATGGCGCGGTCCATCACCCGTTCGCGCAGCCGCGGGTCGTGGCTCAGGTCCAGCGCATCGTGCAGCCGCTTCTGCGCGCTGTTGCCCGATGACGAAGCAGGCCCTGCAGCACGCGCCGAGCCACCCGCTCGGCCATCCACCACCGACACCCAATCGGCAGCCACAGCGCGTTCCTTGAAGCCGGCCGGGCAGTCGAAGTTGGTGTAGCTGGTCTGGCTGCCCTTGACGCACTTGCGCAAACCACCGGGCACCTGAGACAAGCGTGCTGCAAAAGGTTGCGACGCGGGTGGGGGCGGCTCACGCACGGTGCCGTTGTCGAAGACGATCGGCTTCGACACGCCGGGGCTGGCGGGGTTGAGCCAGGCGTCGATGTCGCCGCGCCAACGCCATCCAGCACTGGCAACGAACAGCACCAGCACCCCGATCACGATCGATCTCAAGACTCCGAGCCTGGCGGCGAGTGACCTGGGTTTTGCTGCAACTGCTGCAGTTCAGCGACGGTGTTGGCATTGAAGAAGGCGAGCGGGTCTGAAAACTCGACCACCGCGCAGCGGTGCATGGCGGTCCAACGGTCGATCTTGCGGCCGCCGCTGTTCAGAAACGCCACCAGGCTTTCGAGCAACGTGGTCTGCATCAGGCAAAAGACGGGTTGGGTGCGCAACTCGCCGTCTTCGAACGAGGCGGCCATCGCGATCTCTGCGCCTTCGCGTTCCAGCGCCTCGGCCAGCCGTTCGGCCAGATCGAGTGGGAAGTCGGGCGTGTCGCAAGGCACCGTCAGCAGGTAGGGCGTGTCGCAATGCTCCAGCCCGGCGAGCCAGCCGGCCAATGGTCCCGCAAAGTCGGCCACCGGGTCGGGCCACACGGGCACGCCCATCGAGTCGTAGGCACCCAGGTTTCGATTGGCATTGACGATCACTGCGCCCACCTGCGGCGACAAGCGCAGCATGGCGTGCATCGCCAGCGTGCTGCCGCGGTGGTTCTGCAGGCCCTTGTCGACACCGCCCATGCGGCTGCCGCGGCCGCCGCACAGGATCAAGCCGGTGATGGCGTCGGGCTCGATCATGGGGTCTCCAACATGTCGAAGGCCTGCGCCTCCACTTGCATGAACACTGCCGTGAACAGCGCCACAGCCCGCCACAGATCGGCGCCGGGATGCGCGATCACCGCATTGCACAACTGCGGCACCCAGGGCTGCAGGTGGTTGCGGAAGAAGCGCCGCTGCTGCTCCAGGTTGCACACCGCGATGTCGTCGCCGGCGATCAGATAGCGCATCACTTCCAGGCCGTAGGCGATGTGGTCTTCGGTTTCGAGCGCATCGCTGTCGCGTGTCAGGCCGAGCGACTGCAGATCGGTGCGCAGCAGTGCCAGCGGCTTTTCGTTCAGGAAGCCGCTCAGGTGGTACGAGCCGTAGGCGAAGATTTCGGGTTTGCCTACGCCATGGAACAGGGCGGAATGTTCATCAGCCGCAGCCTGCGCGCTGGTGCCGCGCATCGCGGCCACCAGCGCCTGCCAAGGAGCTTCCAGATGCCCGCCGGCTTCAGGTGCCTGCGTCACCGCGGTGCCGAAGCCCTGCAGCAATTGGGCATCGGGTGGCGCCAGCCACAGGTTGGCCAGCAAGCCGTACAACTCGGCACGTGCCAGCTCGGTGCTGTCGTCGACGGGGGCAAAACTCAGCGGGGCGGCAGTCATCGCGATTTGTCCAAACAGGCTTTCGGGCAACTACAGATCGGTGATGCGGACTTCCGCGGGGTTGCTGTGCAGATCGATGACGCGGCAGTCGCCGCACATCTTCAAGCGATCTGCAGCCGCCCCTTGAAATGCGCTGTGGCCGGCCAGCTTGGTCACCATGTTCTGTATAGCCAGCAGCGTGCCGAAAGGCTTGCCGCAGCGGATGCAGCCATAGGGTTCCATCTCGTTGAGCACGCGCGCCGCCTTGCGGGCCTTGCCGCCATCGGCGAACCACAGCCGCGGTTGCAGCGTGATCGCATCTTCTGGGCAGGTGCTGGCGCACAAGCCGCATTGCACGCAGTTCTTCTCGATGAACTTGAGCTGCGGTGCATCGGGGTTGTCGGCCAGGGCTGCTTCGGGGCAAGCGCTGACGCAACTCAGACACAGGGTGCAACGGTCGGCGTCGACCACCAGGGTGCCGAAAGGCGAGCCGGCCGCCGGCAGCGGAACCACATCGACGGGTGTCGGAGCCTGGCTCAGCAGGTGGTCCAGCGCCAGCTCCAGCGTGGCGCGTTTGTCGGCCTGGGCTGCGAAGGCTGCGGGGCGGGCAACGCCCGTGGCCGGTGGGGCGCGCAAGGCCGCATCCAGCGCCGGCAGGTCGCTCAGAAGGCCATCTTTGCGACCTTCGATCAGTCGCAGATGCTGTCCGCCATAGCCCAAGCCGGTCAGCAACGCCCGCGCCACCGCCATCTGGTCGGTCAACGCTTGTCGGTACTCGGGCGCTTCCTCTTCCGTCATCAGCACCCAGATCTGATTGGCGCCTTGCGCAATGGCTGCCAGCCACAAATCGATGCCGATGCTGGCGGTGTGCCATACCGGAACCGGCAACACCCGGGCCGGCACGCCATGCAGGCTGTGCACGGAATCCTTGCGGCCGGGGTTCGGGCGGGTGGTGCGTGCAGCGCGTCCCAGGTCATTGAGCCATGCGGTTCCGGCAACTTCGCTGTGGATCAGCAACACCGGATTGCGGACCGACGCGGAGTTCGCAGCGCTTGCTGGCGCTGCCATTTCGCCATGTCTATAAGCCGCCAGCATCGTGCGCAAACGCCGACCCTGATCGACGGTGTTCGGATACACGAAGCCCATCGCGCCGCTCGGGCACACGGTGGCGCAAGCGCCGCAGCCCACGCACAGGTGCGGCTCGACGATCACCCCGCCGGCCAGCGCGCCTTTGGGCTTGTTCTTCTTCGATGCGTCGCTGCGGATCGCCTGCGTCGAGCAGACATCGATGCAAGCGGTGCAGCCGATCTGCTCGTTGCGGCTGTGGGCGCAGAGCTTGTGCTGGTAGTTGAAGAATTTCGGCTTGTCGAAGGTGCCGGTGAGTTCGCGCAACGCCAGCACGGCCGTCACCAGCGCGTCGCCATCCGAGCCTGGATGAAAGTAGCCCTGCGGCGGCTGGTGCTGGTTGAAGGCCGGCGCGGGCCGCAGGTCCAGCACCAAGTCGAAGCGCTCTTGCGCCACGAGCGGCACACGACCGAAATCGATCGCCCCGGCCGCATCGCACACCCGCACGCAGTCGCGGTGGCTGCGGCAGGCGTCCAGGTCGATGCGGTAGTCGAAGCCGATGGCGCCCTCGGGGCAGGCGTCGATGCAGGCGTTGCAGCGCGTGCAGACATCGAGGTCGATCGGGTTCGTGCTTTCCCATTCGGCCTCGAAGCTGCCGAGCCAACCCGACAGCCGCGTCAGGCTGCCGCTGTGGGTGGCGCGGCGGTGGGCCTGCATCAAAGGGCCGCCACCGGTGGCCAGCACGCTGACATCGAGCCGATCTTCCAGCATCGCCGCAGCCCGCTCGGCGGCATCGCCCCTGCCGATCACCAGGCAACGCCCGGCCGACGTGTAGCTCACGGTGCTCACCGGATCGGGTGCCGGCAGTTGCGCCGCAGCGATCAGCGCCGCCAGCTTGGGCGTGGCCTGCGCTGCGTCGCGCGACCAGCCGCCGGTCTCGCGGATGTTGACGAAATGGATCGGTCGTTCCTGCACCGACGCTGCGCCTTCGGTTTCTGCATTCAGTGCCAGAAACAGCGACTGTTCTTGCGTGCAGGCCACCAGCAGTTCGTCGCCACTGGCCCCGGTGTCCTTGGCGGCACGCTGGAAGGCGCCGGCTTCGCGCCGGCACAACAAGGTATGAACGGTGTCGAGTCCGTCAGCGCTCGCGCCGGGGGTCTTCGACAGGGCCTGCGCCAGGGCCGGTGCGTCCAGCGGCATCGTCCGGTTGCAGTCGCAGATCAGGGTCTTCATCAGGAGCGGGCTCGGGTGGCGATGGGGTGTGGCCAACCGCGGATTGTGCTGGCAGCGCTGCATCCGCCTCCGCTTCGGGTTCGTCGTCGAACAGCTTCAGGAAGGCGGTTTGCGTCATCTTTCGCAACATGCCCGCCGGCAGCGGGTCGGGCTTGCCATAGTCGTCGATGTAGGTGTCCAACCCGTCCATCAGGTTGTAGTGCGGGTCGGTGAAGAGTTGCTTGAGCGCAGCGTTGCGCACATCGGGCGAGACACCGCGGGCAACGAAGGCGCTGTAGTCGGAGTCGCGCGTCAGGGCGGCCACATCGGCCAGCGTCAGCGGTGCAGGCTCGGGCTGGGTCGGCGGCGTCGGGTCGGTCGGAGGCAGCGTAGGTGATCGCAACTCGGGGAGTCCGGCCGGCGCAGTCAATGGATCGGTAGCCGGCTCGGCGCGGGGCTCGAGCACCGGCTCCGCGAGTGCCGGCTTGCCACCCTGCACGACCGCCTTGCGGCGCGACCACCGCGACAGAAACCCGTCTTCCTCAGCCATTGCCGTGGCTGCTCATGCTCGTGCTGGTGCTCATGCTCGAACCAAGCCCCCATCCGGCTCGAAGCGCACCAGAAACAGCCGATCGGACTTTTCGCCAGTGACGGTGAAGCCATGGCGGAAGTAGAGGCGCTGTGCAGCATTGTTCGCCTTCAGCACCTGAAGCCGAACGGGTTTTGCGAGCGCCGCCGCCTCTTGAAAAATCTGTCGCAGCAGCAGGCTTCCCAGACCACGTTGCCGATGGGACTCGAGCAGGTACAACTTGACGAGCCACAGGTGGGCAGGCTCTTCCTCTACCGCCACGAAGCCCGCTGTCGATCCTCCGCAGATAACGATTCGGTGCGTGGATGGTGTGAAGTTGTCGCGGTGCTTCTGCAACTGCTCGTCCTCGTTCCAGGCTCCCCAGGCTCGCACCACATGGTCGTGCATCGCATCGACCGTGATGGCGTAGGCCAGGTCCAGATCGCCGATCAGCGCTGGCCGCAGGGCGAACGACTGCAGATCCAGGGCCGTCAGCCGACCGGTGGCCGCATCGAGGTTCATGCGCTAACGCTCATGAGGCGCCTTGAACGAAACCGGCCGCTTGCGCTTCTTGACCTCGGGCACATAGTGCGCATCGGTGTAGGCCGCCAGCCACTCGCACACCGAAGCCGGCAGCGGCACGTTTTCGACCTGCTCTTGGGCGTCCAGCAAGCGGCCTGCTTCGTTGTATGAAACGGTGACGAACTCGGTGGTCAATTCTGTGGGGTCGCCTTCCACCACGCGCCACATCACGAACCACGACGGCGCGCCGGAAGTCAGGTTCAGGTAGTAGCCCTCGCATTCATCGCGAAACAGCGTCACCGAACGGCCCGGGTGAACGAACAACCGCGTCTGACCGTCGTCGCGCAGGGTGCGGGCTTCGGCGCCGAACTGGCCTTCGTCGACCAGCACGTCGACCATTCTGAAGCGCCAGTCCTGCCAGCGGTTGGGCTGCCGTTCGCGCTCGTACAGCACGGCGACTGGCAGGGTGGGGCGTTGGTCGTCTGACACGGGCAGAGAGTGTAGGGCGCGCCGGCCAGTCAGCCTCCGGCGGCTGCCCTGTCGGCATCCGGGTGGCCCCTGATGGCCACCGATGCCATCCTTAAGGTCTAATGAACGATATGGATATGCATCCGCCTTCATAGGGTGCTGCAGCAGGAGTCAGGCCATGAGCAAGACAGAAACGACCCCCCGCGCAGCGATAGACGGGCAAACCACCGTCGATTCGCTGCAGCAGCAGGGCTTGACCCGCCGGCGCGTCTTCGCCGGCGCAGGCGCCGCAGGCGCGCTGGCTGCCGCCGCCGTGGTGCTGCCACTGGCGCAGCGCGCTGCGCCGGCAGCGGCAGCCGGCGAAAAGCTGGCTGAAGCCGGTGGCGACGGCTATCAAGTCACAGACCATGTGTTGCGCTACTACCAGTCGGCTCGCGTCTGACATGTCAGACGCATCGGACGCCTTCGACGCGCTTTAGGCGGTTGCCTGCCCGACCTGTCAGCTTCACCCGACCCGCCCGAGATCTCTCCAAGGACCACGCATGTTGCTTACCCGCCGCTCCGACACCCCTGCCACGGGCCTGGCCACCGGCCGCAGCCCCGGGTCTGTCTCCAACAGCATGGTCGCGAGCCTGGCACGGGGAGTCACCCGCGCCATTCCGACGATGGACCGGCGTGCTTTCTTGCGTCGCTCCGGCATGGGCCTCGGCGCGGGGCTGGCGGCCTCGCAGCTGACGCTCGTGAAGAAGGCCCAGGCGGCAGACAAGGCTGCGGTCGGGGTGCCCAGCGGAAAGGTCGAGGTCAAGCGCACGGTGTGCACCCATTGCTCGGTGGGTTGTGCGGTTGACGCGGTGGTCGACAACGGCGTCTGGGTGCGGCAGGAGCCGGTGTTCGACAGCCCCATCAACTTGGGCGCGCATTGCGCCAAGGGTGCTGCCTTGCGCGAACACGGCCATGGCGAGTACCGCCTCAAGTACCCGATGAAGCTGGTGGGCAACAAGTACGAACGCATCAGCTGGGACACCGCGCTGTCAGAGATCACGGCCAAGATGCTCGAGCTGAAAAAGCAGAGCGGCCCCGATTCGATGTTCTTCGTCGGCTCGTCCAAGCACAACAACGAACAGAGTTATCTGCTGCGCAAGTGGGTCTCGCTCTGGGGCACCAACAACACCGATCACCAGGCGCGCATCTGCCATTCGACAACCGTTGCTGGTGTGGCCAATACCTGGGGCTACGGTGCGATGACCAACAGCTACAACGACATGCAGTTCTCGAAGGCTGCGATGTACATCGGCAGCAATGCAGCCGAAGCGCACCCGGTGTCGATGCTGCACATGCTGCATGCCAAGGAGCAGGGCTGCAAGATGATCGTGGTCGACCCACGCTTCACGCGCACGGCGGCCAAGGCAGATGAATTTGTTCGCCTTCGCTCGGGCGCCGACATCCCGTTCCTGTACGGCGTCATGTGGCACATCTTCAAGAACGGCTGGGAAGACAAGCAGTACATCGCCGACCGCGTTTATGGCATGGACAAGGTGCGCGAAGAGGTGCTGACCAATTGGGCACCCGACGCGGTCGAGGACGCCTGCGGGGTCGACGGCGCCACCACACTCAAGGTGGCGACCATCATGGCCATGAACCGGCCCAGCACTGTGGTGTGGTGCATGGGGCAGACCCAGCACACGATCGGCAACGCCATCGTGCGCGCCTCTTGCCTGCTGCAACTGGCACTCGGCAACGTCGGCAAGAGCGGTGGCGGCACCAACATCTTCCGCGGCCACGACAACGTCCAGGGCGCCACCGATGTCGGCCCTAACCCCGACTCGCTGCCCGGCTACTACGGTCTCGCCGAAGGCTCGTGGAAGCACTTCGCCAAGGTCTGGAACATCGACTTCGAGTGGATCAAGAAGCAATACGCCCCCGGCATGATGGGCAAGCCCGGCATGACGGTGTCGCGCTGGATCGACGGGGTGCTCGAGAACAACGACCTGATCGACCAGGACAGCAACCTGCGCGGCTTGTTCTTCTGGGGCCACGCGCCCAACTCGCAAACCCGTGGGCTGGAGATGAAGCGGGCGATGGACAAGCTCGACCTGCTGGTCGTGGTGGACCCGTTCCCGAGCGCCAGCGCAGCGATGGCCGCGATGCCGGGCCGTGCCGAAGACCAGAACGCCAACCGTGCCGTGTACCTGTTGCCGGCCTCGACACAATTCGAGACCTCGGGTTCGGTGACTGCGTCGAACCGCTCGCTGCAGTGGCGCGAGAAGGTCATGGAGCCGCTGTGGGAAAGCCGCACCGATCACATGATCATGGCGCAGCTGGCCGACAAGCTGGGCTTCGGCAAGGAGCTGGTGGCGAACTACAAGATGGTGCCGGGCCGTGGCGGCATGCCCGAGCCCGAGGTCGAATCGATCCTGCGCGAGATCAACAAGGGCGTCTGGACCATCGGCTACACCGGACAGAGCCCGGAACGGCTCAAGGCCCACATGCGCAACATGCATGTCTTCGATGTCAAGACCCTCAGAGCCAAGGGCGGCATCGACAAGGAAACCGGCTACAGCCTGGACGGCGACTACTTCGGTCTACCGTGGCCTTGTTACGGCACCCCCGAGCTCAAGCACCCGGGTTCGAGCAACCTGTACGACAACTCCAAGCACGTGATGGACGGCGGCGGCAACTTCCGCGCCAACTTCGGAGTCGAGCGGGATGGCGAGTCGCTGCTGGCCGGTGACGGATCTCATAGCAAAGGTGCCGATCTGACCACCGGCTATCCGGAGTTCGACCATGTGTTCCTGAAGAAGCTGGGCTGGTGGGCCGATTTGACGCCGGCCGAGCAGGCTGCGGCCGAAGGCAAGAACTGGAAGACCGACCTGTCGGGCGGCATTCAGCGCGTGGTGATGGCGCATGGCTGCCATCCCTTCGGCAACGCCAAGGCGCGCGCGGTGGTCTGGAACTTCCCCGACCCGGTTCCGAAGCACCGCGAACCGCTGTATGGCAACCGGCCCGACCTGATCGCCAAGTACCCGACGCATGACGACAGAAAAGCCTTCTGGCGTCTGCCGACGCTCTTCAAATCGGTGCAGGACAAGTACGCCGATGTCGGCAAGAGCTTCCCGCTGATCATGACCAGCGGGCGATTGGTCGAGTACGAAGGCGGTGGCGAAGAAACCCGTTCCAACCCCTGGTTGGCCGAGTTGCAGCAGGAAATGTTCGTCGAGATGAACCCGCGCGCTGCCAACGACCGCGGCATCCGGAATGGCGACGATGTCTGGGTGCGGACTCCGCCGATGGCCGCGTTGCCGGGCTTCAAGGGCATGCGCGTGAAAGCGATGGTGACCGAGCGCGTGGCCGGCGACACGGTGTTCCTGCCGTTTCACTTCTCCGGCCGCTGGGGCGGGGTCGACCTGCTGCCCTACTACCCCGACGGCGCCGCCCCCGTGGTTCGTGGCGAGGCCATCAACACCGGCACCACTTACGGCTACGACAGCGTGACGATGATGCAGGAGAGCAAAACCACGGTGTGCCAGGTTGAAAAGGCGGTTGCGGCCTGAGCTTGCCGCACCACTGCCGATCCTGAACCCGACCGCTGAAGCCAGACCAACGAAGTCAGAAGAACCGGAGCCTCCATGGCCAGAATGAAATTCATCTGCGACGCCGAGCGTTGCATCGAATGCAACGGTTGCGTCACCGCGTGCAAGGCCGAGCACGATGTGCCCTGGGGTGTCAACCGGCGCCGGGTGGTCACGCTCAACGACGGGGTGCAAGGCGAGAAGAGCATCAGCGTGGCCTGCATGCATTGCAGCGACGCGCCCTGCATGGCGGTGTGCCCGGTGGACTGCTTCTACCGCACCGAAGAAGGCGTGGTGCTGCACGACAAGGACGTCTGCATCGGCTGCGGGTACTGCAGCTATGCCTGTCCGTTCGGCGCACCGCAGTTTCCTTCCAACGGCAGCTTCGGCTTGCGCGGCAAGATGGACAAGTGCACCTTCTGCGCCGGTGGGCCGGAAGCCAACGGCAGTCAGGCCGAGTACGAGAAGTACGGTCGCAACCGGCTGGCCGAAGGGAAGCTTCCGGCTTGCGCCGAGATGTGCTCGACCAAGGCGCTGCTGGGTGGCGACGGGGACGTGGTGGCCGACATCTTCCGGAACCGAGTGCTGGTTCGCGGCAAGGGCAGCGAGGTCTGGGGCTGGGGCACTGCCTACGGCAAACCGTCTCAGGGCATTGCGCCCACGACGCAGCGCCCGGTGACCCGATGAACCAGCACACGATGCGCCTTTGGATCGTTGCGGCATTGCCCGCCTTGGCGATCGGCTTGTCCGCCTGCACCGAGAAGCCGCAGGGAACAACGGTTCGCAAAGCCGACACACCCGCCTTCCAGGGTGCGGCGGATGCGTATGTGGCTGCGGGCTGGAAAGTCGGCGATGCCGCCAGTTGGGACCAGCAAATGACGAATCGGGCGCAGGCCCAGAACGAGTACACGCGCATCGGTGCGTCTGCGCGCTGAATGCGTCTTCGGGAGAACGAGTCCATGCAAGGCTTGAAGCGCAACATCCTTCTGGCGGTCGCGATGGTGCTGGCCATCGGCAGCCCTTTTTTGGTGGACACGGCGGCTGCGCAGACCACGCAGGCGGCACCGGTCGACGCCGGTGCCGCGCCGCAGGTGGCGCCGCTGCGGTCCGTGCCACCGCTCGACTTCGTGGCGCCGGCCTTGCCCGACCCCAACGGCAGCAATGCCGATCGCATGAAGAGCCAGCCCGGCAACAACGCGCCGATGTGGCGAGCGGTGCGCGAATCCGGCGTGGCGCCCGGCACGGTCAGTCTGCCCGGTGCAGAGAAGGGCGTGCTGGTGCAGTCTTTCGTGCAGTACCCGGGCTCTCGCTTCACCACCGCCGGAGAAGCCTGGCGCCAGGTGCGCAACAACTGGCTGATCCCTTACGGCGGGGCACTGCTGATCATCGTGGTGGTGGCGATCGCCATTTTTTACTTCGTTCGGGGCCCGATGGGTGCCAACGTGCCCGAAGGCGGGCGCCGGATCGAACGTTTCACGCCTTTCGAGCGCGCAGCGCACTGGTCCAACGCGGTGGCCTTCGTGGCGTTGGCGATATCCGGCATCGTGATGGCTTTCGGCAAGTTCTTTTTGCTGCCGATCATGGGTGCCACCTTGTTCGGCTGGCTGACCTATGCGCTGAAGAACATCCACAACTTTGCCGGGCCGCTGTTTGCGGTGTCGCTGGTGATCGTGTTTCTGACCTTCGTCAAGGACAACTTCTGGAATCGCGCCGACACCGTGTGGCTCAAGCGCGGGGGTGGCTTGACCGGTGAGGGGCATGTGCCGGCCGGCCGCTTCAACGGCGGCGAGAAACTGGTGTTCTGGGGCGGGGTGCTGGTGCTGGGCGCCATCGTCATCGGCTCGGGGCTGGTGCTGAATGAACTGATCCCCGGCATGACCTATCTGCGCAGCGACATGCAGATCGCACACATGGTGCACAACACCGCATCGGCGCTGATGATGGCGATGTTTCTCGGCCACATCTATCTGGGCACGCTCGGCATGACGGGCGCGTACAAAGCCATGCGCACCGGCTATGTCGACGAGAACTGGGCGCGCGCCCACCACGACCTCTGGGCCGAGGATGTGGCCGCCGGGCGCGTGCCCGCCCGACGCTCGAATGCCACGCCGCCGGGGCCAGGCGCGCCGACGGCGCCGTACGTGCCGTCGGCCGCACCGACACGATGAACTGCTTTGTCAGCAAGGACCGGATGATGATCAGAACCCACTACCTTCTGCGCGCCACCGTGCTGCCACTGGCGCTGATGACCGGCATGGTCGCCAGCGCCAAGTTGCCGCCTCCGTCGGATGAAGCCAAGGCCAAGGCAGCCGAGACGGCTGCCAAAACCGCGTGGTCCGGCAAGGTCGGGGCCTACCAGTTGTGCAAGTCGCAGGACAAAGTGGCCCGTGCGTACCTTGCCGGTGCCAAGAACGGTGTGCCCACCGGCGCGGCAGGACGCATGGGCACGGTTTCTGCGGCGGCCGATGCACCGGGATGGAGGTCGGCTGCCATGCCAATGGGCAGCGCAACGCCGGTGGCCGAGGCGGGGTCTTCGCCTGCCGCAGCGCCTGCAGCCACGGGGGTCGCAGGCATGCCGCCGCTGTCCACGCCCGCAACCGCCCAGCCGGTCGCCATGCCGGGCTGCGCCGATCCGGGCGCGTTCACCTATGTTGCTGAAAGTGCTGCTCCGCCGCCGCTCGAATCGGCCGGTGCGCATTCGCCGGCCAAGACCGCCACGGCTCCGCCGCAGGGCGCAGCGACTTCGGCCGAGCAGAACCCGGCGCCGAAAACGAAGTAGTGCGCGGCCGCAGCTGCACGGGTACCCCGCGCTGCCGCGCAACTTGAAGGCCGCGTCGCATGATCCGGACATGCCCCTGATCGACCTCGAACCGATCCCTGCCGAAGCAACCGCGTTTGAATCGCTGCGCGATGCAACCGCCAGCGCCTCCCGGACTTCGCACGGTGCCTTCGATGTGCCGGTCGCGCTGCCGCCGGTCGGCGCCGCACCGATGCTCAGCGCCGCGCGCGTGCAGTTGCTGCGCCAGATCGAGGTGCTGGATCAGCATGGAGAGCGGCGGCCGATCCACATCCCGGCCGAACGCCCGCTGACGGTTTATGTCGACAAGCGCGAACTCGTCACCCTGATGACCTTGGGCGC
>JBBSPW010000011.1:0-35920 GCA_038258365.1 Burkholderiales bacterium | reverse complement strand
GGCGCGTGCCACCGGCATCGCGGTGCTGTCCGAGCTCGACCTGTTCGTGCGTGCGCTGGCTGACCTGAAGGCCGACAGCGGCTATGACCCGCAACTGCTGGCCATCACCGGCACCAATGGCAAGACCACCACCACCGCGATGCTCGAGCGCTTGCTGAAGCACACCGGCAAGCGCGCGGTGGTGGCCGGCAACATCGGCCCGACGTTGCTCGACACGCTGGGTCGCGTGATCGACGCCGACGACCTTCCCGAGGTCTGGGTGCTGGAGTTGTCGAGCTTCCAACTCGCTGGCGGCCTGGGCGATGGGGTGGCGGGTTTCGCGCCCACCGCCGCTGCGCTCTTGAATCTGTCGCAGGACCATCTGGACTGGCACGGGTCGATGGATGCCTACGCAGCCGCCAAGTCGAGGGTGTTCGGCTCTAGCGGCAACCGGGGTGCGATGGTGCTGAACCGCGACGACCCCGCGGTGGCCGGTCTGGCGCCGGCGCCGGTCGCCAACAAGGGGCGCAGCAACAAGAGCAAGACCGCCACACCCCAGCGCCCGGTCATCTGCTTCGGTCTGGCTGCGCCGCGCGCGCCGGGCGACTTCGGAGTCGTGACCGAGAACGGCATGGCCTGGCTGGTGCGGGCGCTGCCGGACGACGATGCCGCCTTGCGACGTGCCGCAGACGGCCCCGCCGACATCCACCTGCAACGCTTGATGCCGGCCGATGCACTGCGCGTGCGCGGCCGTCACAACACCGCCAACGCATTGGCCGCGCTGGCGCTGGCATCGACCGCCGGCTGCGCGATCGGGCCGATGTTGCATGCGCTGCAAGCCTACGAAGGCGAGCCGCACCGGCTGCAGCCTGTGGCGCAGATCGACGGCATCGACGCCTACGACGACAGCAAGGCGACGAACGTCGGCGCGACGGTGGCGGCGCTGCTGGGACTCGGTGCCGAGCGCGCATCCGCCAAGCTGGTGGTGATCCTGGGTGGCGACGGCAAGGGCCAGGACTTCGGCCCGCTGCGCGAACCGCTGCGCCGCCATGCGCGCGCGGTCGCGACGATCGGGCGCGATGCGGGGTTGGTCGAGCAAGCGATCGACGGCGCGAGCGAGTCGTCCACTCGCGACATGCCCAACGTGCAGCGCCATCCCGACATGGAAGCCGCGGTGGCCTGGTGCTTCGCTCAGGCGAAGCCCGGCGACGCGGTGTTGTTGAGCCCGGCCTGCGCCAGCCTGGACATGTACCGCAGCTACGCCCATCGCGGCCAGGCCTTCGCCGCTGCCGTGCAGCAGCTTGCCAACGATCGGGGGCAGGTGTGAACTCGCCGTCGATCGGCTTCTTCCGCAGCTCGTTCGGCAAGCGTGGCACGGACAGACGCAAGGGCAAGGAAGACCTGCCGATTCGCGACCAGGTCGACATCGCTGTGCCGCGTCCGGTGCGGCTGCTGTCCTTCGACCAACCGCTGGTGGGCGTGGTGGTGGCGTTGATGGCGCTCGGCCTGGTGATGGTCTATTCGGCCTCGATCGCGCTGCCCGACAACCCGCGCTTCACCGGCTACACCTCGCCGTACTTCCTGCAGCGCCATGTGCTGGCGCTGACGATCGGGCTGATCGTGGCGCTGCTGACGGTGCAGGTGCCGATCGGCTTCTGGGAGAAGCATGCACCGGCGATCTTCGTCGTCTCGCTGATCCTTCTGGTGCTGGTGCTGATGCCTTTCATCGGCAAGGTCGTGAACTTTTCGCGCCGCTGGATCCCGCTCGGGTTCATGAACTTTCAGCCGAGCGAGATGGCCAAGCTGGCGATCGCGATGTATGCCGCCAACTACATGGTGCGGCGCATGGACGCACGCGAAAACTTCTTTCGCGCGGTGACGCCGATGGTGGTGGCGGTGGCCTTTGTCGGCGTGCTGCTGCTGCGCCAGCCCGACATGGGCGCTTTCATCGTCATCGCCACGATCGCGATGGGAATCCTGTTCCTGGGCGGGGTCAACGCGCGCATGTTCTTTCTGATCGCGCTGGTGATCATCGTCACCTTCGCGTTGATCATCGCCTTCGACGACCTGCGGCGCGAACGCATCCTGGCCTATCTGGATCCGTGGAACCCGAAGTACGCGCAGGGCAAGGGCTACCAGCTGACGCATTCGCTGATCGCGCTCGGCCTGGGCGAAGTCTTCGGTCAGGGGCTCGGCAGCAGTGTCGAGAAGCTGCACTACCTGCCCGAGGCCCATACCGACTTTCTGCTGGCGGTGATCGGCGAAGAGCTGGGTTTCGTCGGCGTGGCGACCGTCATCGTGCTGTTCTTCTGGCTGACACGGCGCATCTTCGTGATCGGCCGCCAGGCGATCGCGCTCGACCGTGTGTTTGCGGGCCTGCTGTGCCAGGGCATCGGCACCTGGATCGGTTTCCAGGCCTTCATCAACATGGGCGTCAACCTGGGGGTGTTGCCCACCAAGGGCCTGACCCTGCCGCTGATGAGCTATGGCGGCAGCGCGATCCTGATGAACCTGGTGGCGCTGGCGATGGTGCTGCGCGTGGACATGGAGTCGCGCGCCCTCATGCGCGGAGGTGCCGCGTGATGCCGCATCTGACCGTCATGGCAGCGGGTACGGGCGGCCACATCGTGCCGGGCTTGGCTGTGGCGGCAGAGATGCAGTCGCGGGGCTGGACCGTGAGCTGGCTCGGCACCTCGCACGGCATGGAGAACCGGCTGGTGCCTGCGGCCGCGGGCGGCAGGATTGCGCTCGACACCATCGGTTTCTCGGGTCTGCGCGGCAAAGGTCTGCTGCACACGCTGACCGGCGGACTGCGTTTGCTCAAGGCCTTTGTCGACTGCTTCCGCATCTTGCGCCGCCGCGGCACCGACGCGGTGCTGGGCATGGGCGGCTATGTCTGCTTTCCCGGCGGCTTGATGGCGTCGCTGCTGAACAAGCCGCTGCTGCTGGTCAATGCCGACGCGTCGCTGCTGCTCAGCAACAAGGGCTTGCTGCCGGTGGCCGATGGCATCGTGTTCGGCTTCGATGGCGATGCGGCGCGCCGCACCAAGGGCGCGACCGTGACCGGCAACCCGGTGCGCGCCGAAATCGAATCACTGCCGCCGCCCGAGCAGCGTTTCGCCGGCCGCAACGGCCCGCTCAAGCTGCTGGTGGTCGGCGGCAGTCTGGGCGCGCAGGTGTTGAACCTGACGGTGCCGGCAGCGCTGGCGGCCATGCCGCGAGAACAGCGGCCGCAGATCACCCACCAGACCGGAAGCGCCCAGGCCGACCAGGTGCGCGCGGCCTACCGCGAAGCCGGCATCGAGGCCGAGGTGCTGCCCTTCATCGACGACATGCCGGCCAGGTTGGCGGCTTGCGACGCGATGCTGTGCCGCGCCGGTGCCATCACCGTCAGCGAGTTGTGTGCGGCAGGTGTGCCGGCGCTGCTGGTGCCGCTGATCGTCAGCACCACCTCGCACCAGCGCGACAACGCGCAGTGGATGGCGCAGCAGGGTGCGGCCATTCACCTGCCGCAATCCGAGATGAGCCCGCACTCACTGGCCGATGCGTTGGCCGCGCTCGACCGCCCCGCGCTGCTGGCGATGGCCACGCGCGCCCGCAGCCTGGCGCGCCCGCAAGCCGCCGGGCGCGTGGCCGACCGCATCGAAGCGCTGCTGCAACGGCAAGCAGGGGCGCGGCCATGAAACACGCCATCCAGCACCTGCACTTCGTCGGCATCGGCGGCGCTGGCATGAGCGCGGTGGCCGAAATCCTGCTCGGGCTCGGCTATCGCATCAGCGGGTCCGATCTGGACGACACCGAGGTGACGCGCCGGTTGCGCGCGCTCGGGGCGGTGCTCCATCTGGGCCATGCCGCCGACCATCTGCCGGCTGCGGCCCAGGCGGTGGTGGTGACCGCTGCCGCCAACATGGCCAACCCCGAGATCGCCGCCGCCCGAACGCGCGGCATTCCGGTGGTGCCGCGCGCAGCGCTGCTGGCCGAGTTGATGCGGCGCCAGCAGGGCATTGCCGTCGCCGGCACCCATGGCAAGACCACCACCACCGCGCTGGTGGCGCGAATGCTGATGGAAGCCGGGCTCGACCCCAGCTTTGCGGTCGGCGGCCGCGTGCTGGGGCCGCACGGTAATGCAGATGCACCGGCTGGCGGCAGCAACGGCCGCCTCGGTCAGGGCGAATTCATCGTGGTCGAAGCCGACGAGAGCGATGCGTCGTTTCTGCTTTTGAACCCGGTGATGGCGGTGGTCACCAACATCGACGCCGACCACCTGCAGACCTATGACCACAGCCTGGACCGGCTGCAGGACGCGTTCGTCGACTTCGTCCACCGGCTGCCGTTCTACGGTTGCGTGGTGGTGTGCAGTGACGACGCCGGCGTGCGGGCCGTGCTGCCGCGTTTGCAACGTCCGGTGCGCTGCTACGGGCTCGAGGCCGGTGCCGATGTGCGCGGGGCCAACGTGCAAGCACGAGCCGAAGCCGACGGTTCGGGGGGCATGCGCTTCGACCTGCAGCGCGCGGTCCAGCCCGACCTGCCGCTGAGCTTGAATCTGGCCGGGCTGCACAACGTGTTGAACGCGCTGGCAGCGATCACCGTGGCGATGGAGTTGAAGCTGCCCGATGCGGCGATGCAGCGCGCCTTGCAGGGCTTTCACGGCGTCGGCCGGCGTTTCGAGCGCCATGGCGATCTGCCCACCGCCGATGGTGGGCACTTCAGCCTGATCGACGACTATGGCCACCACCCGGTGGAGCTGGCTGCGGTGCTGGCAGCGGCGCGCGGCGCGTTCGCAGGCCGGCGCATCGTGCTGGCCTTTCAGCCGCACCGCTACAGCCGCACGCGCGATTGCATGGCCGATTTCGTCAGCGTGTTCAAGGGTTTCGATGCGCTGCTGCTGGTGCCGGTGTACAGCGCCGGCGAAGCCCCGATCGCCGGTGCCGATGGTGCGGCATTGATGCAGGCGGTGCAGGCCGCGGGCCATCCCCACGCACGGTGGGTCGACGACATCGACAACCTGGCCCGCGCGATCGTCGCCACCGTGCGCGATGGCGATGTGGTGCTGACGATGGGTGCTGGATCGATCGAAGCGGTGCCGCAGCAGTTGCTGGCGCTGGCAGCGGTGGGCAACGAAGCATCCACCATCAGTGTCGGAGCGGGCGCATGAAGCTCAATCCCGCGCCCATCGATGTCCGCCTGCTCGGCAAGGTCGCCGTGCTGATGGGCGGCAGCAGCGCCGAACGCCCGGTGTCGCTGATGTCGGGCAACGGCGTGCTGGACGCCTTGCGCAGCCAACGTGTCGATGCGGTTGCATTTGATCCGTCTGAACGCGGCCTGCACGAGCTGAAGACCGAAGGCATCACCCGCGTCTTCATCGCGCTGCATGGCCGCCATGGCGAAGACGGCAGCGTGCAGGGTGCGCTGGAACTGCTGGGCATCCCCTACACCGGCTCCGGCGTGATGGCCTCGGCCCTGGCGATGGACAAGGTGATGACCAAGCGCCTGTGGCGTGCCGATGGTCTGCCCACGCCCGACTGGGTGTGCCTGAACATCGACGAGCAGACGTCGCAACACACCCGCACGGTGCCCGACACGCTGGGCCTGCCGCTGATCGTCAAGCCGCCGCACGAAGGCTCGTCGATCGGCGTCACCAAGGTGACCGGCTATTCACAAATGCAGAACGCGGTGGCGCTGGCCGCGCAGCACGACGCCGAGGTGCTGTGTGAACAGTTCATCGACGGCATCGAGCTGACCTGCCCCGTGATCGGCGAAGGCGCGCAAGCCGTGGCGTTGCCGGTGGTGCGCATCGACGCGCCAGAAGGCAACTACGACTTCCAGAACAAGTACTACACCGACGTGGTGCGCTATGGCATCCCCAGCGGTTTGTCGGCCGATGAAGAAGCCGAAGTGCAGCGCCTGAGTTTGGCGGCCTACCGCAGCCTGAACTGCCGCGGCTGGGGCCGCGCCGACTTGATGTTGCGCACATCCGATCGAAAGATCTATCTGCTGGAGATGAACACCAGCCCCGGCATGACCAGCCATTCGCTGGTGCCGATGTCGGCAGCGGCAGCCGGCCTCTCGTATGCGCAGCTGTGCGTGCAACTGGTCGCCGGCGCCAGCCTCGACAGCCGGCGCGCCGCCAACGTCACGCCATGACCGAAGCCACCCGCATCCGCAGGCCGCGCGAGGCGCAGCTGCCGCAACCAGCGGCACCGCTGCCGGCCGATGTGCGGTTGATGAATGCGATCGCCGGCACGGTCTTCGTGCTTGCTGCGGTGGGTGCGGTGGCCGCCGGCTTGCTGTGGCTGACGCGCTCTCCGCTGTTTCCGATCCGCAGCATCTCGATCGATGGCGAGATGGCGCGCAACAGCGTTCCGACCATCCGCGCCAACGCCTCGCCGGGGTTGGCTGGCAACTTCTGGAGTGTCGATCTGCAGAAGAGCCGGTCCGCATTCGAGTCGGTGCCTTGGGTGAGGCGCGCGGTGGTGCACCGCGTCTTTCCCGACCAGCTTCGCGTGACCTTGCAGGAACACCGCGCCGCTGCGTTGTGGGAAGGGTTGCGCGCCGACGCCAGCCCCGACCGGCTCGTCAACGAACAGGGCGAGGTGTTCGCGGCCAATGTCGGCGATGTCGAAGACGACGATCTGCCCACCCTGGCCGGGCCCGACGACCGGGCCGCCGAGATGCTGGCGATGCTGCGCCGGCTGCAGCCGGTGCTGGCCGCGCTGAGCTTGCACATCGACCGGTTGATGCTGACTGCACGCGGCTCATGGCGCGCCGAGTTGGACAGCGGCGCGTCGCTGGAGATGGGTCGAGGCAGCATCGACGAAGTCACCGAACGCACCGCCCGCTTCGCCCGCACGCTGACCCAGGTCACCGACCGCTGGCAGCGCCCGCTGGAACACGCCGACCTGCGACATGCCGGCGGCTATGCGGTTCGGCTGCAGGGTGTATCCACCACTCCCGACCTGACACAGGCGCAATTTGCGAAGCAGGCGGCCGCACAAGCCAAGGCGGCTGCGCAGGCGGCTGCCAAGGCTGCAGCCCGCAAAGCCAAGCTGGCGGCCGGCCGCACGAATTGACCACGATGAAGTTCACACAGATGACGTCTGCACATCCGCATCCAACGACACCCTGCGCCACAGAAAGCACCCACTGACATGGCCAAGGAATACAAGGAAATGGTTTTCGGCCTGGACATCGGCACCGCCAAGGTGATGGTGGTGGCGGCCGAGGTCATGCCGGGAGGCGGCCTGCGGGTGGCGGGTCTCGGCGTGGCACCCACGCATGGGCTGAAGCGCGGGGTGGTGGTCAACATCGACGCCACCGTGCAGAGCATCCAGCTGGCCCTGAAAGAAGCCGAGATGATGGCCGCCTGCAAGATCACCAGTGTCTACACCGGCATCACCGGCAGCCACATCCGCGGCCAGAACTCGACCGGCATGGTGATCGTGCGCGACAACCGCGAGGTGACCCCGGTGGACGTGGCCCGGGTGGTGGAAACCGCCAAGGCCATCAACATCCCGAACGACCAGCGGCTGTTGCTGGTGGAGCCGCAGGAGTTCGTGATCGACGGCCACGAGGTCAAGGAGCCGATCGGCATGAGCGGCAGCCGGCTCGAGGTCAAGGTGCACATCGTCACTGGCGCCCAAAGTGCTGCTGAAAACATCTTGAAATGCGTGCGCCGCTGTGGCCTAGAAGTCGAACGCTTGGTGTTGAACCCATCCGCCAGTGCCGCATCGGTGCTGACCGAAGACGAAATGATGCTGGGCGTGGCGGTGGTGGACATCGGCGCCGGCACGACGGACGTGCAGATTTACACCGACGGCAGCGTGCGCCACACCGCGGTGATTCCGATCGCCGGCGACCTGATCACCAGCGACATCGCGATGGCGCTGCGCACGCCGACCAAGGACGCCGAAGAGGTCAAGGTCGAGCACGGTGTGGCCAAGCAGTTGCTGGCCGACCCGAGCGACCAGGTCGAGGTGCCCGGACTGGGCGACCGCGCGCCGCGTCTGTTGAGCCGCCAAGCGCTTGCCGGCGTGATCGAGCCGCGGGTGGAAGAAATCTTCAGCCTGGTCCACCAGGTGATTCGTGAGAGCGGTTTCGAAGAGCTGCTTTCGAGCGGCATCGTCATCACCGGCGGCAGCGCGGTGATGCCCGGCATGGTGGAGTTGGGTGAAGACATCTTCCTGAAGCCGGTCAGGAAGGGCCTGCCGCTCTACAACGCCGCGCTCTACGACATGGTGGCCAACCCGCGCTCGGCGACCGTGATGGGTTTGCTGGAAGAAGCCCGCATGGCACGCAGCCGGGGCCAGAAGGCTGCGGCGCAAGCCGGGTCGGTGAAGAACATGGTCGGTCGCGCGCGCGACTGGTTTCTAGGGAATTTCTAGCAGGGGCTCAAGACATGAAGAAGCCCCGCATCAACGCTCGGGTCGGCCCCAAAGCCGCCACAAGACCCGCAGCATCTTTCTACTTTGGCAACTGCAACTGACAACAGGAGAGCACTCAAATGGCTATCGAAATGATCGACGACTTCGACGACGGCACGCAGATCAAGGTGATCGGCGTGGGGGGCGGCGGTGGCAACGCGGTCGAACACATGATCCGGCAGAACGTGCAGGGTGTGGAGTTCATCTGCGCCAACACCGACGCGCAAGCGCTGAACAACAGCAGCGCGGGCAACCTGATGCAATTGGGCAAGACCGGACTCGGCGCCGGCAGCAAGCCCGAGATGGGACGCCTGGCAGCCGAAGATGCCATCGAAGCCATCAAGCAGGCCATCGAAGGCGCGCACATGATCTTCATCACCGCCGGCATGGGCGGCGGCACCGGCACCGGCGCGGCACCGGTGATCGCGCGCGTGGCCAAGGAAATGGGCATCCTGACCGTCGGCGTGGTGACCAAGCCCTTCGAGTTCGAAGGCAAGCGCCGCGGCAAGCAGGCCGACGACGGCGTCGCCGAACTGGAAGCCAATGTCGACAGCCTGATCGTGGTGCTGAACGAGAAGCTGCTGGAAGTGATGGGCGATGACGTGACGCAAGAGCAAGCCTTTGCGCATGCCAACGATGTGTTGAAGAACGCGGTCGGCGGCATCAGCGACATCATTCACATTCCGGGTCTGGTCAACGTCGACTTCGAAGACGTCAAGACCGTGATGAGCGAGCCGGGCAAGGCGATGATGGGCACCGCAGTCGCCGGTGGCCCGGACCGTGCGACCAAGGCAGCCGACCTTGCGGTGGCCTGCCCGCTGCTGGAAGGGATCGACCTGAGCGGTGCACGCGGGGTGCTGGTGCTGATCGCGGCCAGCAAGGCGACCTTTCGCCTGGCCGAGAGCCGCAATGCGATGAACACCATCCGCCGCTATGCAGCCGACGATGCGCATGTGATCTTCGGCACCGCGTACGACGAAGGGCTGGGCGACCAGTTGCGCGTGACCGTCATCGCCACCGGCTTGAGTTCGGCACGGCGTGCGCAACAAGGCAACGACCATGCGCAGAACCGTGGCGCGCCGCCGCTGAAGGTGGTGCAGCACACGCCGATGCTGCGCACCGGCACGCACGACGCGTTGCCGGTGCTGGACGATGCGATCGGTGGTGCCGGGCAGCCGAGTGTGATGTCGCCGCCTCAGCACACTTATCAGGGCCTGGAAACCCCGAGCGTGTGGCGCAGCCCGCGCAGCCAGGCGGCAGCGCGGGTGGACGCGCTGTCGAGCAAAGGCATGGACGAGATCGAGATCCCGGCATTCTTGAGGAAGCAGGCGGATTGATGGGCTGATGCCAGCTCGGATCGAAGGGCGCTTCGGCGCCTTTGCTTTTCGCTTCACGACGGTCTCGACCAACTACCGCTCTCGGCCATTTCAAGAGTCGTTCAGCCCAGACGCAAGCAGACCGTCCGCATGGCATCGACCGGACGTCATCGGCACTGCCGGCAGCGCGTTGTATCACCATCGAAAATTCGGTAACACCCGAGGAGGATGCCATGTTGACCAACTTGACGAGCAAAGGCCAGGTCACCATCCCCAAACGGATACGCGATGAACTGCATCTGTTGCCCGGGGCCCCCGTGGAGTTCTCCGTGAATTCTTCCGGAGAAGTGGTCTTGCATCGGCCTCGCTCGGCCAAGAGCGCGCGTCGCCCACCCCAGGACCGATTTGACGCCGTGAGGGGCAGCGCCGATGTGCGCTGGCAAACGGATGCGTTGATGAAGCTGCTGCGCGCGGGCGACTGATGCTGCTGGTCGATACGAACGTCCTGGTGGACGTGCTGCAGGACGATCCGCAGTGGGCGAACTGGTCGATCGGCCAATTGCGAGCGCAAGCCAGCATCCACCAGCTGGTCATCAACCCGATCATCTACGCCGAGATTTCGTTGTCGTTCACGACGCTTGAAGGCCTGGACAACGCCGTGTCCACGCTGGCTCTGGAACTGCGCGAGATTTCGCGGCCGGCCCTGTTCCTGGCGGCCAAGGCCTATGTGCAGTACCGCAAGCGCGGGGACAGCAAACTACAGGTGCTGCCCGACTTCTTCATCGGCGCGCAAGCGGCGGTGGAAGGCTGGCCCTTGTTGACCCGGGATGCCAGCCGGTTCAAAACCTCTTTCCCGACGCTGGAAGTAGTCGCCCCCTGAACGTGGGACGGTGCCAGGGCCTGAAGTTGATGTCGTCGGGCCAAGGGCGGTTTTCGGGCGGCGGGGCGACGGGCGACTTCGGGTCGACAGCGGAAATTGGTCAATCGTCTTTACACCGTCGATCTGCCCTTGGCCGCGCTTCACGCTCGAACGCACAGCCTGCTGCTGCCGATCAGCTCTTCGTTCCGTCTGGCGGCCGACCCGGCGGTGGCCTGCCCGTTGCTGGAAGGCATCGACCTGAGCGGCGCACGCTGGGTGCTGGTGCTGATCGCGGCCAGCAAGGGCACCTCCCGACGGGTCGAGCCCATCCACAGACGTGAACAACCGGCCCGCAGCCCGCCGATGGCGGCCCATCCATGGCGGTCATGGCCAAGCTTGTGTAGAAATGAAACGTCGGGCCGACCCTGACATCCGTTGCAGCGGCCGCCGCGTTCTGGCGACGTATCCTGGTGTTTTAGGAGCTCCGCTATGAACAAGATCGTGCTGGCTGCCGGCCTGGTCCTGGCTGCGCCGGTATTCGCCGCCGATGTAGGCGTGTCCATCCAGGTCAGCCAACCCGGTGTCTACGGCCGCGTCGACATCGGACGTTTCCCGCAGCCGCAGGTCATCGTCGCGCAGCCGGTCTTCGTGCAGCGCCCGGCGATCGTCGTGCAACGCCCCGATCCGGTCTACCTCTGGGTGCCGCCCGGTCATCGGAAGAATTGGAAGAAGCACTGCCGGGACTACGGGGCCTGCGGTGTACCGGTCTACTTCGTACGGGACGACTGGTACGACAGCCATGTCCGAGGCGCCGATTTCCGTGAGGACCGCAGGGACGATCGCCGCGACGACCGGTATGACGACCGTGGTCACGGCAAGGGGAAGAAGGACAAGGACAAGGACAAGAAGGGCAAGGGCAAGCACGACTGACCGGCTCGGTGCGCCGTGCACGGCGCGAGGTCTGTCGGTGGCTCATCAGCACGAATCGACCACGCGACACGAAGGCACCACCCCGGAAGCAAAGTCGCGTCCGGTCCGGTCTGGGATTTCGGTTCAACGCATGCCCTGTGGGGCTGGGAGACGGTGATGAAGAAAGTGGTTCTGCGCAATCTGAGTTTGTGCACCGCCTTTCTGGCGGCGCTGCTGATGGGCACCGCGTTGCATGCGCAACCACGCGGCGGCGACGAGGGTGAGCTCCGGATCGTCGGTGCGCGTTACGGCACCGATGAACGCGATGTGGATGTGACCGACAAGCTGCGCGAGCAGGCTCGCAGGCAACGCAGCATCACGCTGGAGAACTCGACGTTCGGCGTCGATCCTGACCCCGGCCGTGCCAAGACGCTCCGCGTCCAGGCCCGCGACCGCAGCGGCAGGCTGCAGTCCTTCGAGTTCAACGAGCGCGATACCCTGGACGGCACGAGGTTCAGTGGCTTCGACCGGAGCAACCGAGGCCGGGGCGGCCGGGAGAGGGGGCGAGACAGCAGCAGTGACAACGGTGAGCATCAGATCCTGCAGGCACGCTATGGCACAGCCAACCGCAATGTCGATGTCACCGCACGCCTGAAAGCGCTGGCGCGCCAAGATCGCAGCTTCCAACTGGAGAACGGCACCTTCGGGGTTGATCCGGATCCCGGGCGGGTCAAGACGCTGCGGATCTTTGCCAAGGACCGTACCGGCAACAGCCGCGTCTTCGAGTACGCCGAGCACAGCGCGGTCGATGGAGCGCAGTTCACCGGCTGGGGTCGGGGCGACTGGGGCACGAGCGGATGGAATGGGGGCTGGGGCCGGCGCGAGGCCGACCGGTCCTACCCGGGTGCCGTCGACCTGCAAAAGCTGCGGATCGTCCAGGCCGTCTACGGCAGTGGCCCCGCAGTCTCCGATGTCACGGACCAGCTGCGCGCATTGGTGCAGAACGGCCAACTTGCGATGACGGTGGGCAATCGCACCCTGGGCATCGACCCGGCTCCAGATCGGCCGAAGCAACTGCGTGTCACCTACACCGTCGATGGCAGAACGGAACAGCAATTGACAGTCGATGAAGGCAATTCGTTGAACCTTCCCTGATCGGGCAACCGCCGCTCGCATGTCGGGCCGCTGCAAGCGCCCCTTCATGGTGGGCTCGTCTGTGGCGTACGAACCAACCCGGGCCGCGGCGCTGCCGCGGCCGTTTCCGGGCATTCGCGGGCCAGCCCATGACGCCGACGATGTCGCAGCCCGTCTGGCGTTTGCCGATGTCATCGGCCCCCGCCGGAACGCGGGCCTAGCGCCAGCCGGCTTGGCCGGCGTCGGCGAGCACGAGCGTTGCCATGCACATCACCGCCGCACCCAGCGCCGCCGACGACAGGCCGCATGCGATTCGATTCATGGTTCCCGCCTCGCTCCAGGACGGACGAGCGGAATGACGTTTGAAACAACGACCGAAGCTCCGCTCGAAAGAGCCCAAACGGCCGATCCCGAATGGCGGCATCAGCGCACGGCCAACCAGATCTCGTTGCGCCGCATGAACCACGGTGTGAACGGTGCGTTGTAGCGGGCCAGCACCGGCTCGCCTTCGGTGGCCACGCCCGCTGCTGCAAGCGCTGTCTTCAACTCGCCCAGGTGCTCGAGCTCGTTCGACTGCGACCAGGTGCCCGAGTAGCGGATCACCGCCCAGGTGGCGGCCGGCATCACGCGCAGTTGCACCCGTGGGTCCACAGGCTCGGGTGCGGTCGCCAGCGTCACCCCCTTGGGCAACACGAACTGCACCCGCGTACCGCCCGCGACGGTGGACTGGGTCACGGGGGCGGTCATGTCCATTCGCATGGGCACAGCGGTCTGCGTCACCGGTGCCGTCATCGCGAAGCTTTTCTCCCCCTTGTTCTTGCCGAAGATGTAGCCCGCCAGGATCGGAAAAGCCCGACCGGCAGCGTCTTCGGCCGGGGGCTCCAACACCACCTCGGCCACGACATAGGGCGCGTACTGGCGCAACTCCACGTTGTCGAAGGTTCTGATGACTTGGTAGTCCGGCTCTTCGATAGCCTGGCTGATCAAAGGCATGGCAGCGAGTGTGACGGCAAGCAGTGAGCGGTGCATGGGCGGGTGGCCGATCGGCCGGGCGGTGGTTGTTGCTGTCCATTCTGAGTCGGAATTGACTCTGAATTGAACCCGTTTTGACTCTGTCTGTTTGGCGAGGTTGACGCTTTTCTTCTTGATGAGCTCAGGATGACTCGCATAAATGTAAGATGAATCGATGTTGTCCATGCAAGCCCAGCAAAACGGAACCGATGGTGGCACGGCGGTGGTCGCACCGACGAATTTCGCATCCACGAATTTCGCGGCCGCAGACTTCGCACCCACGCTCGCCGCGGCATGCGCCCGGATCGCCGCCGTGCAACCAGCTGCTTACGCACGCACGCGCAACTCGCTGACTGGCGCTGTCAGCGGCCTGTCGCCCTACATCACGCACGGCTTCGTCACGCTCGGCGATGTGCTGGCCGGTGTCGATAACAGGCATGCGCTCGACATCCGGCACAAGTTCGTCTACGAACTCGGCTGGCGCGACTTCTTCCGCCATGTTTGGCAGCACCGGGGCGACGGCATCCTGCACTCTCTGCACGAAGCGCCGTTGCCCGACGATGCCTATGCACACCAGTTGCCGGCCGACATCCAACAGGGCTGCACGGGCGTGCCGGTGGTGGACGAAGCGGTGCGCACGCTCTACGCCACCGGCATGCTGCACAACCACGCGCGCATGTGGCTGGCCAGCTATGTGGTGCATGTGCGCAAGGTCCATTGGCGCGCCGGTGCCGACTGGCTGCTGGGCCACCTGCTCGACGGTGACCTGGCCAGCAACCACCTGAGCTGGCAATGGGTGGCCGGCACCGGCAGCAGCAAGCCGTATCTCTTCAACGCCGACAACGTGGCTCGCTATGCACCGGCGAGCTGGCACAGCCCGGGCAGTGTGATCGACACATCGTACGAGGCACTCGACCGCATCGCGCGCCGGCCATCGAGGCCTGGTCCGAGCGAGCGCCGGCCGCCGGCCACGGGCTTGTCGCAGATGCAGCCGCAGCTGCGAGCCGTCGCGCCCGACGGGCTCGGCTCGACAGCCCCGAACGCCACTGCGGTCGCAGGACGCGATGTCTGGCTGGTGCACCCCTGGAGCTTGGGTGAGTTGCCGGCCACCATGCCTGCCGACACCTTGGTGATCGGCGTGTTCGTGGCCGACTTTCACCGCGCTTGGCCGTGGACCGAACGGCGCTGGCAATTCGTCGGCAGCCGCATGACCGAGATCGCTGCCGAGATCTGGGAGGGTGACGCAGCCGCCATCGGCGCCGCGTTGAAGGGCGCCCGCCGCGTGCGCAGCATCGAGGAGCCCCACCTCGCGCCATGGCTGTCGCAATGGGCCGAATGCGTCGCGGTGCCCGCGCTCTTTCCGGCTGTCGATCGGCGCTGCGACTCCTTCTCGCAGTGGTGGCGGCTCGCCTCGCGCGGGCTGGACACGGCTGCCGATCTGCTGGGCGTCCGAGTGGAGCCAGCGATGCACGCGCCGCAAGCGGCGCCGACGGTGCGAGCGCGATGACTGGGCCCGTGAACGAGGCGGGCGCGCAACCGCCGCCACTGACTGTGCTGTACGACGGCGCCTGCCCGTTGTGCCGTCGCGAGATCGGCGTCTACCGCGGGTTGCCATCGAGCACGCCGGTGTGTTTTGCCGACATCAGCGACGCCGCGCTGCCGCTGCCGCCCGGCACCACGCGCGAGCAACTGCTGGCGCGCTTTCACGTGCGCGGCCGAGACGGCCAACTGCACAGCGGCGCCCGGGCCTTCCTGGAGCTGTGGGCGGTGCTGCCGGGCTGGCGCTGGCTGGCACGGATCGGCCGCCTGCCGGGCGCAGCCTGGGTCATGGAGCGCGCCTACCGCGCTTTCCTGCATGCGAGGCCGACCCTGCAGCGCTGGGCCGCTCGCATGGACCGGCCCGCTGCGCACCGGCCGCACCCCCGTGACAACGAACGCGGTTGATCGCATCCCCCATCGGACTCTGGAGTCGCCCATGAACGAAGACCCGCGCTGCTGCGGCAGCGGCACTTGCATAATCGATACCGAAGGCCGCTGCTGGTGCGGTCAGCAGTGGAACGGCCAGAAGATGGCGCATGCGACGGTGGCGCCATCCGACCCACCGAAGGGCGCGGTCGAGCCGATCGCGCCAGCCGCATCGGTGCCACAGCGCGCTGCGTGAATTCGGTGACGAGACGACGACCGATTGGGTGTCGTTCCTCGTGGGCGAGTCTTCCGATTCCCGATGCCGGTCGCCACGCACAATCGGAAGATGGGCTGATGGAAGGATGGGTCTGTCGCGGTGCTGCGCAGCCGTTGCGCCTGCCCAGTACGCGCTGGCGAAGCGCTTTTGACGGTCATGCCGCGCGGTCCTTCGAATGCCATTGCCTTTCACACCAACCAGGAAGCGATCATGAACAGCCCGATGTACACCCACTCGGTACCCGTCTTCAAACAAATGCTGACGGCCTTGAAAGCCATGCTGGCACAGGTCGATGCACAGGTCGCCGCCAAGTCGATGGATGCTGACGCGTTCTTGCAGGCGCGCCTCTTTCCGGACATGTTTCCGCTGAACAAGCAGGTGCAGATCGCCGCCGACTTTGCGCGCGGGATCGCCGCACGGCTTGCCGGAGTCGACATCCCGGTCTATGAAGGAAAAGAGAACAGCTTTGCCGATCTCGACGCGCTGCTGACCCGGACCCTGGCCTTTCTGGAAGGCCTGAATGCTTCCCAATTCGATGGCAGCGAAAGCAGGGACATCGTCTTGCGCGCCGGTACGCCGAAGGAAAAGAAGTTGAGCGGTCAGTCCTATCTGGCGAACTACGGCGCGCCGCAATTCTTCTTTCATGTCACCACCGCCTATGCCATCCTGCGCCACAACGGGATCGCCGTCGGCAAGCGTGACTACATGGGTGCCTACTAACTAGCTCGCCAGCTCATCTCTAACGGTCGCTGCCGTCCACGCGCCAGACCAGCAACCGTTTCCCTGCTGCGACAGCGCGCCGGCGCCGGACTCAAGTCGGGCGTTTCATCCGGAACAGGTTGTCGGGCCCGATCTCGAAGTAGTCCGCCGGGCCGCCGCCGCGCACCACCTGCCGGGCATCGGCGGTGCGGTAGATGCCGTCGATCAGCAGATGCCGCGCGATGTGCACCGCGACCACCTCGCCCAGCACCAGCCAGGCGGGCACCTTGTCGCCGTTGGCTCCCTGCAACTGGATCAGTTGCGACAGCCTGCATTCGAAACTGACGGGGCTTTCGGCCACGCGCGGCGACTTGACCCGCGACGACGCCTTCGGGGTCAGTCCGGCCAGCACGAACTCGTCGACTTCCAACGGCACCGTGGCTGAACTGGCGTTCATCGCCTCGGCCAGCGGGCGGGTCACCAGGTTCCAGCAAAACTCGCCGTTGTCGCGCACGTTGGCCAGGCTGTCTTTGGCGCCGTTGCTCGAGAAGCCGATGATCGGCGGCGTGTAGTTGAAGGCATTGAAGAAGCTGTAGGGCGCCAGATTGAAGACGCCGCCGGCGGAAACAGTCGAGATCCAGCCGATCGGACGCGGACCGACGATCGCGTTGAAGGGGTCGTGGGGCAGGCCATGGCCCTCGGAAGGTTCGTAGCTGTACTCGTCCAAATCGGATCTTCCTGGTGGCCTGCGACAGGCAGAAGTATCGACCGGGCACATAGCCGGCCGACACCATGGGATTTGCGTCCTACGCGGAGCCAAACCGAGAGCCGACAGACGCGACCCCTGCTGTGGACGACGCTCGTTGATCGGTCACCGAATGCGACCGACCTACCTTCAACCCTCACGAAAGGATGGACATGAACAAGGATCAAGTCAAAGGAGTTGCGGAGCAAGCCAAAGGCAAGGTGAAGGAAGCCGCGGGCAACGTCAGCGGCGACAAGAGCCTAGAGCGGAAGGGAGAGGCTGAGCAAGCCAAGGGCAAGGTGCAGAAGGGCTACGGTGATGCCAAGGAAAACGTCAAGGACGGCATCGACAAGCTCTGACCGGATGCCGATGGCGCTGTGCTCAGCGCCATCGGTTGGCATCACCAAGGACTTGTGATGTGGGGCATGGCTTGCCTTCGCATCGGGTGTCAGACAAGAACTCACTGCCTGCCGGATTCGCGGCGGGAATCAGACCGGAGCATGCATGCTGAAGTTGGCCATCCTTTTCTTCGTTGTCTCGCTCATCGCCGGCTTCTTCGGCTTCACCGGAGTGGCATCGGGCGCGAAGTCGATCGCCAAGGTGCTGTTTGTGATTGCGATCGTGATTTTCCTCATCGTGCTGATCTTCGGCGTCTTCCTGGGAACGCTGGTCTTCTGACCGCGCGGCGCAGGTCTCTGCGCCCCTGGTCGAGAGTCGCCGGCTCCACCCTGGTGGCGTGCGTGCCATGAACCGCCCGGGACTGGCTGCACGCACGCTGACCCAGGCGGCTGTCGTGGCCTTCGTGGCGTTGTGCGTGTTCGCCATGCTGCGCGGGGTACAGGTGTTCCTGGTGGCCTTTGCCGGCCTGCTGTTTGCTGTCCTGTTGCATGGCGCCGCGTCGTGGCTCGCTTCGAAGAGCCGCCTGACGCCGCGCTGGGCGCTCGCGGTTGCCATCGTCGTACCGTTGCTGCTGATGGCGTTGGCGGTGTGGCTGGTCGCACCGGATGTCGCGCGCCAGGCTTCCGAGCTCGCCGATCGCCTGCCGAAGGCCGCGCGTCAGCTCGAAGACCGACTGACGGACTCTGATTGGGCCGGCCCGCTGATGGCGCAAAAGGAACGCATTCAGGACGCGATTTCCGACGACGCGGGAATCTTCAGCCTTGCGGGTCAGGCGTTCTCGACCACCTTCGGAGCGCTCGGCAATCTGGTCATCGCGCTCGCGATCGGCATGTTTATCGCGATCTCCCCACAGACCTATGTCGGCGGCCTGTTGCGCTTGGTACCGCTGCACCGACGCAGCCGAGCGCGCCAGGTGCTGGACGAAACCGGGTCCGCACTGGCCTCGTGGCTCCTCGCCAAATTGACGGCCATGGTTGTCATCGGCCTCCTGACGGCCATTGGGCTCTGGTTCATCGGCATCGATCTCGCGCTCGTGCTGGCTTTGCTCGCGGCACTGCTCGCATTCATCCCGAACATCGGCCCGGTGATCGCTGTGGTGCCGGCCGCGCTGATCGCCATGGTGGGTGGCGTCGACAAGCTCGGCTGGGTGATCGCGCTCTATGTCGCGGTCCAGGCGTTCGAGAGCTACTTGCTGACGCCGGTCCTCCAACAGCGGATGCTCAATCTGCCGCCCGCGCTCACCTTGAGCGTGCAGGTCCTGCTCGGGGTCCTGACCGGGACACTGGGCTTGATCCTGGCGACGCCCTTGACCGTCGCCCTGATTACGATGACGCGGATGTGGTACGTCGAAGACATGCTTGGCGATGACGAATCTCGAAGCCATTGACTGTGCGGCAAAGACAGCGGGAAACCCGACGGACGTCGTCCTCAGCCCGCCGGTTCGCGCGCGGTGTCGCGTCATCCGGGTGTCGACTTCGCAGTGCTGGAAACGGCCAGGGGCGGCATCCTGCGCCGGGGCTCGCGGTGGCGCGGGCCGCCCGCTGCTGCGGGCGAGCAGGGTCGACACCGATCCGGGGCCGGTGGTGAACATGCCGCTGACACTGGCGGGCGCTGCGGTTTTCAGCATCGACAACATCGCTGCGTGTGTCCTGACCGGGATGGCAGCCCGGCGCTACGGTGTTGCTGGACTATGCCCACAACCCCGAAGGATTGGCGCAACTGCTGGGCGTGGCCCAGGCGTTGCAGCCGCGGCGCCTGGGCTTGCTGCTGGGCCAGGCCGGCAACCGCGACGACGCGGCCATTGCCGAGCTGGCGCGCGTGGCTGCTGGCTTTCGACCCGACCGGGGTGGTCAAGGAGCTGCCGCCGATGCGGCGCGGCCGCAGCGCAGGCCAGGTTCCGGCGCTGATCGAACAGGCACTTCGGGACTCCGGGCTGTCGACATCGCAGCTGCAGCAGCTGGCTGACGAACACGCCGCCGCCCGCGCCTTGCTGGCCTGGGCCGGCTCCGGCGATGTGCTGGTGCTGCCGATCCACACCGCTTCAATTCGCATGGCACTGGCCGCGATGTTGAGCCAGCGCTGAGGCTTTCCTCGACTTCGAGGCTGATCGAGAAGTTTCCGCGTTCCATCGGGTCACTGGTGGAGTGGGGAGCAAGAACGGTCGTCGTCATTTCGGCGGTGCCGCGCCACAAAAGGCTGCGCTGGCCAACTCGAAGCTCAAACCACGGCCCTGCCAGATCTCGCCGAATTCGGTGGCTCCGGTGTTGGAGAACACCACCAGCGCGGTATGCAGGGCCGGTGCCATCAGGTTGCGCACCTGCACACCGCCGATCTCCCCTCTGCGCTCCACCAAGGCCACCGGCGCGCTGCAGCCGGCCAGCCGTGCCGGGAAGCTCCACGCGCCCAGCGCGACGTAGCCCAGTTTCGGGTCGCCCTGCCACATCGTCCGGGTCGCCTCTGCGCCCAGCAAGCGGCCCTGCATCAAAGCCCGGTCGAAGCGCCACAGCGCGTCGGCGGTGCCGACGATCGCACCACCGGCGCCGAAGGTGGCCAGGTTGAAAGCCGGCTCGACACTGCCGTCGGCCATCGTGCCCACAGGGGTGGCGACGGCACGGGACGCGGGCGATGCGAACTGCAGCTGCGCCAGACCCAACGGTGCCGCCACTTCGTCAGCGAGCAGCTGGGCATACGGCTTTCCGGTTGCATGTTCCAGCACCGCTTGCAGCACCAGCGTGTCGCAATTGTTGTAGGCGAAGCGCTCACCCGGTGCGGCCAGTGCCGGGCCAGCGCAGGTCACGAGCGCCGCATCGATCGGCCCCTGGTCGTCGCTGAACGAGCGGGTGTAGAAGGCCGGCATCGTTGGGTCGCTGCCAGCGGCCGACGCGGTGTAGTCGGGGTTCGGCAGGCCCGAGGTGTGACGCAGCAGGTCCCGAATGCTGATGTGCGCGGCATGCGCTGCGGTGAAGGGCGGCAGCAACTTGGCCAGCCGGTCGTCGAGCGACAGACGCCCCCGCTCCACCAGCTGCATCGTCAGCAGCGCTGTCACCTGCTTGCTGACCGACGCCCAGCGCCAGGCTTCGTCGACGTGGTGGGGCTGCTGGCGCTCTCGGTCGGCCCAGCCGATGGCGCGCCGGTGCACCACCTCGTCGCCACGGCCCACCAGCAGCACCCCGTCGAAGCGGCCGGCGGCATGCTCCCGTTGCACCAGCGCGTCGAGCGCCACGGTGTCTGTCGCAGTCGGCGCCGGGCCGGCACTGCCAACGGCCGGGAGTGCAAGCGTGAGAGCGATTGCGCTACCCGCGAGACGGGCAGCGATCGGACGTAGGTAACAGCGCACAGCAGAACTCCCAAGAAAGTGGAGTCGATGCTAGGGCGATGACCGCCGCCGCCGTGGGTGCTGCAGACCGGTCGCGAGCCGGGCCGACGAATCGACGCCAACCCGGCCTGAATGGCGCATCTGCCTCGTTCTGGGTGTCGACCGCAGTTCAACACCCATGGTTCACCCGCCGCGAATCACAACGCACTGACCGTGCCCTTGCGCAGCGTGCCGTCGACCTGGATGCAGCCGTCGCCGATCACCACCGTCTTCGGCAGGCCACCGGCCGCGCGGGCGAAGGTTCTGAAGGTGAAGGTGGGCTGCTCGACCGCGTCTTTCGAGATGTCACTCAGGATCCGGGCCGCGAGCGCTTCGCCGAGCACCAGACTGCGGGTGTTGTCGGTGCGCCAGTGCACCCCGCCCATCGACCGGCCCATCGCCACGTTCTGCGCCAGCTTGTTCAGCTCGCCTTCGATCGTCAGGTGGCTGGCTTCGTGCTGGCCCATCTGGATGCGGTCCCATGTTTGTGGCGATGCCTGCTGATGCAGCCCGGTGATGTAGGCCTTGATCGGCGGCTTGGCGCCGTAGGGCAGGCTGCCCTCCTTCAGACTGCTGAATGGCAAAGGGGCACCGGTCGTGGCGTCGTCCATCGCAAAGTAGGCTTTCAGCACCGTGACGCAAGCACCGGCCACCGTGGCGTGCCCGGCGCCATAGGCCGGGTGGGTGGGGCTGCCCGGCGTGTAGGCCATCGGCAACAGGCAGGATCCACTGCTCTTCTGCGTGCGCGTGACCGCTTCTGTGCCCGCCAGCCAAGCGGGCAAGCCATAGGCCCGTTTGTCACCGGCAGCGTTGCCCACCTCCTGCACCTGAAGCAGACCGCCGTACGCTTCGGGGCGCAGGCGCAGGTGCGTTTGCCATTTCTGGAACCACACGGTTTTCAGCGCCCGGGTGGCCACTTCCGACACCAGCGCCAGGATGTGCGGGCCGCCCAGCACGCCGAAGCCGGTGCCGCGCAGGTCGTCTGCGGCATACGGGTTGCCCGGCGTCCACTTGGCGCCGCCCGACAGCAACAGCAGGGTGGCATTGAAGTAGGCCTGGTGCAGAGCGTCCTTGTTCACGAAGCGCGCCATGTCGCGCATCGTGCAGATGTAGCGGGACTCGTCTTCGAAGGTGTCGGGCCCGTCTTCGTTGGCGTTCGAGTAGCCCTGACCGTTGTGGTCCCGGCCGGTGTTTTGCGCGTGCAGCCAGTCGTCGAAGTCGGTCAGGTAGTTGCAGCCGCTCTTGTACGGCCGCTGCCGCACATCGATGCTCTGGGTTCCGAAGGCGATCGGCCGGACGAAGAACTGGCTCAGCATCGGCCCCACATCGTCTCCCGGCAAGCCCAGCCGGAACAGGTTGTGCGGGGTGAATCGCGGTTTGCTGCTGTCGACTGCTGCTGCACCGGGCGCACCCGGCAGATCGATGCCGGGGCGCAACATGCCGGGGTCGACTCCGGTCGCATCGGTGGCACGTTCGAAAGCCGCGTTGATATCGGCAGCGGCTGCGGCCACATCGGGGTCGGAATCGAACCCGTTGAAGGGCACGTCGCGCAGCAATGCCATCCAGTACAGCTCGGTCATCTCGGCTGCCGTGGTGTCGGACAGCACCTGCGGTGCCGGCGGCACGACATAAGCGCTGGGTGGGTCCGTCAGGCGGTCGAAGCCGAGCCCGCCACGGGGGTTGGTCAGTGCTGCCGACTGGCCGGTGGAGGGCAGCGGCGGCACCGCGCTGAAGTCGCCGCTGGCTTGTGCGGCCTTCAGCGCCGCAAAAGCAGCCGGCGTGACCTCGCCGAATTCGTTGTGCGGCAAGGACTTGTGAAAGCTGCCGATGCCCTGCACGGTGGAGCCGTCGGGGAGTTGGAACAACCGGTCGGTGTCACCGTTGGTGGTGTGCGTCACGGTGTCGGCGGCGTTGGATTTGCGTTGCATGCGTTGCTCCTTGGGAAGCGGAAGGGGAGTGAGAAAGTCAGCGGAGATGCGGAGACGGAACGGGGCGGATGCTCGGCCGCGGTCCGCCGGGGCACATCCACAACGAGGGGGACAGGGGCGTGGGAATAAACACGATTCGCCTTTGGTACGACGGCGATGCCGAAGCGGCTGCAAGCTTCCATGCGCAGACCTTCGCAGTCAGCCATGCGGGAGCGTTGCGCCACGCACCGGCAAAGGCAGCGTCTCTTGCGTTGGAGCGGCCCGCGTGTCGGCAAGCGAAGCTTGCGGCCTTGCGCAAATGCGACGGGCAGGTGCGTCCAGCAACCTGCAGCGCGGCGGGCGCTGCCTTTGCGGCGATGCCGTGTGCAACGATGACGGGGTCGGATCGATGCCCCTTCCTGTCGCCCAACTTGCTCATGCTGCCCTCATCGCTGGTTCCGCTTTCCTTGCTGCCGGACAGACCCCTCCGAAACCGGTTCGTCGCATGGCGGCGTCTGACCCGCGCGGTGGCTTTGGTTGTTGCCTCGCTGACGCTGATCGTCCCCGCCCCTGCATTCGCGGCAGACGACTTCTCACCCGGCCGCGGCATCGCGGTGGCCATCGGCGGCGCGTTGAAGGTCGACAACGACGCGGTCTGGCAGCGGCTGGTCGAACTGTCGGGCGGCAAAGGTGCGCGCTGGGCGGTGTTTGCCACCGCTGCCGGCAACCCGCTGAAGTCGGCCGGGCCGATCATCGATGCGCTGCAGCGGCAGGGCGCCGTGGCCGAATTCATCCCCGTCGCGCCGCGCCTGGCAGGCAGCGATGTGCAAGCCGCGGTTCGCGATCCGGCACTGGTCGCGCGGGTGCGCGCCGCCACCGGCATCTACTTCGCCGGCGGCGCGCAGGAGCGCATCACTGCCGCGCTGCTGGACTCGGCGGGCATGCGCACACCGGTGCTGGACGCCATCTGGCAGGTCTACCGCGCCGGTGGGGTGGTGGCCGGCAGCAGTGCCGGCGCGGCCATCATGAGCACGACGATGTTCCGCGATGCACAGGATGTGCTGCAGGTGCTGAAGTTCGGACTGCGCGAAGGCGTGGAGATCGACCGCGGACTGGGCTTTGTCGGCCCCGGGGTGTTCGTCGACCAGCACTTTCTGAAACGCGGTCGCATCGGCCGCATGCTGCCGCTGATGGTGAAGAAGGGCTACACGATCGGCATCGGTGTCGACGAGAACAGCGCGGCGATCTTTCGTGAGGGCGGCATCGAGGTGATCGGCTACAAGGGCGCGTTGCTGGCCGATCTGCGCGACGCCACCACCGACGCCGCGCTGCCCGCTTTCAACCTGAAGAACGCCCGTCTCACCTACCTGGACCGCGGCGACCGCTACGACCTGAAGACCCACACGGCCACGCCTTCGCCCGAGAAACTTCGCGAGCCGAAGATCGACCCCCACGCGCCCGGCTTCAAGCCCTACTTCAGCCAGCCGGCCTATGCCCCCGATGTGCTCGGCGACACCACGGTGGTCAACCTGATGGCCAACTTCATCGACAACGCGCAGCCTGAAGTCGTGGGTCTCGCGTTCGGTGCTCCGGACTCGAAGCGTCCCGATCTCGGCTTCGAGTTTCGCTTTCGCAAGTTGCCGACCAGCCACGGCTACTACAGCGGTGCTTTCGGCGGTGAGGACTACTCGGTGATCGACATCGCACTCGACATCACGCCGGTGCAAATGGCCACGCCGCGGTACCGGCCGCTGGTGGCCGACGACGGCGCGGGTACCGCGGCTTCCGCGCCGATGCGCTGACCGCGCCTCAACGCACGAACGCCGAACGCCGAACGCCGAACGCCGCACCGAAACACCGACCGACAATCGGCATCCCGCTCCCATGCCCATCCCATCGAAAGCCGCCGTGAAAACACGCTTCCTGTTGCTTGCCGCCACCGCCGCCACCTTGTTTGCGGCCGTGGCGCTTCCGGCTCGTGCGGCCGACCCTGCCGCGCTGCGCGTCGGTGTCGAAGGCGCCTACCCACCTTTCAGCTCGGTCGGCCCCGACGGCAAGCTGAAGGGCTTCGACATCGACATCGCCAACGCGCTCTGCGCGCAGATGAAAGCCACCTGCACGTTGGTGCAGCAGGACTTCGACGGCCTGATCCCATCGCTGAACGCGCGCAAGTTCGACATGGTGGTGGCGTCGATGTCGATCACGCCCGAGCGCCAGAAGGTGGTCGACTTCAGCGACAAGTACTACCAGACCCCGGCCCGCTTCGTCAGCAAGACCGGCAGTGCCTTGCAGGTCACTCCCACCGGCCTGGCGGGCAAGAAGATCGGCGTGCAGCGCTCGACCATTCACGACCGCTATGCCAGCGACACCTTCAAGCAGTCCGAGATCGTGCGCTACACCAAGCAGGACGATGTCTTTCTCGACCTGGTGGCCGGCCGCATCGATGGCACGCTGGTCGATTCGGTGGCGGCCGACGCGGGTTTCTTGAAGACACCGGCCGGCAAGGGCTACGCGTTCGTCGGACCGTCGTTCACCGAGCCTGCCTACTTCGGCGTTGGCGCCGGCATCGTCGTTCGCAAAGGCGACACCGCCATGCGCGAGCGCCTCAATGCGGCCATCCGCGGAATTCGCGCCGACGGGGTCTACAAGAAGATCGCCGACGCGTATTTCGATTTCGACGTTTACGGCCAATAGGCTGGCACGACAACCAGCCAGTAGGCCATCCAGCCCGGCGGCTCAGGTTGTAGAACGCGATGTTGCACGGCTACCTGCCCAGCTTGCTCGAAGGCTTGCGCCTGACGCTGGGCGTGGCGTTGTCGTCGCTGCTGTTGGCGACGGTGCTGGGCTTGCTGGGGGCTGCCGCCAAGCTGTCGCACTCTCGCCTGCTGCGCGGCATCGCAGCCACCTACACCACGTTGATCCGCGGTGTGCCCGATCTGGTGTTGATGTTGCTGGTGTTCTACGGCGGGCAGACGCTGGCGAACGAGCTGGCACCGCGCTTCGGCCACGACGGCTATGTCGACATCGACCCGTTTACCGCCGGCAGCTTGACGATCGGCTTCATCTTCGGTGCCTACCTGACCGAGACCTTTCGGGGCGCGTTGCTGGCGCTTCCGCCGGGGCAGGCCGAAGCGGCCCGCGCTTTCGGTATGCGCCCGCTGCAGGTGTTCGGCCGCATCGTTGCGCCGCAGATGGTGCGGCTGGCGCTGCCCAGCTTCGCCAACAACTGGTTGGTGCTGGTGAAGTCGACCGCGCTGGTGTCGGTGATCGGCTTGAACGACATGATGAACAAGGCCGCGCAGGCCGCCGGTGCCACCCGCGAGCCCTTCACCTTCTATCTCGCAGCGGGTGCGCTCTACCTGGCGATCACCACGGTGTCGGTGCTGGTGCTGCGTGCGGTGGAGAAGCGCTATTCGGCAGGCGTCAAGGCGACGGCGTTTTGATGATCCCTGCCCGGTTCTGTTCTGGCTTGCCGCCCTGCTGACCGATGGACCGCGAAGCCTTCGTCGCGACCCTGCCGCTGTACGGGCAGGGCTTGCTCACCACCGCCGGCTTGCTGGCGGTTTCGCTGGCCGCGGGTTTGGTGGTGGCTTTGCCGCTGGCGCTGGCCAGGGCCTCGGCGCAACGCTGGCTGGCGGCACCGGTGTGGCTCTTCACCTACGTGATCCGCGGCACGCCGCTGCTGGTGCAGCTCTTTCTCATCTACTACGGCGCGGCGCAGTTCGACGCGGTGCGGGCCAGCATGCTGTGGCCGCTGTTGTCCAGCGCCTGGTTCTGCGCGGTGCTCGCCTTCGGCATCAACACCTGCGCCTACACGGTCGAGATCATCGCCGGCGCCATTCGCGCCACGCCGGCCGGCGAGGTCGAAGCCGCGCGCAGCATCGGCATGTCGCAGGCCACGCTGGCGCGCCGCATCCTGCTGCCTTCTGCACTTCGGCGCGCGTTGCCGGCGTACGGCAACGAGGTGATCCTGATGCTGCATGGCACCTCGCTCGCCAGCGTGGTCACACTGCTGGATCTGACCGGCGCGGCACGCGAAGTCAACTCGCGCTACTTTCTGCCGTTCCAGGCATTCGTCACCGCCGCGCTGCTGTACCTGGCCTTGACCTTTGTGCTGGTCGCGGCGTTTCGCGCGGCCGAATCGCGTTGGCTCCGGCACCTGGCTCCGCGGGCCTGACGACCTCACTTATGCACACCCAAACCGACATTCTCGAAGGCGGCTCGCTCGCATCGCAACGCGCGGTCACGAGCTTTCACTATGGCCCGCCCGATGCCGAAGCCAAAGCCTATGTGCAGGCCAGCCTGCATGCCGACGAGTTGCCCGGCATGCTGGTGGCGCACCACCTGCGGCAGCGGCTGGCAGCGCTGGAAGATGCGGGCCGTTTGCGGGCGCGGGTGGTGGTGGTGCCGGTGGCCAACCCGATCGGCTTGTCGCAGGCGGTGTCTCGCAGCCCGGTGGGGCGCTTCGAGCTGGCGGGGGGCGAGAACTTCAACCGCCATTACCCGGCATTGGCCGATCCGGTGCGGCGCTTGGTCGAAGGCCGGCTCGGCGCCGATGGGGCCGCCAACGCGCGCGTGATTCGCGCCGCGTTGCGCCAAGCCGCTGCCGCACAGCCGGCGACCAACGAACTCGCCAGCCTGCGCAAGACCCTGCTGGCACTGGCTTGCGATGCCGAGGTGGTGCTGGATTTGCATTGCGACAACGAAGCCGTCGTGCACCTGTACACCGCACCGACCTTGTGGCCGCAATGCGAACCGCTGGCGCGCCTGTTGGGCGCCGAGGCTTCTTTGCTTGCGCTCGAGTCCGGCGACGACCCCTTCGACGAAGCCTGCTCGCAAACCTGGTGGAAGCTGGCCGATGCCTTGGGGGACGGGGGTCGCGTGCCGATCCCGCATGGCTGCCTGAGTGTGACCGTGGAGCTGCGTGGCGAAGCCGATGTGACGCAGGCGCTGGCCGCATCGGATGCCGATGCGTTGATCGACTTCTTCATCCACCGCGGCATCGTCGATGGCCCAGCGCCCGATCTGCAGCCGCTGCGGCACCCGGCCACACCGCTGGCCGGCACCGAGGTCATCACCTCGCCGATCAGCGGGGTGGTTGCCTTCAGCGCCGATTGCGGCCAGTGGTTGCGCAAGGGCGATGCGGTGTGCGAGGTGATCGACCCGCTGGCGGGCACCTCGGTCACCTTGCGCAGCGGCACCGACGGCGTGCTGTTCGCGCGGGTGCACCAGCGCTACACGGTGGCCGGGCGGCCGCTGGCCAAGGTGGCCGGCGCCGAGCCCCTGCGCAGCGGCAAGCTGTCCAGCGAATGACGGTCAACGACACCGCCGACAGCGCCGCGCCACGCGCCATTGGCGCGCACCCGCCGCGTTCAGAAGCGCTGCGGGTGGACGATCTGCACAAGCGCTACGGCACGGTCGAAGTGCTGAAGGGCGTGTCGCTGGCCGCCAAGGCAGGCGATGTGCTCAGCATCGTCGGCTCGTCGGGGTCGGGCAAGAGCACGCTGTTGCGCTGCATCAACCTGCTGGAGCAGCCGAACGCCGGGCGCATCACCCTCGGCGGCGAAGCACTGGCGCTGAAGCCGGCCCGCGACGGCAGCTTGCGAGCCGCCGATGCGCGCCAGTTGCAGCGCCTGCGATCGAAGCTGGCGATGGTGTTCCAACACTTCAACCTGTGGTCCCACCTGACCGCCTTGCAGAACGTGGTCGAAGCGCCCATTCATGTACTGAAAGTGCCGAAGGAAGAAGCGATGGAACGCGGTCGGGCGCTGCTGGCCCGGGTCGGTGTCGGCCACCGCGCCGGGCTCTATCCGTCGCAGTTGTCGGGGGGTGAGCAGCAGCGGGTTGCGATCGCGCGCGCCTTGGCGATGCAGCCCGATGTGATGCTGTTCGACGAGCCGACCTCGGCACTCGACCCCGAGCGCGTGGGCGAGGTGCTGGCGGTGATGCGCGACCTGGCTGCCGAAGGCCGCACGATGGTGGTGGTGACCCACGAGATGAGCTTCGCAGCCGAGGTCTCGAACCATGTCGTGTTCCTGCACCAGGGCGTGATCGAAGAGCAGGGCGACCCGCGCGAGGTGCTGTCGCAGCCGAAGAGCGCGCGGCTGCGGCAGTTTCTGGCCGGCAGCCTGAAGTAGAGGCTGCATGTGCTGAACGCATCGAGTCTCACGGTTCCCGGTGTCGGCCTCGGTCGCGCCTTCCCGCGCCCGATCCGCCCGCCCGAGCGCTTCGCCTTCCTGCTGCTGCCGCGCTTCTCGTTGATGGCGCTGGGGTGCGCACTCGATGCGCTGGCGCAAGCCAACCAGGCGTGGCAGGCGATCCAGGGCGACCGGGCCGCGCGAGGCCCTGACGCTGCAAGCGGCGCTGCGTCTGCCGCGCAGCCGCTGTACGACACCCGGCTGGTCTCGGCCGATGGGCGGGCGGTGGTCAGCGGCAGCGGTGCGGCGATCGCGGTGGACTTCGCACTGGACGCGTTGCCGAATCAGGACCCGACGGTCGATGCGTTGTTCGTGGTCAGCGACGCCCCGGTGCCGCACAGCGGCCATGACGCGGCACTGGAGGCGATCGCCCGTTGGCACACGGCAGCCGGTGGCCGGCCGCTGCTGGGCGGCATCGGCACGGGCGCGTGGTTGCTGGCGCGCGCCGGCTTGCTGGCCGGGCACCGCTGCACCGTGCACTGGCCCTATGCCCCGCTGATGGCCGAGCAGTTCGCGGAGATGGTGGTGTCGGCCCATGTCTTCGAGTCCGACCGCCGTCGGCTGACCTGTGCCGGTGGCTCGGCGGCCTTCGACATGATGCTGCACCGCATCGGCGAGACCCACGGCCCCGAGGTCGTTTCGCACCTGCAGGCGGCGGCCGGCATCGAGCGCGGGCGCGGTGCCGCCGAACCCCAGCGCGTGCCGCTGTCGGCGCGCATCGGCGGCGGCCAGCCGAAGCTGACCGACGCGGTGGCGCTGATGGAAGCCAACCTGTCCGAGCCACTGGCCACCGAGGACATCGCGAGGCTGGTGGGCGTTTCGCGGCGCCAGCTCGAACGCTTGTTCAAGCAGTACCTGGACAACCTGCCTTCGCGCTACTACCTGGAGTTGCGGCTGGCCCGCGCCCGCCACCTGCTGCAGCAAACCACCCGATCGATCCTGCAGGTGGGACTGTCGTGCGGGTTCTCGTCGGGCCCGCATTTCTCGAATGCCTACCGGACCCGCTATGGCATCACGCCGCGTCAGCAGCGCAGCCCGCATGGCGGGTCCACCGCAGCAGCGTCGAATGCTTCGCCGTCTGACGCGTTGTCGGCACCGCTGTCAGACCCCTCATGACGACCGTTCGCGAGCCACTGGTGCTGCGGCCCTGCCGCCTGGCCGATCTGGACCAGATCGAGCGCATCGCCGCGGCCAGTGCCATCGGCATCGGCTCGCTGCCACCCGAGCGCGAGCGCCTGGCCGAGCGCATTCGCGCATCGCAGCTGTCGTTCGCAGCCGGTGCCGATGCCAGTGGCGAAGAAACCTACCTCTTCGTGCTGGAAGACACCGCCAGCGGCCGGCTCGTGGGCACCAGCGGCATCGCCGCAGCAGCCGGCTTCGGCGACCGCTTCTACAGCTACCGCAACGAGATGCTGGTGCATGCAGCGCAAGAGCTGCAGGCGGTCAGCCGCATCCACACCCTGCACCTGTGTCACGACCTGACGGGCGCGTCGCTGCTGACCTCGTTCTACATCGATGCCGAACATGCCCACGGCGGCTGGCCCGACCTGCTGTCGCGCGCCCGGCTGTTGTTCATCGCCAACCACCCGAATCGCTTCGCCGAACGGCTGGTGGCCGAGTCGCCGGGGCTTTGCGATGCCGCTGGCCGCTCGCCGTTCTGGGACGCGGTGGGGCGGCGCTTCTTCGCGCTCGACTATGCAGCGGCCGAGCGCATCGCCGCCGGTCGCAGCAAGAGCTTCATCGCCGAGTTGATGCCCCAGTACCCGGTGTATGTGCCGCTGTTGCCGGCCGATGCCCGGCTGGCGATCGGACAACTGCATGCAAGCGCCGAGTTGCCGTTCTCGGTGTTGATGGACGAAGGCTTCGAAGGCGACACCTATGTCGACATCTTCGACGGCGGACCCACCGTTGCAGCGCCGCTGCAGGGTTTGCGCAGCATCCGCCACAGCCGCCGGCGGGTGGTGGAGCCTGCAGCACGCACCGCGCTGCAGGCGGACGCCAGCGGCACACACGCCACTCCGCACCTGATCGCCAGCACCTCTGCCGACCGCTTTCGCGCCACGCTGGCCGACCTGCCGGATGCAAGCGATGCCGAGGATCGAAACGACAGCCGGCTGGCATTGCCAGCGGCGTTGATGGACCTGCTGGAGTTGTCGGCCGGCGACGCGGTGCGGGTGGTGGCGTTGCGCCCGGTGGATTCGGATTCAGACCGGGACGGGGATGACGATGGCTGATCCCGACTTGGCCCGCGCGGCCACCGGGAGCCTGGTGGTGCGCCCGATCGCCGACTCCGACGCAGCGGCCTTTGGCGCCTTGCATGGCCGCGCCGATGCCGCAGCCGTTCGCGCACTGATCGCCGAATCGCAACAGGCGCTGGCCGCCGAAGGCCCCGGCCCGCTGCGCCAGGTGTTCGTGTTGGTCGATCGAGCGCACGCAGCGGGGGGGCTCGATCCGAGCCCCGCCGACCGCCTGCTGGGCGCTGTCGCACTGGTCACGAGCGTGGGACTGGATCTGCCGCGCTACAGCTTTCGCCGCGGCACGGTGGTGCATGCCTCGGCCGAACTGAAGCTGTTCCACCGCGCCGGCACCCTGCTGCTGGGCAACGACTTGACCGGCGGCGCCGAACTCGGGCTGCCGTTGATGGTGAGCGCCGACAGCGCTGCGGCCCCGCAGCGGGTGTTGATCGATGCGGTGCTGTTGCTGCTGGCCGACCGGGCCGACCGCTGTGCCGCCACCCTGGTGGCAGCGTTGCCGGGCATCGGCTACGACCACGGCGGCGCGCCGTTCTGGAGCGGCCTGGGCCGACACTTCCACCACCAGCCGGTGCCGCCGAACGACCCGTTCTTCAGCCAGCCGGCGCGCAGCCACATCGGCCGCTTGCTGCCCAAGCACCCGCTCTACACCTCGTTTCTGAGCGCTGACGCGCAAGCCTGCATCGGCCAGCGAGCGATCCACGCGCGCGAGGCCGACGACGCGCTGCGGGCCCAGGGGCTGCGGCCGCAAGGCCATGTCGACATCTTCGACGGCGGTCCGATGCTGATGGCCGATGTGGCGGACCTGTGGGCGGTGCGCGAAAGCCGGCGCCTGCCGCTGATCGCCCCGTCTGCGGCGTTGCCGGCCGGCTCGTTACCCGCCCTCGTGCACGGGGTGTGTCTGGTGAGCGTGCCGGGCCGCGACACGGTGGTGCAGGTGTCGGCCGCGGTCGGCCCGCAAGGCATCGCGCTGGATGGATGCGGTGCGCTTTCTCTCGATGCTGCCCTCGATGCCGGACCGCTGGCCTCGGGCCGGATCGTGCGGGTGTTGCGCCAGGGCCGCTGAACGAGGCTGGATGCGGGCCGCTTTGCGACCCGAACTTGCAGCGTTGCGACCGGGGCTGCGGCAACCGCACCGGGACGCTCGACGTCTCGCTAAGGTCACGCCCAGCCCAGCTTCGACCGACCCAGGATCAATCCCATGACCCCTGCCCGCTTTCCCTTGCGCAATGCCTTGCGCCCCAGCGCGCGTGCCGCTGCCACCTTCAGCGCCATGCTCGCGGGGCTGGCGCTGATGCCGGTTGCGAACGTGATGGCGCAAACCGCATCTGCCGCCGATGCGGAGGCGGCAAAAACCCAACGCATCGAAATCACCGGCTCGTCGATCAAGCGCCTGGACGCCGAAACCGCGCTGCCGGTGCAGATCATCCGGCGCGAGGACATCGACCGCGCCGGGGTCACCACCGCCTCGGAATTGCTCGCCAAGGTGTCGGCCAACGCCAACGCGCTCACCGACGGCGCCAGCTTCAGCGACATCTCCGGCCAGCGCGGCTTCAACGGCGCCAACCTGCGCGGCATCGGTGTCTCGTCGACGCTGGTGCTGCTGAATGGCCGGCGGCTGGCCAACTTCGCCTCTCCGGGTGGCAATGCGGGTGTCGACCTGAACTCGATCCCGGCTGCGGCGATCGAGCGCGTGGAGGTGTTGAAGGACGGTGCCTCGGCCATCTACGGCACCGACGCGATCGGCGGCGTCGTCAACTTCATCACCCGCAGCGACTACCGCGGCGCCGATGTGTCGCTGTACCGCGCGCAAACGCAGCATGGCGGTGCCGGCAAGACCATCGCGACGCTGTCGGGTGGCATCGGCAACCTGCAAAGCGACCGCTTCAACCTCTTCGGCGTGCTCGACCTGCAGGACCAGCAGGCGCTGCGTTCGACCCAGCGTGACTGGATCGGCTCGGCTTACCAGCCCGACATCAACCTCGATGTCGGCAGCTCCAACACCTTCCCGGCCAATGTGCGCGGCCTCAACAGCCGCGGCAGCCCGACCGGTGCGCGCCGCAACCCGAGCGCGCCGAACTGCAACCCGCCGGCCACCGTCTACGCACCGGGCAGCTTCGTTGGCGACCGGGCGTGCCTGTACGACTACATGCACGACACCGAGATCTTTCCGAAAACGAAGCGCTTGTCGCTGTTGACCCGCGGGCAGTTCGCACTCGACACCAGCCACACCCTGTATGCCGAGTTCCTGCAGGCGCGAACCGAGACCACCTACCGCATCAGCCCGCTGACGATCACCAACCTGAACTACCCGACGCTGGCCAACGGCGGCATCTACTACCCCACGGCGCTCGGCCTGAGCGGGCCGCTGCGCGTCAGCATGCGGCTCGCCGAAGCCGGCGGCCGAACCAACGAGGTCGAAGCCACCGCGCAGCGATTCCTGGTCGGCGCCAAAGGCACGCTGGGTGGCTGGGACTACGACACCGCGCTGAACCACAGTGTCAGCCGCGTCAGCGACAACTATGTCGACGGCTATGTGCGCACCTCGTTGTTCGATGGCGCGTTCAGAGGCGGCAAGATCAACCCCTTCGGTGCATCGGCCGCCGACGGCATGGCGCTGCTGCAGGCCGCCAAGATCAGCGACGACGCGCGCCATTCGCGTGGCACCACCGACTCCTTCGACATCAAGGCGACCCGAGATCTCTTCGCTCTGGCCGGTGGCAACGCGGCAGTGGCGCTCGGCTTCGAAGCCCGGCGCGAGAAGCTGGATTTCAGGCCGTCGGAACTGCTGGCGGCCGGCGAGATCCGCGGCGATGGCGCGGCGGTGCCGATCAGCGGCACGCGCGAGGTCAAGGCGGTCTATGCCGAGCTGAACCTGCCGGTGCTGAAGCAGCTGGAAGCGCAACTGGCGCTGCGCCACGACCGCTACGACGATGTCGGCAGCACCACCAACCCGAAGGTCGGTCTGCGCTGGACCCCGGCGCGTCAGGTGGTGGTGCGCGGCTCGTACGGCGAAGGTTTCCGCGCCCCGTCGCTGGCCGACCTGTACACGCCCACGCGGCTCGGCCAGACCAACGGCATCTACAACGATCCGCTGGGTTGCATCCGGGTGGGTGGCATCGACAACACCAACAACCCCGACTATTGCGGCCTGCAGCTCGACAAGCGGGTCGGCGGCAGCACCGCGCTGAAGCCCGAGCGGTCGAAGCAATACTCGCTCGGCCTGGTGTTCGAACCCGGCCGCCAGCTCACCGCCAGTCTCGACTACTGGCGGATCGAGAAAACCGATGTGATCCTGTCGCCCGAAGGCAGCTACTTCGCCGACCCGGTTCGCAATGCCTCCTACATCGTGCGCGGCCCCACCGACCCGGCGTTGCCGGGCATTCCGGGGCCGATCCTGTCGATCGACTCACGGTTGCGCAACGTCGGCGGGCTCAAGACCTCGGGGCTGGATGTGGGAGCCGACTGGCGCCTGCCGGCGAACGAGATCGGTCGCATCAACATCACGCTCAACGGCACCTATGTGATCGACTACAAGACCACCGAGGCCAACGGCGCTCCGCCGTTGAGCGGCGTCGGTGTGTTCGCAGGCGACCAGGTGGTGCAACGCTGGCGCCACACCCTCAGCTTCAACCTCGACCGCGGGCCCTGGGGCGCGACCCTGCAGAACACCTACCTCAGCAGCTACCGTGACCAGAACCCGAACCCCGACGGCAGCGAGCGCCGGGTGGCCGACTATTCGCTGTGGGACCTGAGCGGCAGCTGGCAGCCCGCCAAACAGTGGAAGTTGCGGGCGGGCATCAAGAACCTGCTGGACAAGAACCCGCCGTCGTCGAATCAGGTCTACAACTTCCTGGCCGGCTACGACGCCAATTACACCGACCCGCGCGGGCGCACCTTCACTTTGAGTGTGGGCTACCACTTCGATTGAGGCGTGGCGGCGGTCGCCCGCCGCCCTTCCGATGATCGCGAGGCGCAGGGCCCAGCCCCGTTCAGCGGGAGGCCAGGAAACTGCAGCTAGGCTCGGGCATCCCCCACGCTCATTCGGATGGCCCCATGCCCGATCCCACCGCCCAGCCCGACCGGAACGCCCGACTCAACGGCGCCGAATCCCTGGTCACCACCCTCGCCGACAGTGGTGTCGGCCTGTGCTTCGCCAACCCCGGCACCTCCGAGATGCACTTCGTGGCGGCACTCGACCGCATCGAAGGCGTGCGCTGCGTGCTGGCGCTGTTCGAAGGCGTGGCCACCGGCGCGGCCGATGGCTACTGGCGCATGAGCGGCAACCCGGCCGCCACGCTGCTGCATCTGGGGCCGGGGCTGGCGAACGGAATCGCCAACCTGCACAACGCGCGCAAGGCGCGGTCGGGAATCATCAACATCGTCGGTGACCATGCCACGGGGCACATCGGCTACGAGTCCCCGCTGAAGTCCGATCTGCCGGGTCTGGCCGCTTCGATCTCGCACTGGACGCGCCATTCGCAGCACGCAGCCGAGGTCGGTGCCGATGGCGCCGCTGCTGTCGCCGCAACGCGCGACGGTGCGGTCGGGCGCAT
>JBBSPW010000010.1:0-36190 GCA_038258365.1 Burkholderiales bacterium | reverse complement strand
GGATCTGGAGCTGGTGGCCTACACCCGCGGACCCGGTCTGGCGGGCGCGCTGCTGGTCGGGGCCGGCGTGGCGGTGGCACTCGGTGCGGCGCTCGGGGTGCCGACCTTGGGGGTGCACCACCTGGAAGGCCATTTGCTGTCGCCCTTTCTCGGTGACGATCCGCCTGAGTTTCCCTTCATCGCCTTGCTGGTCTCGGGCGGCCACACGCAACTGATGCAGGTCGATGCGGTCGGCTCTTACGCCTTGCTCGGCGAAACCATCGACGACGCCGCCGGCGAAGCCTTCGACAAGAGCGCCAAGCTGCTCGGACTCGGCTACCCCGGCGGCCCGGCGCTGGCGCGGCTGGCGGCATTCGGCGATCCGCAGGCCTACGCACTGCCACGCCCGCTGCTGCACAGCGGCACCCTGGAGTTCTCGTTTGCGGGCTTGAAGACCGCGGTCATGACGCAAGCCCGCAAGCTGGGCGGCAGCAACATCTGCGAGCAGGCGCGCGCCGACCTGGCGGCATCGACCCAGGCGGCGATTGTCGATGTGCTGGTGGCCAAGTCGTTGCGGGCGCTGCGCGATGCCGCGCCGCGGGTCGGCACACCCCGGCTGGTGGTGGCCGGCGGTGTCGGTGCCAACGCAATGCTGCGAGAACGGCTGGATGCCGGCGCGGCGCGGATCGGTGCGCGTGTCCACTACCCGCCGCTGGCGCTGTGCACCGACAACGGCGCGATGATCGCGCTGGCTGCGGCCATGCGGGTTCTGCATGGCATTGACTGCAGCACCCGCGACGGCGCCTTCGATGTGCGCCCCCGCTGGCCACTGCAGAGCCTGGCAGCCGCCGCATGACGGTAGAGCTTAAGCGCCGTGCGTTGTTGGCTGCGGCGCCCGGCCTGGCCTTGCTGCCCATCGTGTCGCTCTTGCCACTTCTTGCCGCCACGCCACGGGCAAGCGCCCAAGCTTCGAGCACGGCTGCCACTGCACCGATCCGCATCGCCATGATCGAAGGCCTGTCCGGCCCGTTCGGCAACGCTGGCGAAGCGGTGTTTCGCAACCTGCTGTGGGCGACGGAGCGGATCAATTCCCGTGGCGGCGTCCGGTTGGCGAGCGGCGCCAGGCCGCTGGCCCTGGTGCGGATGGACAGCAAGGGCAGCAGCGAAGAAGCGATCGGGCTGATGCGCTCTGCCATCGATCAAGGCATCGGCTTCATCGCCCAGGGCAACAGCTCCGCCACCGCTGCGGCGTTGGTCGACGCGCTGGACAAACACAACATCCGCGAACCGGGCCGTCGCGCGCTGCTGCTGAACTACTCGGCGGTCGACCCTGCGCTCACCAACGAGCGCTGCAGCTTTTGGCACTTTCGTTTCGACGCCCATGCCGACATGCGGCTGCAGGCGCTGGTGGCGGTGATGCAGGACGACCGTGAGCTCAAACGCGTCTACCTGATCGGCCAGGACTACAGCTTCGGCCAGCATGTCGCTCGCCAGGCGCGTGAGTTGATCGGCAGGCAACGACCCGACATCGAGATCGTCGGCGACGAACTGCACCCGCTGGGCCGCGTCAGGGACTTCATTCCCTATGCCGCCAAGATCAAGGCCAGCGGTGCACAAGCGGTGCTGACCGGCAACTGGGGCAACGACCTGACCTTGTTGGTGCGGGCGCTGCGCGAGGTCGGTAGCAGCGCGCGGCTCTACACTTTCTATGGCAACGCGTTGGGCGCGCCGGCGGCCATCGGCGCCGCCGGTGTGGGCCGCGTGCTGGCGGTGGCCGAATGGCATCCGAATGTCGGCGGTGCGGCATCCGACTCCTTTCACGCGGCTTTCAGGCAGCGCTTCCCGCAGCCGCAAGACGACTACCTGCATCTGCGCATGCAGGTGCTGGTGGAGATGCTGGCTGCAGCGATCGAATTCGCCGGCAGCACCGAAGCCGCCGCGGTGGCGCAGGCCTTGGAAGGCGCGCACTACGACGCCAGCCGCATCGGCGTGCCGCACCCGGCGCTGATGCGCGCGTCCGACCATCAGCTGCAGCAACCTTTGGTGGTCAGCGAGATGGACCGCGTGGGCACCCAAGGGGTGGTGCACGATGTCGAAGGCTCGGGCTTCGGCTTTCGGACCGTTCGGCGCTTCGATGCGGAATCCGTGCAACAAACCGACCGCTGCCGCATGCAGCGGCCCGGTTGAGACTCACCCACAAGGACTGCCGATGCGCGATGCCATCAACGCCCTGCCGGGCTCGAAAATCCGTGAAGTGGCCAACGCGGGCCTGGGGCGAGACGATGTGCTGGCCTTCTGGTTCGGCGAGAGCGACGAGCCCACACCGGAACCGATCCGCCGGGCAGCCGCCGAAGCGCTGCTGCGCGGCGAGACCTTCTATTCGCACAACCTGGGTCTGCCCGAGCTGCGTGCCGGCATTGCAGCCTATGCCAGCAGCCTGCACCGGCCGATCGCCGCTGACCGCATCGCGGTCACCTCCTCGGGCGTGGCCGCGCTGATGCTGGCGATGCAGCTGCTGCTGGATGCCGGCGACGAGGTGGTGGCGGTGGTGCCGGTGTGGCCGAACCTGACCGCGCAACCGGCGATCCTGGGTGCGCGGGTGACACGGGTGGCGCTGCGCCCCGATGCCACCGCCCGCTGGACATTGGACCTGGACGAGCTGCTGGCACGCGTCACGCCGGCGACCAAGGTGCTGCTGGTCAATGCCCCTAACAACCCCACCGGCTGGACCCTCACGACCGAGCAGCAGGAAGCGATCCTGGCGCATTGCCGACGCACCGGCACCTGGATCGTGGCGGACGAGGTCTATGAGCGCTTGTATTTCAGCGCGGCCCGATCGGCGCCGTCGTTTCTGGATATCGCCGAAGCCGAAGACCGCATCGTGGTCGCCCACAGCTTCAGCAAGAGCTTTCTGATGACGGGTTGGCGGCTGGGCTGGCTGGTGCTGCCGCCCGCGTGCATGGATGCGATCGGCAAGCTGCTGGAGTTCAACACCTCTTGCGCGCCGGTCTTCGTACAACGCGGGGCACTGGCCGCACTGCGCATCGCCGACGACTTCGTGCCCGGGCTTGTCGGCCGGCTGCAAGCCTGCCGCGACCGATTGCTGGTGGGTTTGCAGTCGATCCCGGGCGTGGTGGTCGACCGGCCCGATGGCGGCCTCTATGCATTTTTCCGGGTCGAAGGCGAGCCCGATTCGCTGCTGCTGGCCAAGCGCCTGGTGGCCGAGCAGGGCCTGGGGCTGGCGCCGGGTGCGGCCTTCGGCCCTGAAGGGGAAGGATGGCTGCGCTGGTGCTTCGCATCGCACGACCCGAACCGGCTGGACCGTGGCGTGCAGCGTTTGCGCGCCGGTCTGGACCGCGTTTGAATGCGTTCGAGCGCATCCCGCTCGCGGCTATACTTCGCGGTTCCCTGAAGAGGGAAAACCAGCACGGCATCGGTCGGTTTCACCGTTGTCCGCAAGTAACCACTGAAACCGCAAGCATCGCCATGGACAGCTTTTGAATGCTGTCTTTGTACGGTGAGGCGGTTTCCACGAACCCGCAGGAAACTGACATGCCCCTTGCCACCGCCACCATCGCCGAGGTCATCAAGACCCACGCTCGCGGCACTGCCGACACCGGCAGCCCCGAAGTCCAGGTTGCTTTGCTGACCACCCGCATCAACGAGTTGATGCCGCACTTCAAGCTGCACCTGAAGGACCACCACGGCCGCCGCGGCCTGCTGAAGATGGTCAACCAGCGAAAGCGCCTGCTGAAGTATCTGAAAGACCGGGCGCCCGAGCGCTATGTGGCGTTGATCGCCACCCTCGGTCTGCGCAAGTAACCACCCGCCGATTCGCCCGTCGCAGGGCGCGCTGCCGCGCGGCGGCCCGTCCTGCCATCCGTTTCAACCAGGCTGCATTTGCTGTGTCATTCCACCGGGACCACCGCGCGGGTTTCGGTGGAATGGCATGACGTGGCCTCGGCTGCACCCGCGCAGCCACCCAAGGAGACACCCGCATGAGCATGTTCAACAAAGTCACCAAGCGTTTCACCTGGGGCCAGCATCAGGTCACCCTCGAAACCGGTGAGATCGCGCGCCAGTCCAGCGGTGCCGTGGTGGTCAGCATCGGTGACACCGTGGTGCTGGCCACCGTGGTGGTCAAGAACGAAATCAAGTCGGGCCAGGATTTCTTTCCGCTGACGGTCGACTACATCGAGAAGACCTATGCCGCCGGCAAGATTCCCGGCAGCTTCTTCAAGCGCGAAGGCCGCCCGAGCGAACTCGAGACGCTCACCAGCCGCCTGATCGACCGCCCGATCCGCCCGCTGTTCCCCGAAGGCTTCTTCAATGAAGTGCAAGTGGTGATCCATGTGCTGAGCCTGGACCCCGAGATCCAGGCCGACATCGCGGCCCTGATCGGCTCCAGCGCTGCACTCGCCATCAGCGGCTTGCCGTTCAACGGCCCCGTGGGCGCGGCGCGCGTCGGCTACATCAATGGCGAGTACGTGCTGAACCCCGGCAAGACCGAGTTGCTGAACAGCAAGATGGACTTGGTGGTGGCCGGCACCGACAGCGCGGTGCTGATGGTGGAATCCGAAGCCGATCAGCTCAGCGAAGAGATCATGTTGGGTGCGGTGGTCTTCGGCCACGACCAGGGCAAGATCGCCATCGATGCCATCAATGAGTTGGTCAAAGACGCCGGCAAGCCCGACTGGGCCTGGACCGCGCCGGCCAAGGATGAGCCCTTCATCGCCAAGGTCAATGGCCTGGCCGAAGAAAAGCTGCGTGCGGCCTACCAGATCCGCAGCAAGCAGGCCCGCACCCAGGCGGTGCGTGAAGCCACATCCGGTGTGATGGCGTCGTTGAAGGACGAGGGCATTGCCTTCGAGAAGGTCGCTGTCGAGGGGCTGCTGTTCGAGATCGAATCGCGCATCGTGCGCAGCCAGATCCTGGCCGGCGAGCCGCGCATCGACGGTCGCGACACGCGCACGGTGCGCCCGATCGAGATCCGCAGCGGCGTGTTGCCCCGCACCCACGGCTCGGCGCTGTTCACCCGCGGTGAAACGCAGGCCTTGGTGGCGACCACGTTGGGCACCGAACGCGACGCCCAGCGCATCGACGCGCTTTCTGGCGACTATGAAGACCGCTTCATGCTGCACTACAACATGCCGCCGTTCGCCACCGGCGAAACCGGTCGCGTGGGCAGTCCCAAGCGGCGCGAGATCGGCCACGGCCGGCTCGCCAAGCGCGCGCTGATCGCGGTGCTGCCGAAGAAGGAAGACTTTCCGTACACGCTGCGTGTGGTCAGCGAGATCACCGAGAGCAACGGTTCGTCGTCGATGGCCAGCGTGTGCGGCGGTTGCCTGTCGATGCTCGACGCCGGCGTTCCTTTGAAAGCGCACGTGGCCGGCATCGCGATGGGCCTGATCAAGGAAAACAACCGCTTCGCCGTGCTGACCGACATCCTGGGTGACGAAGATCATCTGGGCGACATGGACTTCAAGGTGGCCGGCACACATAGCGGCATCACCGCGCTGCAGATGGACATCAAGATCCAGGGCATCACCAAGGAGATCATGCAGGTGGCGCTGGAGCAGGCCAAGGAAGCGCGTTTGCACATCCTCGGCAAGATGGTCGAAGCGCAAGGTGAAGCCAGCGCAGAGGTGTCGCAGTTCGCACCCCGGCTCTACACCATGAAGATCAACCCCGAGAAGATCCGCGACATCATCGGCAAGGGCGGCGCCACGATCCGCGCGCTGACCGAAGAAACCGGCTGCACCATCGACATCGGCGAAGACGGCACCATCACCATCGCGAGCGTCGATGCCGACAAGGCCGAGCACGCCAAGAAGCGCATCGCCGAGATCACCGCCGAAGCCGAGATCGGCAAGGTCTACGAAGGCCCGATCACGAAGATTCTGGACTTCGGCGCGCTTGTCAACATCCTGCCAGGCAAGGACGGCTTGCTGCACATCAGCCAGATCGCCCACCACCGGGTCGAGAACGTCACCGACCTGCTGACCGAAGGCCAGGTGGTCAAGGTCAAGGTGATGGAGACCGACGAAAAGGGACGCATCAAGCTCAGCATGAAGGCGCTGATTGAGCGGCCCGAAGGCATGCCCGAAGAGCGCTTCGAGCCGCGTGGCGACCGGGGCGATCGGCCGCCGCGCCGAGACCGCGACGACCGCCCGCGCCGTGAGCGCTCGGACCGTGACGACCGTCCGCGCCGCGATGTTCCGGCGGCTGCCGAGGGCGCCTCCGACGGCGCCTCCGAGGTCGACCCCGCTGCAGTCGCCAGCAGCCAGCCGAAGCAGGATGAGTGAAGGTGCCAGTGCGCCAACGTCTCCGGCTGGCGCTGGCGCGCGGGTGATGCAGGCGGTCGAGATTCGCGCGCCGGGCGGCGCCGAGGTGCTGCAACTGTGCGAGCGCCCGCGGCCCGTTCCGAAGGCTGGTGAACTCCTCATCGCGGTGCAGGCATCGGGCATCAACCGGCCCGATGTGCTGCAACGCAAGGGCCTCTATCCAATGCCGCCAGGCGTGTCCGACCTGCCGGGTCTGGAAGTCGCCGGAACGGTGTCGGGCGGCAGCGAAGAAGACCTGGAGGCCGCGGGCCTGAAGCTTGGCGATGCGGTTTGCGCGTTGGTGGCCGGGGGGGGCTATGCCCAGTTCTGCGTGGCGCCCGCGGGGCAGTGTCTGCCGGTACCGAACGGCCTGTCGATGGTCGACGCCGCGGCGTTGCCTGAGACCTTCTTCACCGTCTGGCAGAACGTCTTCCACATCGCCGATCTCAAAGCCGGCGAGACCTTGCTGGTGCAAGGCGGCTCCAGCGGCATCGGCACCACTGCGATCCTGCTGGCGAAGGCGTTGGGCTCGACCGTGATCGTCACAGCGGGCAGCGACGACAAGTGCGCCGCCTGTCTGACGATCGGCGCCGACCACGCGATCAATTACAAGACCCAGGATTTCGTTGCCGAAGTCAAGCGCATCACCGGCACTGACACTGAGGGTGCGGGCGCGAATGTGGGAGTAGACGTGGTGCTGGACATGGTCGGTGGCGACTATCTTGCGCGCGAGATCGATTGCCTGCGCAACGACGGCCGAATCGCGCTGATCGCAGTGCAGGGCGGTACCACCGGCACGATCGATATCGGTGCTGTGCTGCGCAAGCGTCTGGCCATCACCGGCAGCACGCTGCGCCCGCGTTCGGTGGCTTACAAGACGGTGCTGGCGAACGAGCTGAAAGCAACGGTCTGGCCGCTGTTCGACAGCGCCGGCATCAAGCCGGTGATTCACGCCACTTTCGAGGCTGCGGACGCCGCCAAGGCCCACGCGCTGATGGAATCCAGCGCGCATGTGGGCAAGATCGTTCTGACCTGGTGAGCCACACGACGATGGAGCCTTCGATGCGCAGCAAGCTCGTGATCGGCAACTGGAAGATGCATGGGGCTCGACCGGCCAACGCCGAATTGCTGGCTGCGCTGCGCACTGCGGGGCCGCTGGGTTGTGAAGCTGCGGTTTGCGTGCCGTTCGTGTTCCTGAGCGACACCGCGGCCACGCTGGCCGGCAGCGGTTTGCGCTGGGGCGCGCAGGATGTCTCGGCTCACAAGCAAGGCGCTTTCACTGGCGAGACATCGGCTGCGATGTTGGCTGAGGCCGGTTGTCGTTATGTGCTGGTCGGGCATTCCGAACGCCGCGCCATGCACCAGGAAAGCGATCAGTTGGTGGCGCAGAAAGCCCAGGCTGCGCTGGCCGCCGGCATCACACCGGTGGTGTGTGTGGGTGAGACCCAGGCCGAGCACGAAGCCGGTCAGACCGACGCGGTGGTCAAGCGCCAGCTGTCGGCTGTGATCCATGCGTTGGCCCATTGCGCTGCCGAGATGGTGGTGGCCTACGAGCCGGTGTGGGCCATCGGCACCGGCCTGACCGCCACACCCGAGCAGGCGCAAGCGGTGCATGCGGTGCTGCGGGCGCAGCTGCAGGCGGCGACGGGCCGCGGCGCGGCGATGAAGATCCTCTACGGCGGCAGCGTCAAAGCCGACAACGCGGCTGCCTTGTTTGCACAATCCGATATCGACGGCGGCTTGATCGGTGGCGCGTCCTTGAAGGCAGCCGACTTCATCGCCATCTGCCGCACTGCAGCCAGCTCTGGCGGCGCAGCGGCCACGACCCTCTGACAATTTTCGTAGCGAGCCTCCATCATGCAAATCTGGATCACCCTGACGCTGGCCGTTCAGATCCTCTCGGCGCTGACGATGATCGGGCTGGTGCTGGTGCAGCACGGCAAAGGTGCCGACATGGGCGCCTCTTTCGGCAGTGGCGCATCCGGTAGCCTATTCGGCGCCAGCGGCAGTGCCAACTTCCTGTCGCGCTCGACCGCTGCGCTGGCCACCGTGTTCTTCTGCTGCACGCTGGCATTGGCCTACATGGGCTCCACCGGCAGCGGCCGCGGGCCGGCTGGTGGGTCGAGCGTGCTGGACCGCGCCGGGCCTGCAGCCAGCGAGCCCGCCATCGGCGCCATCCCGGGCGGTGTTGATGTGGCACCGGGCATGGTCGTTCCAGGGCCGGCTGCAGCGCCGGCCTCGGCGGGGGCCGGCAGGTCCGGCGCTGCTGCGATTCCGGCTCCGATCAGCGACGCCGCGCTGCCGGCATCTGCGCCTGTGCCAGTTACAGTGCCACTGACAGCGCCCGCCGCTTCGACTGCTGCGGGCAAATAGGGGCTGGCGCAGAGCCAGTGGCTTCGGGTGGTTGCAGCAGCCTCCAGACACGCGAGCGCTGCGCCATCAAGCTAGAATTTCAAGTTGTTCGAAGCGCCAGGCCTCATGCCATTCGAACAACATGCGGGCTTGAGAATGGCGACATTCGAAAGGCTGGCCGACGTGGTGAAACTGGTAGACACGCTATCTTGAGGGGGTAGTGGCGAAAGCTGTGCGAGTTCGAGTCTCGCCGTCGGCACCAATCCGCATTCGGGGCGCTTTGCTGGGTCGCCTCGTCGCACAACCCACCCCCGGAGCAGCCCGTCCATGGAGCTACAACCCTATCTGCCGGTGATGCTGTTCATCCTCGTCGGCATCGGCGTGGGTGTGGCACCGCAGCTGCTCGGGTTCGTGTTCGGCCCCAATCGGCCCGACGCCGAGAAGAACAGCCCTTACGAATGCGGCTTCGAAGCGTTCGAAGACGCGCGCATCAAGTTCGACGTGCGCTACTACCTCGTTGCGATCCTGTTCATCTTGTTCGACCTCGAGATCGCCTTCCTGTTCCCATGGGCGGTTGCACTGCGTGAGATCGGTCCGGCCGGGTTCTGGGCCATGATGGTCTTCCTGTCGATCCTGGTGGTCGGCTTCATCTACGAATGGAAGAAGGGCGCGCTCGATTGGGAATGAGCAGGACATGAACACATGAGCATCGAAGGCGTACTGAAGGAAGGCTTTGTCACGACCCAGATCGACACGTTGATCAACTGGTCGAAGACAGGGTCGCTGTGGCCGATGACCTTCGGCCTGGCCTGCTGCGCGGTCGAGATGATGCACGCCGGTGCGGCGCGCTACGACATCGACCGGTTCGGCATGCTGTTTCGCCCGAGCCCACGCCAGAGCGACCTGATGATCGTGGCCGGCACGCTGTGCAACAAGATGGCGCCTGCGCTGCGCAAGGTTTACGACCAGATGGCCGAGCCGCGCTGGGTGCTCAGCATGGGTTCCTGCGCCAATGGCGGTGGTTACTACCACTACAGCTATTCGGTGGTGCGCGGCTGCGACCGCATCGTGCCGGTCGATGTCTATGTGCCCGGTTGCCCGCCGACAGCCGAAGCGCTGCTCTACGGCATCCTGCAGTTGCAGGCCAAGATCCGGCGCGAGAACACCATTGCGCGCTGATCTCATCGACTCCAACCACTGACGATGACGGTTTCAATCGATACCCTGCAGTCCGCACTGACCACGGTGCTGGGCGACCGAGTCAAGACATTGCAGCTCGACCGTGACGAGTTGACGCTGACGGTGCGGTCCACCGACTATGCGGAAGTCGCCGTCACGCTGCGCGACCATGCCGACCTGCGCTTCGAGCAGATGATGGATCTCTGCGGCGTCGACTATTCCGACTACCGCAACGAGCCGCGTGACGGCCTGCGGTATTGCGTGGTGCTGCATCTGCTGTCGCTGACCCACAACTGGCGTGTGCGTTTGAAGGTTTGGGCGCCTGACGACGACCTGCCGGCGGTGGTTTCGGTCAACGGCATCTGGTCGGCTGCCAACTGGTATGAACGTGAAGCCTTTGATCTGTACGGCATCGTGTTCGAAGGCCATGACGACCTGCGCCGCATCCTCACCGACTACGGTTTCATCGGTCACCCGATGCGCAAGGACTTTCCGACCACCGGCCATGTCGAGATGCGCTACGACGCCGAGCAGCGGCGTGTGATCTACCAGCCCGTCAGCATCGAGCCGCGCGAGATCGTGCCGCGTGTGGTGCGCGAAGGCGCGTATGGACACCTGCCGGCCGAGACAGGGGTTCGCTGACCATGGCGGACATCAAGAACTACACCCTGAACTTCGGCCCGCAGCACCCGGCTGCGCACGGCGTGCTGCGCCTGGTGCTGGAGCTCGATGGCGAAGTCATTCAGCGCGCCGACCCGCACATCGGCCTGCTGCACCGCGCGACAGAGAAGCTGATCGAAACCAAGACTTACCTGCAGGCGCTTCCCTACATGGACCGGCTCGACTACGTGTCGATGCTGTGCAACGAGCACGCCTACTGTCTGGCGATCGAAAAGCTGCTGGGGGTGGATGTGCCCGAGCGCGCGCAGTACATCCGCGTCATGTTTGCCGAGATCACGCGGCTCCTGAACCACTTGCTGTGGCTGGGCGCGCACGGTCTGGACTGCGGTGCGATGAACATCTTCATCTACGCCTTCCGCGAGCGTGAAGACCTGTTCGATGTCTACGAAGCGGTGTCGGGCGCGCGCATGCATGCGGCGTACTTCCGCCCGGGTGGTGTCTACCGCGACCTGCCGGATTCGATGCCGCAGTACAAGGTCAACCGCATCCGCAACGAGAAAGCCATCAAGGCGCTGAACGACACCCGCAGCGGCACACTGCTGGACTTCATCGACGCCTTTACGCAGCGCTTCCCTGGTTATGTCGACGAATACGAAACCCTGCTGACCGACAACCGCATCTGGAAGCAGCGCACCGTGGGCATCGGTGTGGTGACGCCAGAGCGCGCCCAAAACCTGGGCTTCACGGGCCCGATGCTGCGCGGCTCGGGCATTGCCTGGGACCTGCGCAAGATGCAGCCCTACGATGTCTACGACCGCATGGACTTCGATGTGCCCATCGGCGTCAACGGCGACACCTACGACCGCTATCTGGTGCGCATTGAAGAGATGCGCCAGAGCAACCGCATCATTCAGCAATGCGTGGCGTGGCTGCGCGTCAATCCCGGGCCAGTCATCACTTCGAACCACAAGGTGGCGCCGCCATCGCGGGTGAACATGAAGTCGAACATGGAAGAGCTGATTCACCACTTCAAGCTCTTCACCGAAGGCATGCATGTGCCCGAAGGCGAGGCTTACGCGGCGGTTGAACACCCGAAGGGCGAGTTCGGCATCTACCTGGTCAGCGATGGCGCCAACAAGCCGTACCGGTTGAAGATCCGGGCGCCGGGCTTCCCGCATCTGGCGGCGCTGGACGAGATGGCGCGGGGCCACATGATTGCCGATGCGGTAGCGATCATCGGCACGATGGACATCGTGTTCGGGGAGATCGACAGGTGAGTGACCGATGAGCACGCAGATGAACCAGCAGCCCACCATCGCAGTCACGTTGACGCGATACGACGACCGCACCCGCGCCCGTTTCGACGCCGAGGTCGCCAAGTACCCGGCCGACCAGAAGCAGTCGGCGGTGATGGCTTGCTTGGGCATCGTGCAGCACGAGCGCGGCCACATCTCGGCCGGCGACGAATCGGCCATCGCAGCCCACCTGGGCATGCCGCCGATCGCGGTGCATGAGGTCACAACCTTCTACAACATGTACAACCAGCAGCCGGTGGGGCGCTTCAAGCTCAACATCTGCACCAACCTGCCATGCGCATTGCGCGACGGCGACAAGGCGCTGCAGCATGTCTGCAAACGCTTGGATGTAGAACCCTACGGCAGCACATCCGATGGCGTTTTTACGGTGCAGCCCAGCGAATGCCTGGGCGCTTGCGCCGACGCGCCGGTGATGCTGGTCAACGACCGGGAGATGCTCAGCTTCATGAGCAACGACCGCCTGGATGAGTTGCTGGACACCTTGAGGGCCGCCCATGCTTGACCTGTCGAAGTTCAAAGCCCGCGGCGACCACAGCTGCTTCCATGGCCGCCACATCGAGCCCCAGATTTATGCAGGGCTCGATGGCAGCAACTGGGGTTTGAAGGGCTATCTGTCGCGCGGCGGCTATGGCGCGCTGAAGCGGATCCTGAACATCGACCAGCCGGCGGGCACCGAGCCGATGACACCCGAACAGGTGATCGCCGAGGTCAAGCTCAGTGCGCTGCGCGGGCGCGGCGGCGCTGGCTTTCCGACCGGGCTCAAGTGGAGCTTCATGCCGCGCCAGTTTCCGGGTGCCAAGTACCTGGTCTGCAACAGCGACGAAGGCGAGCCGGGCACTTGCAAGGACCGCGACATCCTGCTCTACAACCCGCATGCGGTGATCGAAGGCATGGCCATTGCCGCCTATGCGATGGGCATCAAGGTCGGCTACAACTACATCCACGGCGAGATCTTCGAAGCCTATGAGCGCTTCGAGCAAGCGCTGGCTGAGGCCCGTGCCGAAGGCTATCTGGGCGATGCGCTGTTCGGCAGCAACTTCAGCTTTCAGCTGCATGCCTTTCACGGCTTCGGCGCCTACATCTGCGGTGAAGAAACCGCGTTGCTCGAATCGCTCGAAGGCAAGAAGGGGCAACCGCGCTTCAAGCCGCCGTTCCCGGCCAGCTTCGGCCTCTATGGCAAGCCGACCACGATCAACAACACCGAGACTTTTGCCGCGGTGCCGTGGATCATCAACCACGGCGGCCAGAAGTACCTGGAAGTGGGCAAGCCCAACAACGGCGGCACCAAGATCTACAGCGTGGTCGGCGATGTCGAGCGACCGGGCAATTTCGAGGTCCCGATGGGCACGCCGTTCTCCACCCTGCTGGAGTTGGCCGGTGGTGTCCGCAGCGGCCGCAAGCTGAAGGCGGTGATCCCGGGCGGATCGTCGGCGCCGGTGTTGCCGGGCAGCGTGATGATGGATGTCACGATGGACTACGACGCCATCGCCAAGGCCGGCTCGATGCTGGGCTCCGGCGCGGTGATCGTGATGGACGACACCCGCTGCATGGTGCGCAGTCTGCTGCGCTTGTCTTATTTCTACCAACACGAAAGTTGCGGCCAGTGCACCCCGTGTCGCGAAGGCACCGGCTGGCTCTGGCGCATGGTCGACCGCATCGAACACGGCAAGGGCAGGGCAGAAGATCTGGCGCTGCTCGACAGCGTGGCCGACAACATCAAAGGCCGCACCATCTGCGCGCTGGGCGATGCGGCTGCGATGCCGGTGCAAGGCATGCTGAAGCACTACCGCGACGAGTTCGCGTACCACATCGAACACAAAACCTGCATGCCCGGCACCACGCCGATGCTCGCTGCTGCTGCCCAGGTGGTGGGCACCGCCACGCTGGCCACTCAAGAAGGCTGAGGTCGGCGAACACCTATCGCCGACCATCAAGCATCAGGCATCCACGAACCCACATTCGCATGATCGAACTCGACATCGACGGCAAGACAGTCAGCGTCGCCGAAGGCAGCATGGTGATGCATGCGGCCGACGCCGCCGGCACCTATGTGCCGCACTTTTGCTATCACAAGAAGCTGAGCATTGCGGCCAATTGCCGCATGTGTCTGGTCGACATCGAGAAGATGCCCAAGCCGATGCCGGCGTGTGCCACGCCGGTCACCGCCGGCATGATCGTGCGCACCAAAAGCCCGAAGGCCATCAACGCCCAGAAGTCGGTGATGGAGTTTTTGCTCATCAACCACCCGCTGGACTGCCCGATCTGCGACCAGGGCGGTGAATGCCAGCTGCAGGATCTGGCGGTGGGGTACGGCGCCAGTGCATCGCGCTACGAAGAAGAAAAACGCATCGTCTTCACAAAGGACGTGGGGCCACTGGTCAGCATGGCCGAGATGACGCGCTGCATCCACTGCACGCGCTGCGTGCGCTTCGGACAAGAGGTGGCCGGGGTGATGGAACTCGGCATGATCCACCGCGGCGAGCACAGCGAGATCACCACCGTGCGCGGCGGCACCATCGACAGCGAGCTGTCGGGCAACATGATCGACATCTGCCCCGTGGGTGCTTTGACCAGCAAGCCCTTTCGCTACAGCGCCCGAACCTGGGAGCTGTCGCGCCGCAAGTCGGTTTCGCCGCACGACAGCACCGGTGCCAACCTGGTGGTGCAGGTCAAGGCCGGCAAGGTGATGCGCGTGGTGCCGCTTGAAAACGAAGATGTCAACGAATGCTGGATCGCCGACCGCGACCGCTTCAGCTACGAAGCCGTCAATGCGCCGTCGCGGCTGACGCAGCCGATGATCAAGCAGGGCAATGTCTGGCAAGCAACGGACTGGAACACCGCGCTGGCCTATGTGGCCGACGGCATCAAGCGCGTGCAGGCCGAGTTCGGCAGCAGCGGCATCGGTGCCTTGGGTCATCCTTCGTCGACAGTCGAAGAGTTGCACCTGCTGGCGAAACTGGTGCGCGGCATCGGCAGCGACAACATCGACCACCGCTTGCGCCAAACCGACTTCGGCAGCGCCGCGCCGGCTGGAAAAGCCCGCTGGCTGGGTATTCCCATCGCATCGCTGTCGCAACTGGATCGGGCACTGGTGGTCGGCTCGTTCTTGCGCAAGGACCATCCGTTGTTTGCACAGCGCCTGCGTCAGGCCGCCAAGCGTGGTGCGCAGGTGCACAGCCTCCACGCGCTGGCCGACGATTGGCTGATGCCGATGGCGTCGACGATGGCTGTGGCGCCATCGGGCTGGACCGATGCACTGGCCGACATCGCCGAAGCGGTGGTGGCGGTGATCGGCGGCGACAAGGCTTCCGGCACCGACGGCCGGGGTGAGCCTTCTGATGCGTCCAAGGCCATCGCGCAGTCGCTGTTGTCCGGTGAACGCAAGGCGGTGCTGCTGGGCAACGCGGCGGCACAGCATCCGCAGGCCACCGAGCTGGCGCGGCTGGCGTCGTGGATCGCCGGGCACACGGGAGCCAGCTTCGGCTGGCTGGTCGATGGTGGCAATGCGGTCGGCGCGCAACTGGTGGGCGCACAACCCGCAAACGGTGGATTGAACGCCGCGCAAATGCTTTCGCAGCCGATGAAGGCGCTGCTGCTGCTAAACACCGAACCGCTGCTCGACAGCGCCGATGCCGAAGCCACGCGCCGGGCGCTGGCGGGCTCTGGGCTGGTGGTCGCACTGACGCCGTTTGCGGATTGCATGACGGGCGCGATGGCGGAAATGGCTGATGTGATGCTGCCGATCGCTCCGTTCACCGAGACCGCGGGCAGCTTCGTCAATGCCGAAGGCCGCCTGCAAAGCTTCCACGGTGTCGTCAAGCCGTTGGGCGATGCGCGACCGGCCTGGAAGGTGCTGCGCGTGCTCGGCAACCTGCTGGGCTTGCCGGGCTTCGATCAGGAGAGTTCCGAGGATGTGCGCGCCGAGGCCTTGGGTGATGTGAACACGCTGCATGAGCGGATGCACAACGCGGTCGATCAAGGCCATGCGACGGCAGCCGACCACCTTCATGCCGATGGCGAGCACAGCTTCGAGCGCATCGCCGATATCCCCATCTACGACACCGATTCGCTGGTGCGCCGTGCGCCGGCGCTGCAGGAAACCGCCGACGGGCGTGCACCGATGGCGCATTTGCCCGCAGCGTTGTGGGCGCGTCTGGGTCTGCAAGCCGGGTCCATCGTGCGGATCGTGCACGGCGACGCCACCGTCGAAATCCCTGCTGCACGCGATGACAGCCTGGCGTCGAACGTGGTGCGCGTGGCTGCCGGCCATCCGACCACGGTCGCGCTGGGGCCGATGTTCGGCTTGCTGCGCATCGACGCAGTCTGACGATGTTCGACGGCCTGCATCAATTCGGCAACCAGACCCTCGGCTCCGGCCTGTGGCTGGTGGTCTGGAGCCTCGTCAAGATCATCGCGCTGGTGCTGCCGCTGATGATTTGCGTGGCTTACCTGACCTTGTGGGAACGCAAGGGCATCGGCTTCACGCAATTGCGGCTGGGTCCGAACCGGGTCGGCCCCGGCGGCCTCCTGACCCCGATCGCCGACGCGGTCAAACTCATCTTCAAAGAGATCATCCGCCCGAGCGCAGCCAACAAGCCGCTGTTCTTTCTGGGCCCGGTGATGACCATCATGCCGGCGCTGGTGGCCTGGGTGGTGATTCCCTTCGGCCCTGAGGTTGCTCTGGCCAATGTCAATGCCGGCTTGCTGTTTCTGCTGGCGATCATGTCGCTGGAGGTTTACGGCGTGATCATCGCCGGTTGGGCCAGCAATTCGAAATACGCCTTTCTGGGCGCGTTGCGGGCATCGGCGCAGATGGTCAGCTACGAGATCGCGATGGGCTTTGCGCTGGTCGTGGTGCTGATGGTGTCCAACACCATGAACCTGTCGGAGATCGTGCTGCTGCAAGGCCGCGGCATGATGGCCGATTTCGGCGTGGGCATGCTGTCGTGGAACTGGCTGCCGCTGTTCCCCATCTTCATCGTCTATTTCATCTCGGGTCTGGCCGAAACCAACCGCCACCCCTTCGATGTGGTCGAAGGCGAAAGCGAGATCGTCGCCGGTCACATGGTCGAGTACTCGGGCATGTCGTTTGCGATGTTCTTCCTGGCCGAATACGCCAACATGCTGCTGGTCAGCACGATCTGCGTGCTGCTGTTTCTGGGGGGCTGGCTGCCACCGTTCAGCTTCCTCGCCTTCATCCCCGGCTGGATCTGGCTCGCCATCAAGGTCTTCGTGGTTGTCACGATGTTCCTGTGGGTGCGCGCCACGTTTCCGCGCTTCCGCTACGACCAGATCATGCGTCTTGGCTGGAAGATCTTCATCCCGGTGACATTGGTCTGGCTGGTCGTGGTCGGCTTGTGGATCCAGTCACCTTTGAACATCTGGAACTAGTCGGGGAGGCAACACATGACCACCATGACCGCCATCAAGGATGTCTTCTCTACCTTCATGCTCACCGAGTTGTTGAAGGGCATGGCGCTGACCGGGCGCAAGTTCTGGTCCAAGAACATCACGGTTCAGTTTCCCGAGGAAAAGACTCCGCAGTCGCCGCGCTTCCGCGGTTTGCATGCACTGCGCCGCTACGAAAACGGCGAAGAGCGCTGCATCGCCTGCAAACTGTGCGAGGCGGTGTGCCCCGCATTGGCCATCACCATCGAAAGCGAGGTGCGGGACGACGGCAGCCGCCGCACCACGCGCTACGACATCGACCTGACCAAGTGCATCTTCTGCGGCTTCTGCGAAGAAAGCTGCCCGGTGGACAGCATCGTCGAAACCCACCACTTCGAATACCACGGCGAGAAGCGCGGTGACCTGTACTTCACCAAGGACATGCTGCTGGCCGTGGGCGACCGCTACGAAAAAGAGATCGCTGCCAACCGCGCGGCCGATGCGCCGTTTCGCTGACCTGCCACCCGTTGATCACCGACAGCTAAGGGCCCGCCCGAACCAAAAAACAAGAAGCCGTTGCGCGGCCGTCGAAGACCGCAGCGCAAGCCCGCACAGGAGAAGGCACCGGCCACCACCCCATGGAAACCACCACCGTTCTGTTTTACGTTTTCGCAGCCGTGATGCTGCTGGCGGCGATGCGCGTCATCACCGCCCGCAGCACCGTGCATTCGGCGCTGTTCCTGGTGTTGGCGTTCTTCAGCGCAAGTTGCCTGTGGATGCTGCTGCGTGCTGAATTCCTCGCGATCACGTTGATGCTGGTCTATGTGGGCGCGGTGATGGTGCTGTTTCTGTTCGTGGTGATGATGCTCGACATCAACACCGACGGCCTGCGTGAGGGTTTCTGGAAACACCTGCCGGTGGCCGGATTCGTCGGCGCGCTGATCGCGCTCGAGATGGCACTGGTGCTGATGCGCGGTTTTCGCACCCAGCCACCACCCGAAAGCTTGCGCGCGATCGAGATCGGCAACACCAAACTGCTGGGCATCGAGATCTACACCCACTACCTCTATCCGCTGCAGTTGGCGGCGGTGCTGTTGCTGGTGGCCATCATCGCGGCCATCGCGTTGACCCTGCGCGGCAAGAAGGGCGGGCGCCATATGGATGCGTCGGAGCAGGTCAAGGCGAAGAAGGCCGACCGCGTGCGGCTGATCAAGATGCCGCCGGTGGTGCAGGCGAAGTCTTCGGCAACCGTTGATGCGGCTGCACCCGCATCCGGAAAACCGGCGGGGCGATCGTGATGCTGGGTCCGATCACGCTCGGCCACTACCTCACGCTCGGCGGCATCCTGTTCGCGATCTCGGTGGTCGGCATCTTCTTGAACCGCCGCAACCTGATCGTGCTGCTGATGGCCATCGAGCTGATGCTGCTGGCGGTGAACCTGAACTTCGTCGCCTTCTCTCAACACCTGCCGCCCGAGGCGGACCGCATGGCCGGGCAGGTGTTCGTGTTCTTCATCCTGACGGTGGCGGCTGCCGAATCGGCCATCGGCCTGGCGAGTCTCGTCGTGCTGTTCCGCAACCGCGCCTCGATCGCGGTCGACGAGCTGGATGACCTGAAGGGCTGACCGCGCACACCATGGCATCCACGATTTCGCTTCCCCTGCTGCTGACCGTTGCGCTGGCTCCGTTGGTGGGCTCGCTGATCGCGGGTCTGGCCGGCAAGGCAGTCGGCCGCCGCGGCGCGCATTTCTTCACCATCCTCGGGGTGTTCATCGCCTTCGTCTGCTCGGCCATGGTGCTCTCGCAGGTGGTGGGCGGCGCGCGCTACAACGCCACTGTCTACGAGTGGATGGTGCTCGGCAAACTGGTGATGGAAGTCGGCTTTCTGGTCGACGGCCTGACCGCGATGATGATGGTGGTCGTGACCTTCGTCTCATTGATGGTGCACATCTACACCATCGGCTACATGGAAGGCGACCCCGGCTACCAGCGTTTCTTCAGCTACATCAGCCTTTTCACCTTCAGCATGCTGATGCTGGTGATGAGCAACAACTTCCTGCAGTTGTTCTTCGGCTGGGAAGCGGTGGGCTTGGTCAGCTATCTGTTGATCGGCTTCTGGTTCAAGAAGCCGACCGCCATCTTCGCCAACATGAAGGCCTTTTTGGTCAATCGGGTGGGCGACTTCGGCTTCATCCTGGGCATCGGGTTGATCGTCGCTTACGGCGGCACACTGAACTACGCCGAGGCCTTCGCCAAGGCCCCCGAGCTGGCCAGGTTGACCTTCCCCGGAACGGACTGGATGCTGATCACCGTCGCCTGCATCTGCCTCTTCATCGGCGCGATGGGCAAGAGCGCGCAGTTTCCGCTGCATGTGTGGCTGCCCGATTCGATGGAAGGCCCGACGCCGATCAGCGCGTTGATCCACGCGGCCACGATGGTCACCGCCGGCATCTTCATGGTGGCGCGCATGTCGCCCCTGTTCGAGTTGTCCGACACTGCGCTCAGCTTCGTGCTGGTGATCGGCTCGATCACGGCCTTGTTCATGGGCTTCCTGGGCATCATCCAGAACGACATCAAGCGCGTGGTGGCCTATTCCACACTGAGTCAGCTCGGCTACATGACCGTGGCGCTTGGCGCATCGGCCTACAGCGTGGCGGTGTTCCACCTGATGACGCATGCCTTCTTCAAGGCGCTGCTGTTTTTGGCCGCGGGCAGCGTGATCATCGGCATGCACCACGATCAGGACATCCGCAACATGGGCGGGTTGCGCAAGTACATGCCCATCACCTGGCTGACCTCGTTGCTGGGTTCGCTGGCGCTGATCGGCACCCCGTTGTTCGCCGGTTTCTACAGCAAGGACAGCATCATCGAAGCGGTCCACGCGACCAACCTGTGGGGCCACGGCTTTGCGCTGTTCTCGGTCACGGCGGGGGTGTTCGTCACCGCCTTTTATTCGTTCCGGATGTTCTTCCTGGTCTTTCACGGACCCGAGCGATTCCGCAAGAAGCCGTTTCCGGCCGAAGCCGCGCACGACGATCATTCGCATGGCGATCACGGTGATCCCACCCATGGGGACCACCACGACCCCACCCCGCACGAACCCAAGTGGGTGGTGCTGGCGCCGCTGATCCTGCTGGCGATCCCTTCGGTGCTGGTGGGCTATGTCTTCATCGAGCCGATGCTCTATGGCGACTTTTTCAAGGACGCCATCTTCGTGGACGCGGCTCGCCATCCGGCGATGGCGATGCTGGAAGAAGAGTTTCATGGCGCCGCCGCGATGGCGCTGCATTCACTGAGCACGCTGCCGTTGTGGCTGGCGGTGGCCGGCGTGGCGATGTCGTGGTGGTTCTACCTGAAGCAGCCGTCGATTCCGGCGGCCCTGGCGCGCAATCTGGGTCCGTTGATGCGCTTGCTCGAGAACAAGTACTACTTCGACTGGTTCAACGAGCATGTGCTGGCCAAGGGCGCGCGTTTGACCGGCATGGGTTTGTGGAAGGGCGGCGATGTCGGCGTCATCGACGGTTTCGTCAACGGCTCGGCCAGCGCAGTCGGCGGCATGGCTGGCGTGGTGCGCAGCTGGCAGACCGGGCGGCTGTATCAGTACGCACTGGTGATGCTGCTCGGAATCTTCGTGTTGCTGACCTGGAGACTGTGGCCTTTCTTCGCCAACATGTTCAATTGAGTTCGATGCCGCATCAGAAAAACAAGATCAGAGGAAGTCGAGCATGGGTTTGCTGAGCGTCGCGATCTGGTTGCCGGTGGCCTTCGGTGTGCTCTTGCTCGCCATCGGCCGCGACCAGGGGGCGGGCATGGTGCGGGCGATCGCGCTGGTGGGATCGATTGCGTCGTTCTTGGTCACGCTGCCCCTGGTGGCGCGCTTCGATACCGGCACCGCCGCCATGCAGTTCGTCGAGAAGCTCTCGTGGATCGAGCGCTTCAATGTCAACTACCACCTGGGTGTCGACGGGCTGTCGCTTTGGTTCGTGCCGCTGACGGCCTTCATCACCGTCATCGTCGTGATCGCTGCCTGGCAGGTGGTGACCGACCGCGTGGCCTCGTACATGGGCGCCTTCCTGATCCTGTCGGGCCTGCTGATCGGCGTGTTCTGCGCGCTCGACGGGCTGCTGTTCTATGTGTTCTTCGAAGCCACCCTGATTCCGATGTACCTCATCATCGGCGTCTGGGGCGGCCCCAATCGCGTCTACGCGGCCTTCAAGTTCTTTCTGTACACGCTGCTGGGCTCGCTCCTGATGCTGGTGGCGCTGGTCTACCTGTACTTCAAGAGCGGCGGCAGTTTCGAAATCCTGGCCTGGCACCGCCTGCCGTTGCCATTGCCTGCGCAGGCGCTCTTGTTCTTCGCCTTCTTCGCGGCATTCAGCGTCAAGGTGCCGATGTGGCCGGTGCACACCTGGCTGCCCGATGCCCACGTCGAAGCGCCCACCGGCGGCTCGGTGGTGCTGGCAGCCATCATGCTGAAGCTGGGCGCCTACGGGTTCTTGCGTTTCTCATTGCCGATCGCACCCGATGCGGCGCGGGAATACGCGGTCTTCATGATCGCGTTGAGCCTGATCGCCGTGGTCTACATCGGCTTGGTGGCCCTGGTGCAGCAAGACATGAAGAAGCTGGTGGCCTACAGCTCGATCGCGCACATGGGCTTCGTCACGCTGGGCTTCTTCATGTTCAACCCGCTGGGCATGGCCGGCGGCATCGTGCAGATGATCAGCCACGGGTTTGTCTCGGGTGCGATGTTCCTCTGCATCGGTGTGCTCTACGACCGCGTGCATTCGCGCGAGATCGCGGCTTACGGCGGTGTTGCCAACACCATGCCCAAGTTCGCTGCCTTCGCGGTGCTGTTCGCCATGGCCAACTGCGGCTTGCCTGGCACCGCAGGCTTCGTCGGCGAATGGATGGTGATCCTGGGTGCCGTGCAATACAACTTCTGGATCGGCGCGGTGGCCGCCACAGCGCTGGTCTCGGGCGCGGCTTACACCTTGTGGATGCTCAAGCGCGTCTACTTCGGCGATGTCGCCAACGACCCTGTCAAGGCGCTGGTCGACATCAACGCCCGCGAGTTCACGATGCTGGCGGTGTTGGCGATTGCGGTGCTGTGGATGGGTCTCTATCCGAAGCCCTTCACCGATGTGATGGATGTGTCGGTGGCCGAGTTGCTGCGGCATGTGGCCACCCCCAAGCTCAATTGATCGGGAACACACGATGACCCCGACCACGACTCCGATGACTGGTTTGCCGAACTTCCCCGCTGCCACCCTCAACAACTGGTGGGTGCTGACCCCCGAGATCTGGTTGCTGGTGCTGGCCTGCGTGGTGCTGCTGGTGGACCTCTACACCAGCGACCCGGAACGCGGCCCCACGTTCTGGCTCACGCAGATCGGCATTGCCATCTTCGCGGCGATGCAGTTCGGCTACTACGCCGGCGGACAGACCGTCTATGGGCTGGCCAACATGGTGGTGGTCGACCCGATGAGCCATCTGCTGGCGGCCTTCGCGGCGCTGGCCACATTGGCCACGCTGGCCTACGCAAGACCCACGCTCGGCGCACGTGAGATGCTGAAGGGCGAGTTCTTCATGCTCGCGATCTTCGTGTTGCTGGGCATCTCGGTGATGTGCTCCGCGAACAATTTCCTGGTGCTCTATGTCGGCCTGGAGTTGATGAGCCTTTCGCTCTACGCACTGGCTGCCTTGCGCCGTGACCATGCGTTGGCCACCGAAGCCGCAATGAAGTACTTCGTGCTGGGCGCGTTGGCGAGCGGGTTCCTGCTGTATGGCTTGTCGATGATGTACGGCGCCACCGGCTCGCTCGACGTGTCGAAGGTGTTCGAGCAGATCAGCACCGGGCTGATCAACAAAGAGGTGCTGGTGTTCGGCGTGGTTTTCATCGTGGCCGGGCTGGCTTTCAAGCTGGGCGCGGTGCCGTTTCACATGTGGGTGCCCGATGTCTACCAGGGCGCACCGACCGCAGTCACGTTGCTGATCGGCGGCGCGCCCAAGTTCGCGGCCTTCGCCATCACCATCCGGCTGCTGGTCGAAGGCATGCTGGGGCTGGCGGTGGATTGGCAGCAGATGCTGATCGTGCTGGCGGTGGGGTCGTTGGCCATCGGCAACCTGGCCGCCATCGCGCAAACCAATTTGAAGCGGATGCTGGCCTACAGCAGCATCGCGCAGATGGGCTGGATCCTTCTCGGCTTGTCAGCGGGCGTGGTCACCGGCAACACCTTGTCGGCCGGCAACGCCTACAGCTCGGCGATGTTCTATCTGGTGACCTATGTACTGACCACGGTCGGCACCTTCGGCTTGATCATGTTCCTGTCGAAGCAGGGCTTCGAGAGCGAAGAGATCAGCGACCTGGCCGGCTTGTCGCGCCGCAGCCCCTGGACCGCTGGCGTGATGAGCGTGTTCATGCTGTCGCTGGCCGGCTTGCCGCCGATGGTGGGCTTCTTCGCCAAGCTCGCGATCATCCAGTCGCTGGTCAGCACCAATGTCACCGGCTACCTCGTGCTGGCGGTGGTGGCGGTGTTGTTCTCGCTGATCGGCGCTTATTACTACCTGCGCGTCATCAAGGTGATGTGGTTCGACGACCCGGTGCACACCGAAACCCTGAGCCGTGGCGCGGGGGTGTCGGCCCTGCTGGCGGTCAACGGTCTGGCTGTGTTCCTGTTCGGCCCATTCTCTGGCGGGCTGATGGCGATGTGCCGCGACGCCATCGTGCGCGCCCTGGCCACCTGAATCAGCATTCCCTTTCCAGCGATCACCCGCAACACGCATGGCTGCCGATGACCACCTGATCGAGAAGCGCCTGTCGGGCCGGACGCTCTGGGGCGACGGTTGGCTGCAGCTGGAATGCGACGAGGTTCGGCTGCCCGACGGCAGCACATCCTCGCGCGAATATGTGCGCCATGGCGGCGCTGTAGCGGTGGTGCCCATTCTTGACATGGGCATGGACATGAGCAACTGCCGCCTGGTGCTGGTGCGCCAGTACCGCTACCCGCTGTCGCGCGTGCTGCTGGAGTGGCCGGCCGGCAAGCGCGACCCGGGTGAGACCACGCTCTTCTGCGGCCAGCGCGAACTGCTGGAAGAAACCGGCTACACCGCAGCCGAATGGGCTTACGGCGGGGTGATCCACAACGCTGCTGCCTATTCCACCGAGAGCATCTGGTTGTGGTTTGCGCGCGGCCTGCAAGCCGGTCCGCAGCGGCTGGACGAAGGCGAGTTCGTCGAATCGGTGCAGATGGACGACGCGCAGTTGCTGCAGATGGAACTGGACGGGCGACTCACCGATGTCAAGACGCTGACCGGACTGCACTGGTTGCGGCAATGGCGCACCGGCGTGCGCCGACTCGTTTGGCAGGCTGCAGACAGCGCCACCGATGCCGCTGCCGACCCGGTGGCGCTGTCGCCGATCGGCCCGGCAATCGACCACGAGGCTTCCCGACGATGAAGGTGCTGGACCTGCGCTGCCAGAACGGCCATGTCTTCGAGGGCTGGTTCGGCTCCGACGACGACTTCATGGCGCAGAACGGCCGCGGCCTCATCGAATGCCCGTTGTGTGCCGACCGCGTGGTGGTGCGCACCCCGACAGCGCCGCGGCTCAATCTATCCGGTGCCAAGGCTCCCCCTGAGCCCCGCGCCGACCGATCGCAGGCAGCCAACCCACTGTCGCCGGGCGGAGCCGAGGCGCCCGTGGATGGACGCGAGGGCGGCGGCAATGGCGCTGACCCATCGCCGCACCATGCTGATACCGCACGGCAGGCACCCGCCAACATCGCCGACATGCAAACCGCCTGGGTGGCTGCGGTGCGCGGGTTGATGGCGCGCACCGAAGACGTGGGCAAACGCTTTGCCGAAGAAGCGCGCCGCATTCACTATGGTGAGTCCGAGCAACGAGGCATCCGCGGCCAGGCAACGCAGCAGGAACGCGAAGCGCTGCAGGAAGAGGGCATCGAGACCGTGTCGATCCCGGTGCCGCGCACACTCGAAGGTCCGCTGCAATAGCGTTGCCTTTCGAGCCATCATGGAAAAAAGGGCCGCTTTCGCGGCCCTTGGCATGATGCGTTGGGCCCGAGGGCTTACCAGCCGATGTCCTGGAACAACTTGAAGGTCAGGTCCTCTGGAGGCACCACCGACGATGTCAGGTCGTTGCTGATGTTCGGCTCCATCAACTGGTTGCGGAACATGGTGCGGTCGAAGTGCGACACCGACGAGCCGCCAATGAATGGGTTCGGCGCGTACAGCAGCGCACGTCCCAGCGGGTCGGCGCCGGCGTATTGCGCACCCCCGGCCCGCGCCAGCGACACCAGCACTCCGGACGAGGTGCGTGCACGCCGCTGCAGGTCGCTGCGCAACTTGACACTGTCGGCCAGGAACAGCCGCACGCTGGGAACCGTGATCGCCGGGTCGACGCCGCCAAGCGGAATCGGCTGCACACCGCTTTCGGCCACTGTGTCGCCGATCAGCACCGCGATGGCGCCGGCATTCTGGGCGTTGCGCGACTTGATCGCCGTGGTGCACCCGCCCAGGGTCACGAACGCCACTCGGCCGGCCACGGCACGCTGGTTCAAGCCGCTGTAGGCGTCGCAACCTTCACCGGTTTCACCAGGCTGCAGCACCACCGGCATGACCTCGCCGATGATCGGCGCCGCGCCGACCGCCGGGCCGTAGTCGGCCTCGCCGACGCGCACGGTGCCGGTGATCGCGCTGGCGGCCGGGCCGCTGAAGGTGGCGCTGGCCAGGCCGAAGGTCAGCACGCCCGGCAACGCTGCGGTCACTGCCGGCCCCGTCCAGGCCAGCTTGTCGACGCTGATGGCCGACGACGCGCGTTCGGCGTTGGTCATCTCGAACCACAGCTTGCCGGTTCGGGTGTCCAGCATGAAGCGGTCCCAGATCGACGGCAGATTGCCGCTCTGCGCACCGCTGGAGCCGTTGGTGAAGGTCTGGAAGCCCAGACCATGCCCCATCTCGTGCAGCAGCACCGCCACGAAGTCGATGTTGGTGCCGTGCTGGTTGTCCAGCCCCAGGTAGAAAGTGCGCCCCGGCAGACAGTTGGCATTCAACCCCAGGTTGGAGTTGAAGTTGGCGTTGATTTGCCCGGCGTTGGGGGTGCCGAGGTAGGTGCCCGACAGTTTGTTGGCCAGCGCGTAGGCATAGCGGGTGTTGGCGAAGGGCGCGTTCGCGAAGTTGATGAAGCTGCTGGTGGCGCCGGCGCTGCCCAGGGTTGCCGATGTGGCGGTGCAATTCAGCGGCGTCATGCTGGCATTGATGACGATCGGTTGGTTGCTGGTCAGCGTGGCCCCCCAGATGTTGGCGGCATAGGTGAAGGCGAACAGGCGCTGCGCGCCGAGGGTGGTGCCCGGATTGCCACCGACCGGGGTTGCCGGCGTCGAATCGTTGAAGCCAACGCCGGCGGCGTTGGTGTTGTTGATGACGATGGTGGCGGCGGCCTGCGCCTGCATCGACAACCCGCTGGCGCCGATCAGCAAAGCCAGTGCGGTCAGCACCGGTGCGGTCTTGAAGGTCTGTGGGTGTCGCATCACTTCCCCTTCACTTTCTGGCTGGCGGGGGCCCGCGCCCGGACCCAGGCATCGGCTTGCGGCGCCGGCAGGCAATCCTGTGTCAGCGAGCCGTCTTCGGCCAGGGCGGCCACCGCGGTCATGTGGGTGTCTTCGCCATGCTTGGTTTCGATGGTGCCGTCGGCATAACGGATCTCGGTGCCGGGCTTGGAGGCTGGCTGGGTGTTGCCGGTGCTGGTTTGGCGGGCCGCCTGACTGGCACGCAGTTGAGCTTCTGCTTTCTCGAACGCTGCAGCTTCTGCTGCATTCGGTGCGCGAAGCTCGCCGGTTGACGCATCGCGCACCACGCGCAAGGCATCGGCGGCATTTGCAGTGGGCAACAAGGTGAGGCCTACGGTGCAAGCCAGGGCGGCGGCCGCCCCAATGATTCGTGACATCGGATGGGTCCTCTCAAGAAGTGGGAGACAGATCGTGGCAGACCGGTCATTCAAGCCTCGCGGCAGCAGCCATCGACCGAAACGGGCGTCAACAGGCGCCGCAAGATGTGTGCCGGCCGATGGTGCCGCAAGGAATTTGGGCTGGGCATCCGTCGCAACCCTTGGCCGCGCGGATACAGCTACAGCACCCGGCCGGGGTTCAGCAGGTGCTGCGGGTCCAGAGCGGCCTTGATGGCGCGCATCAACTGCAGCGCAACCGGCGACTTGCGCGCCGCGAGTTCGTCGCGCTTCAACTGGCCGATGCCGTGCTCGGCCGAGAACGAGCCGCCACAGGCTGCCACCGCATCGAAGACGAGGGTGTTGACCGCATGTTCCTGTTCGGCCAGAAAGCGTTTGCCATCGACCCCATCGGGTGACTGCACGTTGTAGTGCAGGTTGCCATCGCCCAGGTGGCCGAAATTGATCAAGCGCACCCCGTTGAAGGCACGTTGCAGCGCCGCGTCGGTGCGGGCGACAAACGCCGGGATGGCCGACACCGGCAGCGAGATGTCGTGCTTGATGTTCAGACCTTCTTCGGCTTGCGCCAGCGGGATCGATTCGCGCAGGTGCCACAGTGCGCGAGACTGCGCCAGGCTTTCGGCCACCACCGCATCGGTGATCGCCCCGGCTTCCAGCGCAGCTTGGAGCAAGGACTCGAAGCGCGCTCGCGCTTCGGCTTCGCCTTCAGTGTCGCTGTGTTCCAGCAACACGGTCCAGGGCGCCGCCGGCAGCGGGCGGGGCAGGTCGGCAAAGTGCCGAGCTACCAAGTCGAGCGCAAGTCGCCCCATGACTTCGAAACCGGTCAGCCCCGCGCCGAGCCGGGTGCGGGCCAGCTTCAGCAGCGCCACGCAGCCGTCCAGGGTGTCGCAGGCTGCCAGCGCCGTGGTGGTGGCAGCCGGCAGCGGCGCCAGCTTCAGCGTGGCCGCGGTGATGATGCCGAGCGTGCCTTCGCTGCCGATGTAGAGGTCGCGCAGGTCGTAGCCGGTGTTGTCCTTGCGCAGACCCGACAGGCCCTCCCAGATTTGACCGTCGGCAGTCACCACTTCCAGGCCCAGACACAACTCTCGCGTGTTGCCCCAGCGCAGCACCTGCGTGCCACCGGCATTGGTGGCCAGATTGCCACCGATCGTGCAGCTGCCTTCTGCAGCCAGGCTCAGGGGCAGCAGCAGACCGTGGTCGCGCGCGGCTTGTTGCAGGTTCTGCAGCACGCAGCCGGCTTCGGCTGTCAATGTCAGGTTGGCGTCGTCGATCTGCCGCACCCTGTTCAAGCGCTGAAGGCTCAACAACACCTGCGTGCCGCTGCCGTCGGGCACCGATCCGCCGACCAATCCGGTGTTGCCGCCCTGCGGCACGATGGCGGTTGCGGTCGCGATGCAGGCTTGCACCACCGCGGCCACCTCGGCTGTGCTGCCCGGCCGCACCACGGCCAGCGCCTTGCCGCGCCAGCGACGTCGCCAGTCCTGCTCCCAGGCCGACAGGTCGCCCTCGGTCAGCACATGCGCATCGCCGACGGCCTGTCGCAGCGCGTCGACGACGGTCATGGCTTTGCGGTTTCCGGCAAGCCGCCGGCAGGTGGAGGCGCATGCCGCAAGCGCCAGCGGATGTAGACCGCGCTGGCGCTGAACACCACCACCGACAGCAGCACCTGCAGCACCGCCAGCAGGGTGCCCGTGCCGCCTTCGCCGGGTGCACGCGCCAGCCCTTCCATCACATACAGCCAGATCAACAAACTCAGCCAGCGGAAGGTGTACATGCGGTGGCGCCACAAACCCGCCACGCAGAACACCAGCGGCAGTACCTTCAGCGCCAGCGTGCCGCGCCCGGTCGGTGCCAGCCACAGCTCCCACGCCAGGCCGAGTGCGATCAAGGCCAGCAAGCCCGTCAGCGCCACCGCGCGGGTGGTGCGCACAACCCGGTCGGGAACCGCAGGACGGGGTACCGCGGCGATGTCGGTATCGGCAACACGGGTTGCAGAGGAATCGGGCGCTTTGGCATCGGTCACGCTGTCATCATAGTCAGCATGAACCAACCCCTGGACCGACGTGCCGTGCCGCAGGAACTCGCCGGGCGCGAGGCGCTGTCGATGTTGCTGGAAACCCTGCGCACCTGGCCCTGGTTCGACACCCTGCGCACCCTGCGGCTGCGTTTCCGTGACGACCGGCTGGGACTCACGGCCGGCAGCCTGACTTTCACGACCCTGATCGCGCTGGTGCCGCTGGTGACGGTGATGCTGGCGGTGTTCACCGCATTCCCGATGTTCGCGGGCTTCGAAGGCGCGCTGCAGAACTGGTTCTTGCGCAACCTGGTGCCCAACACGATCGCGCGCCCGGTGCTGGCATCGCTGACGCAGTTCACAGCCAATGCGCGCGGCATGGGCGCATTGGGTCTGGTGCTGCTGGTGGGCACGGCGCTGGCGCTGGTGTTGACCATCGACCGCACCCTGAACGGCATCTGGCGGGTGAGACAAGCGCGGCCGATCGCGCAGCGCATTCTGGTTTACTGGGCGACACTGACCTTGGGGCCCTTGGCGCTCGGGGTCAGCCCGACATTGACGTCGTATGCGCTGTCGGCTTCGCGCGGCTTGGTCGCCACACTGCCCGGTCTGGTGGCGGTGCTCCTGGACCTGGCGCAATTCGTTTTGTTGGTGGCGTTTGCGGCGGGTTTGTACCGTTATGTTCCCAATGCGCCGGTGCGCTGGCGCCATGCGCTGGCGGGTGGCTTGTTCGTGGCGCTGGGCTTCGAGGCAGCGAAGAAGCTCCTGGCCTGGTATGTGGCCACGGTGCCGAGCTATTCGGCCATCTACGGCGCCTTCGCCACCTTGCCGATCCTGCTGTTGTGGATTTATGTCAGCTGGGTGATCGTGTTGCTGGGCGCGGTGATTGCAGCCTATGCGCCCAGCTTGCAGATGCGCGTGGCCAGCCGGCCGCAAACCCCGGGCTGGCGCTTCGAACTGTCACTGGCAGTGCTGCGCCAGTTGCAGGCCTGCCGTGCCAACGACACCCACGGCCTGACGCCAACGCAACTGGCGCAGGTGCTGCGCGCCGACCCGCTGCAGATCGAACCCACCCTGGTCACACTGGCCGAGATCGGCTGGGTCTCCAGACTGGACGAAGGCGACGACTCGCGCCATGTGATGCTGTGCGACCCGGGGCGCACCGCGGTCGAACCCTTGGCGGCGCGCACGCTGCTGGCGCCGGGCGCGGCTTCGGCAGCGTTCAGGCAGATTGCGGGGTATGAGGGGTTGACGGTGGCGCAGGCGCTGGCTGTTTGACGCCCGCGTGCCGGGGTGGGACGCTGTGATGCAGTCCACGGGCTCGACTAGACTCGGGCCAGATGTTTCGCTTCGTTCTTCTCGTGTTGATGATCGTTCTGCCCACCCAGCTCATCTGGGCGGCAGCAGCGCCGTACTGCGGGCACGAAGGTCCCGGCGTTGTCGCAGAAAATCATTTCGGCCATCACGAACATCGTCATCAAACAGCCGGGCAGCCCGGTGCCGATGACAGCGGCCATGCACAACCGTCGAAGTCTTCGAGCGCACCCCACCTCGACTGCGAGAGCTGCCATTTGGGTTCGGCGTTGACGACCTTGGCGGCAAGCATGGTCGTCGTGGCGGTTGCGACGACTGTCTCGCTCGAAGGCTTGCCGATCCGATTCACATCCCACATCCCGGTGGCACCCGAACGCCCCGACATCTGCAAGCTCGATGCTGCCGCGCGATCCGCGAACGGCGTCGGGCCCGATCACCGGATTCAGATCTTCGCCTGACACCGCCTTCGGATCGCTTCTGTCGTGAGAGCAGAAGGATGATTCGATGTGTTCCCTTTCCCGTTCCCTGGCGCTCGCCTGCGCGCTGGCTGCCTTGGCGCTTCCTGCGACTGCGCAAAGCGCCGACTCCCCTGAATTGACCCTGGACGAGGCCATGCGCCTCGCGGAAGCAGCGCATTCGAGCGTGCGCCTGCGACAAGCCGAGTCGGCCGCAGCCGATGCCGCGCGCCGCGATGCTGCCTCTCTGCTCGCCCACAACCCGGAACTGAGTACAGAACGCAAGCGGCGTCGGCTGAACAATCCCAGCGGACAAGCCACCGAATGGTCGATCGGCATTGCGCAGCCGTTCGAGACCGGCGGCCAACAGTCGCGGCGTCGGCAGGTAGCGGCTGCAGCGCTGCAGGCTGCGCAGGCCGAGGTCGATGTCGCACGGCGCGACGTGCGTGCCGACGCCGCCCTTCGCTTCCATGCCGTGCTGGCGGCCCAGCGTCATGTGCAACTCGAGCAACGATCTCTCGATCTCTTCGCCGAGTCCGCCGACACCGTTGAGCGCCGCCGCAGTGCCGGCGAAGACACGCGGCTCGACTCGAACGTGGCGCTGATCGAAACCGAGCGCTCGCGGAACGCTCTGGCGCAGGCGCGTGAGAATCTTCTCGACGCTCGCAGCGACCTGGGCACCGCGCTGCAACTGGCGCCGAAAACGCTGCCCAGCGTGCGCGGCGAATTGGCCTCCCTGGCGGGCGACGGTCTGCCCTACAGCCTGGACGATCTGCTGGCGGCCATGCGGGCGCAACCGACCCGAACGGTGTTCGCCGCCCGCGCAGCGCAGGCCCACGCCCAGCTGGCGGTCGAACAGCGCAACCGCTACCCCGATGTGACGGTGGGCCTGAGCGTGGGCCGAGAAGGCTTCTCCGATGGTCGCGAGCGAGTCACGATGCTCACGCTGTCGGTTCCGTTGCCACTCTTCAAACGCAACGAAGAGGCGATCGGTCGCGCCACTGCCGACGCCACGAAGATCGAGATCGAACGCGAGATCGCGCTGCGCAACAGCGAAGCCCAAGTCCACCGTTTGTGGTCGCGGCTTTCGAGCCAGCGTCTGCGGGTGCAGCGGCTCGAGCAAGCGATGTTGTCGGCTTCCGCAGACAACCAGCAGCTTGCCATCAAGTCACGTCGCGCCGGCCAGATCGGCGCACTGGAACAGTTGCTGATCAATCGCCAGGCACTCGACGCCGAGCGCGACTTCAACAACGCGCTCGCTGCCTTTCACACCACCCGAATCGAGATGGAACACGCGGCCGGCTGGCCGCAACAAGGAGTCAACCCATGAACCAACCTACCGCTTCATTCGAGCCGATGCTGCGCCGCGCCACTCTGGCAGCGGTGGTGGCCGCTGCGGTCTTGCTCGGTGCGTGCAGCAAGACAGAGGATGGGCACGGCCATGCCGAAGGCGATGCGCATGCCGGGGAAACCGCAAAGGCAAAGCCTGCTGAGCATGAGGCCGGTCACGCCGAGGAAGAAGCTCACGCTGCAGCGGGGGCGCTGAAGCTGAGCCCCGAAGATGCACAGCGTGCGGGCATCACCGTCGAGTCCGCCAGCGCGCAGCCGCTCGACGAAACCGTGGTGGTCACCGCGACGATCCAGCCCGATCAGGACCGGGTCGCACGGGTTGCGCCCCGCACCGAGGGGCGCATCACCTCGGCCACGGCCAAGCTCGGGGACCGCGTGCGTGCCGGGCAGCGGCTGGCTGTGTTGGACAGCGTCGAGGTCGGCGAAGCGCATGCTGCCTGGGTTCAGGCCCAGTCGGAGCTCCGCATCGCCGAAGCCGACTTCAAGCGCGCCGAGCAACTGGATGCCGACGAGATCATCCCGCGCAAGGACTTCCTGCGCGCGCGGGCCGACCGAGACAAGGCGTCCGCAGCCTTGCGCGCCAGCGATTACAAGCTGCGTTTGCTGGGCGGCAATCCGATCGCCAGCGGCGGTGGCGTGGCGAGCTTTGCCGTCACGGCGCCTTTTACCGGCAGCGTGATCCAGAAGAACGCCACGCGCGGCGACCTGGCCAGCCCGAGCGAAGCCATGTTCACGATTGCCGACCTGAGCCGGGTGTGGGTCATTGCCGACTTGCCGGAAGCGGCGCTGGCCAAAGTGCGTACCGGCGCGAAGGCGCGGGTCAGCGTTTCAGCCTATGGCAGCGAAATCTTCGAAGGCCGCGTCAGCTACATCGGTGCTGCGCTGGACCGCGACACCCGCACCGTCGCCGCTCGCATCGAAGTCGCCAACGCCGACGGACGTCTCAAACCGGAGATGTTCGCGAGTGCCACGATCGAGGCATGGCGCAGCCATGGGGGCCGAGGCGGAAGAAGCGACAACGTCGATGAGACGACTCCGGCGCGCGCGGTGATCTCTGTGCCCGACGAAGCGATCGTGCTGATGCAGAGCCAGCCGACAGTGTTCGTGCTGGAGCACGGCGCCTACGAGCCGCGCACCGTCGAGCCGGGTGAGCGGGCCGGTGGACGCACCGTGATCAAGTCCGGAATCACGCCGGGCGAAAAGGTCGTGACTGCCGGGGCTTACACGCTGAAAGCGCGCAAGCAAAAATCGCAACTCGGCCACGGGCATTGAGAGGAATCGCACACCATGCTCAATGCAATCGTTGATGCCGCCCTGCGCTACAAGGTGCTGGTGCTGGTGGGTTTTGGCGTTCTGGTCGGCCTGGGGCTGATGGCCGTCAGACAAGTGCCGGTGGACGCATTCCCGGATGTGACGCCGGCGCAGGTCAACATCTACACCGAGTCCCCTGGTGTCGCAGCCGAGGATATCGAGCGGCTGCTCACGGTGCCGATCGAAGCCGCGATGGCCGGCCTGGCGAACATCGAAGTGGTTCGTTCGGTGTCGCTGTTCGGGCTGTCCTATGTCGGCGTGTACTTCTCCGACGATGTCGACATCGGCGTCGCGCGCCGGCTCGTCGGCGAGAAGCTGCAAGAGGTCAAGGAACGTTTGCCGCTGGGCTATGGCGAACCCGTGCTGGGACCGAACAGCTCGGGCCTGGGCCAGGTGTTCTGGTACACGATCGAAGATTCCGATCAGAAGTTGAGCGCCACCGAGCTGCGCACCCTGCAGGACTGGAACGTGCGCCCGATCCTGCGCACCGCCGCCGGCGTCGACGATGTCACCACCTGGGGCGGCCACGAGAAGCAGTACCAGGTGCAGATCGATCCGCGCCAACTTGTGAAATACGGGCTCTCGTTCAAGGATGTGATGGAGCGTCTGGCAGCCAACAACAAGCAGGTCGGCGGCCAGTACCTGAACATCGGCGTCGAGCAGTATCTGGTGCGGGGCCTGGGGCTGGTGTCCAGCATCGACGACATCGCTTCGATCGTGGTGGCCGAACGCAACGGTGCGCCGATCACCATCCGCGACCTGGCCGATGTGAAAGAGGCACCGGCCGTGCGCTTCGGCGCAGTAACCCGAGATGGTCGCGAAACCGTGCTCGGCATCGCGCTGGCACGCATCAACGAAAACGCCGCGACCGTTGTCGATGCGGTCAAGGCCAAGCTCGCCACCGCGCAGGCTGCGCTGCCCAAGGGCATCGAGTTGAAAGCGGTCTACGACCGCAGCGAGATCGTCGACAAGGCGCTGTCCACCGCTCAGAAATCGCTGATCGAAGGCTCGATCCTGGTTGCGATCATCCTGTTCCTGTTTCTCGGTGAGCTGCGCTCGGCCATCGTCGTCATCGTCACGCTGCCGCTGGCGATGTTGTTCGCCTTCATCCTGATGCAGCAGGTCGGCATGTCGGCCAATCTGATGTCGCTGGCGGGACTTGCGATCGGCATCGGAATGATGGTCGACGGCGCGATCGTGATGGTCGAGAACGCTTTTCGCTTGCTGGCGCAAGCTCGCGAATCGGGGCAGCCGGTCGATCGCGGGCGGGTGGTGCTGCAGGCGGCGCGCGAGGTGGCCAACCCGATCGCGTTCGCCATCCTGATCATCATCGTGGTGTTCCTGCCCTTGTTCTCACTGACCGGGCTGGAGGGCAAGCTGTTCAAACCGATGGCGCTGACCATCACCTTCGCGATGGCAGGCTCGCTGCTGCTGTCGTTGACCCTGGTGCCGGTTTTGGCAGCGATGATCCTGAAGCCGAAGGAAGAGAAGGACACCTGGCTTGTTCGCGGCGCGAAGAAGCTCTACCTGCCCCTGCTGGACTGGGCACTGGACCGGAAGAAGACCGTGGTCGGCGCGGCGGTGGCATTGTTGGTCGGCTCGCTCGCGTTGTTCCCGTTGCTGGGCAAGGAGTTCATGCCCGCGCTGCAGGAAGACGCGATCATGTTTCGCGTGGTCGGGATTCCGTCCACCTCGCTCGAAGAGTCGATCCGCGTGGCCAACGTGATGGACGCGAGCTTGCGCAAGCAGTACCCCCAAGTGCGTTCGGTGCTGGCCACCATCGGCCGCGCCGAGAAGGGCGAGACCGCCGATGTCAACTACATGGAAGTGCTGCTCGATCTGAAGCCGCAGGACGAATGGCCGACGAAGCAGTCGTATTCAGCGCTCGGCAAGGAGATGCAGGAGTACCTGGAGGGTGAAGTGCAGACAGCGGTGTTCGGTGCCACGCAACCGATCCAGATGCGGGTGGAGGAGCTGATTTCCGGTGTCCGCGCCACATTGGCGTTGAAGGTCTACGGTCCGGACCTCGACCAGCTGGAGAACCTGTCGGCTCAACTGAAGAACGTCATCGGCGCCGTTCCCGGCGTGGCGGACCTGAGCGCTGAGGCCAACAAGGGCAAGCCACAACTGGTGATCAGGGTCGACCGCGCGGCAGCGTCGCGCTACGGGCTCAACGCCGACGACATTCTGGAGATCGTGCAGTCGGGTATCGGCGGTACCACCGTGTCGACCCTGATCGAAGGCACTCGCCGCTTCGACATCTCGGTGCGTCTGGCCGAGGCGTTCCGCAGCGGCCCTTCGGCAATCGCAGCGATCCCGATCCGCACGGCCGAAGGCGCGTTGATTCCGTTTTCGCAGGTGGCGAAGATCGAGCTCGATGAGGGATACACCTTCGTGCGGCGCGAAGCCCTGCAGCGCTATGCAGTGCTGCAGATGGATGTGCAGGGGCGCGATGTGAACAGCTTCGTCCAGGAAGCCAATGCCGCGATCCAGGCCCAGGTCAATCTGCCTTCGGGTTACTGGGTGGAATGGGGCGGCGCCTTCGAGAACCAGCAGCGGGCGATGGCGCGCCTGGCTGTGATCGTGCCGCTGACGATCGGGCTGATCTTC
>JBBSPW010000009.1:0-37287 GCA_038258365.1 Burkholderiales bacterium | reverse complement strand
GCCGATGGTGTCGGCGATGCCGCAGTGGTCGACGCCGATGTCTTTCATCAGCTGGACCACATGCTCGACCTCGTCGGCACTGACCTCCCCCTGGTACGGACAACCGAGCGCGCACGACACCGCAGCGCGCACCTTGATGCCGGCCTCATGTGCTGCAGCCACCACGGGGCGAAAGCGCTCGATGCTCTCGGCGATCGAGCAGTTGATGTTGCGCTGGCTGAAGGCCTCGGTGGCCGCGCCGAAGACCACGATTTCGTCCGGCCGGGTCGGCAAGGCGGCTTCGAGCCCGCGCAGGTTCGGGGTCAGCACCGACCAGCGCACGCCCGGCTGGCGCTCGATGCCGGCCATCACATCCAGCGCATCCCCCATCTGCGGTACCCATTTGGGGCTCACGAAGCTGGTGGCCTCGATCTCTCTGCAGCCGGCGGCCTGCAGCCTGTGGATCAATTCGATCTTGTGCCGGGCCGTGACCGGCTGCGACTCGTTCTGCAGCCCGTCGCGCGGACCGACTTCGACGAGGGTGACATGGGTAGGCAGCATGGCGGAGCGTCCTGATTCGATGGCGGTGTGAAGACGGGCAGTTGGCGTGGCCTGGCGCGCCGCTGGCGGTGTGACAAAGGCATCGCTTCGGGCTGTGGCCTGCAGGGTCGATGTTCGCAGATGCCGAACCCCGGACTTATTGGGGATGTCGGTGCAGGCCAGTCGCGGGCACACTGAAGACCGGTGCAGCCTTTCTGCTGACCACCCATCCCGCGTACACCGATTCCGACCGTGCCCCCCAATCCCGCCCTCTGCCTGGACCTGGCTACACGCATCGACGCGCTGCTGCTGCAGGCGATCGGCATCGGCGTCGACCCCGCTCGGCTGATGGAAGACCGCCGCTACGAGCGCGACGTGTTGTTGGTGTGCGACGCACTGGACGATCCTGTCGGACCGCAACTGGCGCGCGACTGGCGCGCGGCGCTGGATCCGGTCGCCGAGTCCGGCCCCAAGGCGGCAGGCCGGGCCCAGCGCAGCGATGTCCGCACTGACACGCGCAAAGACCTGCCCGACCCCAAGCGCAGCGACAAGCGACGCAACGGGCCGCGCGACCGCCGGCTCGGCCGCGGCAAGGGCAGTGCGCCCGGGCGGCGCGAGCGGCGTCGGGCGCTGCGGCGCGAAGCCGATTCGCTGGGCGCGCGCAGCCCTGGCAAGCGTGGCGAAACCCACAGCCCCGACACGTTTCTGATGAGCGAACGACTCGAAGACGCGGGAACGCCGCTCGCCTCCGACGTCCACGGCAAGAACCCGTCGAACGGGACAGCGAAAGAAACTGACGCAGAAACCCGAGCAGACTCCGATCCCACGGCAGCCGATTCGCGGGCCAGATCGGCGCCATCGGCTTTGAAGCGCTGGTTCTCCCGTCGCTCTGCCCCCAGCGACAGTTGAGCGACGGGGTTCAGCCGCTCACTTCGGGTGGCAAGCGAAGGCGACAACCGAAGGCGACACAACCGCAGACCTCAGGTTCACACGGCCATGTCAGCCGGGGGCAGCGCCCGGCTCCCTCGCCGCCGACACCGGCGGCCCCAACCGCAGCAACGCCGCACCTTCGGCGACCTGGTCGCCGATCGCAAACAAGCGCTCCAGCACCACACCGTCGTGCGGCGCGGCCAAGGTGTGCTCCATCTTCATCGCCTCCATGACCGCAAGCGGCTGGCCACGGTGCACGGTGTCGCCGACCGCAGCCAGGTACGACACCACCTTGCCCGGCATCGGGGCGGACAGTCCGCCGGCCGCGGCAGCACTGTCGCCGGCATGGGCGATGGGGTCGTGGGCCTTCAAGGTGGCGCTGCCGGTATCGGTGAACACCGCATAGCGCTCGCCCTGGGCATAGACCGCGGCCGACAAGCGGCGTGCGCCCAGTTGCAGGTCGTGGCGGCCGTCGGCCAGGCGGGTCGAAGCGAAGGGCCAGCGGGTCTCGCCGATCTGCAGCACCGTGCGGCCATCGTGCTGGCGTTCGATCGCCAGCGCCAGCGGCTCGCCCTGGCATTCGAGCGGGATGCGGCGTCGTGCGCCCCCGTGCAAGCGCCAGCCGTCGCGCCGCGACCACGGGTCGGCATCTTCCAGTTGCGCTTCGGCCGCCAGCAGATGGGCCGCCACCGCCGCGCCGGCCACCTCGGGCGGCAACGGCGGCGCCTCGAACAGGGCGGCGTGTTCGCGCTCGATCAATGCGGTGTCCAGGTCCGGCTTGGCAAAGGACTCGGTGCCCAGCACCCGCTGCAGAAAAGCGACATTGGTGTGCAAGCCGACGATGTGCGTGTGCTGCAAGGCCGCTGACAGCCGCGCCAGTGCCATCGCGCGGTCTTCGCCCCAGACGATCAGCTTGGCGATCATCGAGTCGTAGTGCGGGCTGATGGTGTCGCCTTCGCCGAACCCGGTGTCCACGCGGGGCTGCAGGTCGGAGCGCTCGAACGAGACATGGGGCGGCCAGCGCATCACGTCCAGCGTGCCGGTGGCCGGCAGGAAGCCGGCTTCCGGGTTCTCGGCGCAGATGCGGGCTTCGATCGCATGACCGCGCATCGGCACCTGCTCCTGCTGCAGCGGCAGATGCTCGCCCGCGGCGACGCGCAGTTGCCATTCGACCAGGTCGAGCCCGGTGATGGCTTCGGTGACCGGGTGTTCGACCTGCAGGCGGGTGTTCATCTCCATGAAATAGAAGCGCAGGTCGGTGGTGCCGTCCGGGTCGGCGCCAACGGCAGCTTCGGTCGGCTCGGCGATGAACTCGACCGTGCCGGCGCCGACATAGCCCACCGCCTGAGCCGCCGCCACCGCGGCGGCGCCCATCTCGGCACGGCGCTCGGCGCTGATGCCCGGGGCCGGTGCTTCTTCCAGCACCTTCTGGTGGCGGCGTTGCACCGAGCAGTCGCGTTCGTTCAGGTGGATGCAGTGGCCGTGGCCATCGGCAAAGACCTGGATTTCGATGTGACGCGGCCGGTTCACATAGCGCTCGACCAGCACATGGCTGTCGCCGAAGCTGGCTTCGGCCTCGCGCTGGCACGAGGCCAAGGCAGCTTCGAAGTCCGCTGGCCGGTCCACGCGCCGCATCCCCTTGCCGCCGCCACCGCTGCTGGCCTTGATCAGCACCGGGTAGCCGATCCGTTTGGCCTCCCCGGCCAGGAATGCGGGTGTGTTGTCGCTGCCGTGGTAGCCCGGCACCAGCGGCACGCCGGCTCGTTTCATCAGCGCCTTGGCAGCCGACTTGCTGCCCATCGCCGCGATCGCATCGGCCGGCGGGCCGATGAAGGCGAGGCGGTGCGCGGCACAGGCGCGGGCGAAGGCTTCGTTCTCGCTCAGAAAGCCATAGCCGGGATGCACCGCCTCGGCACCGGTGTCGCGGGCCGCGTCGATGATCCGCTGCCACTGCAGGTAGCTTTCGCGTGGCGAAGCGCTGCCCACATGCACCGCTTCATCGCAAGCTCGCACATGGCGGGCCTGCGCATCGGCATCCGAGTACACCGCCACGGTGCGGATGCCCAGCCGACGCGCTGTGGCGGCAACCCGGCAGGCAATCTCCCCCCGGTTGGCAATCAGAATCTTCTTGAACATCCGGTCTCCAGAACTCGCAAAGTCGCCGTGCCGTTGCGCCATCAAGCCATCACACGAGGCGCTGGCGAAAACCGCCGAACCAGCCCGCGCAAAAACCTGAACAGCCACACGATCAACACCAACGCCAGGACGATCGACACCCCGAGCACCGGCCAGAACACCAGCGGGTGCGCCCACGACAACCACAAGAGCGTCGGCGCTGCCACGTCATCGAGCAGCGACAAGCCTATGTTCGAGAACGGCTCGGGCGAGGTGTTGGCCGCTGCCCGGGTGGTGGCCTTGGCCGCATGTGCGGTGGCCGCCAGGGTGCCGCCGGCCAGCGCCGCCACCGTGGCCCAGGCGGCTGCGTTCTCGCCCGAGCCGCCGCCGAACACGCCGGCCGCCAAAGCCGCGCCGGCCGGAATGCGGATCACCGTGTGCAGGGCGTCCCAGACGGTGTCGAAGCCGGGCACCTTGTCGGCCACGAATTCGAGCGCGAACATCACGAAGCTGGCGACCAGAACCACCGGGTGCTGCAGCACCTGCAGCCCGCTCGGCAAAGGGATCCAGCCCAGATAGCCGGCCGCGCCGGTCAGAAACACCACCGCATACAAGCGCAACCCGCTGGCCCATCCCAGCGCTGCGGCCACTGCGGCCAGTTGCGGCAGGTCCGGGTTCACGCGCGCGGGTCCGCGACGGATGGCGCTGACGATGCGGGCGGCGCAGGTGGTGCCGTCTGCTCGGGCGGCGCAGGCGGAGCGGTCACCCGCCACGACGGCGCGCGCTTGTGCAGAAACGACTGCACCCCTTCTCGCCCCTCGTCGCTGGCGCGGATGTCGGCGATGCGGCGGGCGGTGTCTTCACGCAGTTCGTCGTCGATCTCGCGGCCCGCCACGTCCTGCACCAGTTGCTTGCATGCCCGCACCGCAGCCGGGCCGTTGGCCACCAGGGCGGCGACGATCTCGGCCACCCGCATGTCGAGCGCAGCCGCTTCAGCCACCTCGTGAACGAAGCCGAAGCCAAGCGCCTGCCCGGCGCTGAAGCGCTCGGCGGTGACGAAGTAGCGGCGCGAAGCCTGTTCGCCCAGCGCCCGCACCACATACGGACCGATGGTCGCGGGCAGCAAGCCCAGCCGCGCTTCCGACAGGCAGAACTGCATGCCATCGACAGCCACCCGCACATCGCAAACCGCTGCCAAGCCGACCCCGCCGGCATAGCAGTCACCATGGATGCGGGCCACCACTGGCACCGGGCAGCGCCAGATGGTCCACAGCATCTGCGCCAACTGCCGCGCATCGGCCTGGTTCTGCTCCCAGGTGTAGCCCGCCATGTCGCGCATCCAGGACAGGTCGGCGCCGGCGCAGAAGGCCTTGCCATGACCACCGAGCACGACCACTCGAAGCTCGGGGTCGGCGGACAGGGCCTCGAAGGTTCGGGTCAGCTCGGCAATGACCTGGGCATTGAAAGCGTTGCGCACATCGGGCCGGTCGAGCCAGACCTCGGCCACCTGCGGCGACGGGCGGCGCAGATCGAGCAGGCCCATCAAAGGCTCGCGCCGATCGGCGGCTGTTCGTCTTGCAACATCCGGGTCAGGTCCAGCGACGGCACCTCGAGGCCCATCGCCGTGAGCGCAGCGGTGATCTGACCGCGGTGGTGTGTGCCGTGGTTGAAGACATGCAGCAAAGTCGGCGCGAAAGGCAATTCGACAGCCAGCCCATCGCTGCGGCTGTAAGCCAGGGTGCCGTGCAGGCGCGCTTCGGGCCATTCCTCGAGCAATCCGAGCCAGGCCAGCACCGCTTCGACGAGCGCGCTGCGCAGCGCCGCACGGTCGGGCTCGATCTCGGTGTCGAGCGCCACCGCGGGCGACGCTTCGAGCTTGAAACGCGGTACCCAGAGGCGGTCTTCGGCCAACAGCAAATGGTTCAACGTGCCATGCACGCTCTTGAAGAACAAGCCCACATCGCGTCGGTAGTCGGGCTCGGGCAGGGCATCGACCGCGCGCAACAGCCGCCGCGTGGCCCACAGGTGGTAACGCGCCACCAGCTGCAGTTGTTCGCGCAGCGCCGAGCGGTCGAAGGTCTTGTGCAGGATCAGGGTGCGGTAGGGGCGCCCGGGCCGTTGCGCCTGGGCCACCTGCACATAGCCGTTGTGCCGGAACATGGCACGCATCCCCGCACCCGGCTCGGCGATCTCGATCGCCAGCCGCCGGTACGCCTGCTCGCGAGCCAGCGCTTCGCTGGCCTGCAGCAACTTCCGCCCGACGCCCCCGCCTTGCTGCAGCGGGTCGACCGCGAACTGCACGACCCGCGCGGTGTCGGGACCGCGCAGCCACGGGTCGGCATCGGCGAAATCGTCGATGCTGCTTTCGTGGGGTCCGCACAAGGTCACCGTGCCCACCACTGCTCCATCGCGTTCGGCCACCAGGCAATGGCCCTGCGCCACGCAGCGCCGCGTTTCTTCTACCGCTTGCGCGGTGAAGGAATCGGGGAAGCCCTGGCTGCGCAACGGCTCGTAGGCGCGGTGCAGCAAGGCCGTCAGCAGTTCCAGCGAGTCGCGCGCCGCGAGGGTGCGGATCTGCAAGCTGTTCATCAGCAGTGCCTCACATGCGGAACACGCCGAAACGCGGCTGCTCCGGGATCGGCGCGTTCAGGCTGGCGCTGAGCGCCAGGGCCAGCACGCGGCGCGTGTCGGCGGGGTCGATGATGCCGTCGTCCCACAGCCGGGCACTGGCGTAATAGGGGAGAGACTGGTGCTCGAACTGGTCCAGGATCGGCTGCTTGAAGGCGGCTTCTTCTTCTGAAGACCAACTGCCTCCCCTTGCTTCGAGGTTGTCGCGACGCACCGTGGCCAGCACGCTGGCGGCTTGCTCGCCGCCCATCACGCCGATGCGCGCGTTGGGCCACATCCACACGAACCTCGGCCCGTATGCCCGACCGCACATGCCGTAGTTGCCGGCGCCGAAGCTGCCGCCGATGATGACCGTGAACTTGGGCACCGTGGCAGTCGCCACCGCGGTCACCATCTTGGCGCCGTGCTTGGCGATCCCTTCGCTTTCCACCTTTCTGCCGACCATGAAGCCGGTGATGTTCTGCAGGAAGACCAGCGGCACGCGGCGCTGACAGCACAACTCGATGAAATGCGCGCCTTTCATGGCGCTCTCGCCGAACAGGATGCCGTTGTTGGCGACGATGCCCACTGGCAGGCCTTCGATGTGGGCGAAGCCGGTCACGAGCGTCGCGCCATAGCGCGCCTTGAATTCATCGAACTCGCTGCCGTCGACGATGCGGGCGATGATTTCGCGCACATCGAAAGGCTTCTTGCTGGTGAATCCCGACTCGTCGGTGGGCAGCACCCCATGCAACTCGGCCGGATCGAGCAAAGGCGCCCGCGGCGGCACTGCCTTCACCTGATCGGGCTTGCGCCGGTTCAGGTTGGCCACGCTGGCACGGGCGATCGCCAGCGCATGCAGGTCGTTTTCGGCCAGGTGGTCGGCCACACCCGACAAGCGCGTGTGCACATCGCCACCGCCCAGGTCCTCGGCGCTGACCACCTCGCCGGTGGCGGCCTTGACGAGCGGCGGGCCGCCCAGAAAGATCGTGCCCTGCTCACGCACGATGATCGCTTCGTCGCTCATGGCCGGCACATAGGCACCACCTGCCGTGCACGACCCCATCACCACCGCGATCTGCGGAATGCCCTGCGCGCTCATCTGCGCCTGGTTGTAGAAGATGCGGCCGAAGTGGTCACGGTCCGGAAACACCTCGTCCTGGTTCGGCAGGTTGGCACCGCCGCTGTCGACCAGATAGATGCAGGGCAAGCGGTTCTGCTCGGCGATCTCCTGCGCCCGCAGGTGCTTCTTGACCGTCATCGGGTAGTAGGTGCCGCCCTTGACGGTGGCGTCGTTGCAGACGATCACGCATTCGACCCCGCTGACGCGGCCGATGCCGGTGATCAGCCCGGCGCCGGGTGCGTCGTTGTTGTAGAGGTCCAGCGCGGCCAGCGGCGCGATCTCCAGGAATGGCGTGTCGGGGTCCAGCAGCATCTCGACCCGGTCGCGCGGCAGCAGCTTGCCGCGGGCTTCATGGCGGGCGCGCGCCTTGTCGCCGCCGCCCTGGGTGATCTGCGCCAGCTTGGCATTCAGGTCGTCGACCAGAAGCCGCATCGCACCGGCACTGGCTTTGAAGGACTCGGAGCGCGGGTTGAGCTTCGAAGTGAGCGTGGGCAACGGGGTCTCCTGCAGGCTGCGATGGCGTCGCAGCGGACCCGGCAGCCGGGTCTGAAAATCCATTCTAGGTGGCGCCGCAACCGCGTCTGCCGGCCGACCGGCGGTGCCGGAAACGCAAAGCCGCGCGCGCTTTCAAAAGGGCCCCTGAGCCAGCCAGCGTTCGATCTGAGGCTTGCGGTCGTTGCCCCAGAACGGCTCGCCGTCGACCACGACCCAGGGCGCGCCGAAGATGCCGGCGGCGATCGCTTCGTCGTTGGCGCGCTTCAGCCGCGCCTTCCACACCGGATCGTTCCAGACTGCTTCGGCCTGTTGTGGGTCGATGCCGTTCTCAGCAGCCAGCGCTTTCAGCGCATCCGGCTCGTGCAGCCGCACATTGCGGGTGAACACCGCGCGCAAGCCCGCTGCGGCCCAGGCGGCAGCGGCTTCTTCGCCCACGGTCTCGGCCTGCCACCAGAAGATGCGCGCAGCGTTCTGGGTCGGGATCGGAAACACCGTGGGCATCTCGATCGGCACGCTCTCGAAACGCGCCGACCGCCTGAAGTCGTGCATCGAGTAGCCGGACTTGAGCGGATAGGACACCGGCGACTTCAACTCGGCGGCCTGAAAGGTGGCGCCCAGCAGCAAGGCATGGCGCCGCACGGTGCGGCCGTGGCGCGCCGCCAGGGCGCCGATCCATTCGTTGGCGAGGTACGAATAGGGCGACGAGAAGTCGAAGTGGAAGTCGATGGGTGCAGGCATCTGCAGACGATAAGCACTGTCGGCGCGCCCGGCCATCGGGGTCCGCCGCAGGCTGCGCGAGGACTTGCTTCGGTGTGGCTTCAGATCGGCGGACGGACGCGCAACTCGGGTGTCGGTCGCGGCTTGTTCGTCAACCGTTCGTCCAGCGATGCCAGGGCTTGCTCCAGCGTGCAGACCGCAGCCAGCGCCTGCTTCAGCACCTCGGCTTCTGCATAACCAAGGCGCGTTGTCTCACCGGGCAACTCCTCGTGTCTGCGGGCGCCACGGCCAGCTGCCAACGGCGCCATCGCGTGTTCGATCAACTGCTCCAGTGGCTGGCTGTGGACCGCGCTGCGGCTGCAGTTGCCGACGCCGTTCAAGAGGCCACGCAGGGTCAGCAGCAGGGTTTTCAGCCGCACCATCTGATGCCGGCGCCAGGCCACGGTGCTGTCCCCTTCGCGGTCCGACCGACCGTCCTGCCCACGGCCGGGCACGAATCGGCTCACGAACAGCCGCCCCGCAGCGGTGCCGTACAGGTCGGCCATGCCGAGGATCGTCGCGCGCGACATCGCGATGTTGAGCCCACCCTCACCCGCTCGCAGGTTCAGCCGGGCCACGCGGTGGCGCACATGCTCCATGCGCATGGCGCTGCGGTCGCCCCAGTCCTTGGCGCTGATGCCGGTTGCGAGCAGGAAGCCGAGCAAGGTGCCCAACAGCGGCTTCTGATCGGCCTCTGTGCGGCCTTCGGGCTCGAACCGGGTCCAGAAATCGCCCCGGCCCTCGCCTCGCCGGTCCCCCTTCGGCAACCAGACGGCTTCGCTGCCATCGACTTGCCCGGCCTGCGGGTACGGGCTGCGCGTATCCAGCCACATGCCGAAGGTGGGCCAGCGCGGAGCGGAGGCGTCGAACAAGTGGATCGGAAAGTTGGAACAGATGCCACCGTCTGAGAAGCGGCACAGCTTCAGCGTGCGTTGAGCCTTCGGCATCTCGTAGTCGATGGCATAGACCGGCAGCGCTGAGAACAACAGCGGGAAGCTGAGACTGAGCCGCGCCGCGACCACGATGGGCAAATCTGCGCCGGGCAACTCCAGAAACTCGGGTTCATCGTTCGCGAGCGTCGGGTCGGCCGTGGTGCGTGCGCGGTAAGGCCGCGCCACGCGGAGCAGGGCGCGCATCACATCGTCGGGAAAGAACTTTCTGAACTCCGCCTCCAGAAAAAACAGCCGGCTCGATTCGTCGTCGATCGGCAGTCGGTAGGGCCGGCCGTGGGTGACGTTGGTGGTGACCATCTGCAGATTGATGGAACGCTGCTGCGGCGAGGGGTCGGGCGAATCGGGCTTCGGCGGTGCGCCCGGATAGGCCGGTGCGCGCCACAGGTCTCTGAAGGTCAGCGGCGCGTGCAAGGGATGGTCGGGCACCAAGCCGGCCGAGCGCTGGATGCCTTCGTGCAGCCAGGCCACCAATGCAGGATCGTCCGCGTTGTGACCGTCGACGGCGCCGCCGCTGACGAGTCCCAGGTGGTTGTCGACAAGCCCTTGCCTCAGGTCGCGCAGCAGCGCAACGGCGATGCCGACAATGCTGCCAATCAAGGCGGACGGTACCGCCGCGCCCAAGAAGACCGCGACCCACCAGGTCCACGCGGTCCACGCGGTCCATGCGGTCCATGCGCTCAGGGCTGCAGGCTGCATCGACGCTGTCAGCGGCTGCGCCAGGTAGGCGACGCTGCCCGGCACCAGGCAAACGGCGGCGGCCGCACAAACGCCCCAAAGCGCACCGCGGCGGGCTTCTGCGCGACACGCTGACCACACCCGGCCAACCATCCGAAGACCCTGGCGCCACGCGGTCGGCGCCGCGCCCTGCTCCGCAGCCGGATCGAAAGCGGAAGGCACTCGCACACTGTCGACGAACAGCGAGAACAGTCGCGCACCCGCAGGCGCCGGTTGAAACAGGCTCTGCAACCGGGTGCGGTTCGTGCCCACCGTTTCAGCCAGTGCGCCGGGCACACGGCGCAGCACCTCGAAGTCGCCGGGTGCGCCGCAGCGGCGGCCGTATTCGCCCGCCGCTGCCAGCGCAGCAGCCATCGCCCCGACCGAGGTGCCGCCGATGTTCTTGAACTGGAAGTGGCGCGCCAACTCGACGATCGCCCAGGGGTAGACCACCCCGCTGGCGACACCGCCGGTCAGCACCAGATCGCAAAAGCGGTCCGGTGGTGGCTTCTCGGTGACCGGGTCGGGCACCGGCACGCAGTCGTCGCCGAGATCGGCCTCGCCACCGGCGAAACCGACACCAACACCGCGGTGGTGGGAGCCAACCGTGCGGGCCATCAGGGCAGCAACGGCGCTTCGGGCAGATCGTAGAAGCGGGCGTTGTCCAGCAGCAGCTGCATCGCTGGCAGACTGGGATAGAACGCATACGCCGTGCCCCGGGTGCGGACGAAGGACTGCAGCTTGAGAAGCGTCAACGGCAGCTCGCCCGCCACCGGCACGGCGAAAGTGCTGCGGGGGTTCTCGTGCTGCCCCACCAGCGGGTCCTTGGCGTTGCCGCTGTCGGGCACACCCAGCGGGGGTCGTTCGGCCCAGTGTCCCAGCAGGTGCTCGAACTGGTCTTCGAGGCTGGCGCAGAAGAACTGGCCGATGAGTCCGCGAGACACCTTGTCGGACGAACTGCCGGGCTCCCACACCGGTCCATACGAGCGACCGCGTCGCAGCAAGGGCCGGCGGCGGGTGTGAACAGGAGCCAGGGCAGGGGCGGAGCCGCTGTCGAGGGCGAGATCGCCGTCCGCCAGCTGACGCGGGTTCATGCGGCGGGTGTGGGCACCGAAGGGGCAACCCTCGCCTGCAGGGTCACCGTCGTAGCTGAAGTCGGCTTCGACATCTGCGGTCGGCACCGGGGCTGTCTTTGATGCGTCGTTCGGATGCGATGGCAGCGGCGGCAGCAAAGGCTCGCCGGTGGGCCAGCGCCCGCAGACCTTGGCCTTGACCCAATCGCCCCAGGTTGCAGCCGGCGGGGCACCGTCCGTGAACAGGCTTTTCTGGAAGTCTCCCCGCTCGTGCTCCAGCCAGTCGGCGCGTTCGGCCACCCACTCCTCAAATGCCGACACCGCCTGCTCGACGCGGCGCAGCGCACAGAAGCCGCCGTTGCGAAAGAACGCGCGCACCTGCTCGTGCTCGGTGGGCAGCAACCAGGGGTTGAAGCGGTGGTCGTTGGGATGACCCAGCAGAAATTCGCCAGCCGCATGCCTGGATGAGGGGTGACTGTCTGCGGCACCGGGCCAGCCTTCGACCACCGTGCGAGACAAGCCATCGCGGTAACCGAAGTGAACCCAATTGCCCTGCCGGCCTTCTGGCGCACCCAGGCGCTCCGCGGCCAACAACCGCAACTGCACCCGGTATGGACGCGCTTGCCTTCGCAGCAGGCGCAACAGCTGCAACAGGCTGCGACGCTCGGTCGCGTCGACGGTCAGCACGGCATGCAGCGAAATCGCCCGAAATGCGCGGTCCCATCGCTCCGCCGCACTGGCGCCGGTGTCGCCCAGATGCTCGGCAGCACGCTGCGCAGCACCCGCCGAAAACGCCGGCGCCCGCCGCTTGAATTGCGCCAGCACCGGCGGCGGCAGGTGCAAGCGCTCCAGCCCGCGGTAGGTGAAGCCCAGGCTGATCTGCAGCTCGGCGTCATCGATCTCCGCACTGGCGCTTGTCAGCGGATACCGCTGCAGCACCTGGCGCAGAAAGTGCCGCCCGGCGCCGGTGTCGGGAAACGCCATCAGCACATGGCGCACGAACGACCGCACCTCAGGCGCCGCCACCGACAGGCGCGGCGCGTCGGGCAACAGCAAACGCTGAATCTCGTGCGCCGGAAGCTCGGCTGCGCCATTCAGGGGTGCGCCATTCATGCGTGCGCCAGTCACGGCTGCGCTTCTGTCCAACGCCGGATCGATGCCGACTCGGCTTGCGGGTAGGCACTGAAGAAGAAGTCGGCCGCCGGCGGCTGGTGGAACGCGCGGATCGTGGCCACGAACTCGTTCGGAAAGTCCGACACCGGCAACGGCGGTGCCCCTTCGATGTAGCGAAACAAGCGGTCGAACACATCGCCCACCACCAGCGCGAAATGCTGCAGGTAGGCGTTGAAGTCGCCGTCGAACACGGTGTGCAGCACCAGCCGGGTGTCGTTGTCGATGAACTGGAACCAGGCGAAGTGCACATGACGCGATTCGCGCAGCACGGCTTCGATGCGCGGCGCGCCGAAGCGGATCACCGCCCGCAATGCTTCGGCATTTGCCGAGGTCGGTGTCTTGATGCGCATCACCACGTTCAGCGACTGCTGGGTGATACGCAAGTCGCGCCGGTGCCGCAAAGGCTGGCGCAGACAGCGAAAGCCCCACTGCTTTTCCAGCCGCCGGGGCAGACCGTCGACCAGGTCCAGCACCTGAGCCAGGCTCGGCAAGCGCAGCACACCCACGCAGATGCGCCGCACCAGAGGCTCGGCCAGGATTCGCCCCAGACAGGCGTGCACGCCATGGTCGGGGTGCCCGCCGTGCCCGGGGTACTCGCCGAAGATTGCAGTGATGGGGCCGTCGCGTGCGTGGCGCGTGGCGCCGCCGACCGCGACGATGCACTGCGCATCCGCCGGGATCGGCACACCGCCCAACTGCGAGGCAGCGAGCGCGCGCCGCGGCACAAAAGCAACCGGTGGGTTGTCTCTGAGCGCAGCAGCCAGCTGCGCCCAAAGCACTCGTCCGTCGCCGTGAGCGGACTTGATAGCCGCTTGCAGATCTCCAGCCGGACCGTTCAGCAAGCCATCGATGGCGATGCAAACGCTGGCTTGCACATTGCCGACGGTGCCGACCAGTGAGCCGACGGCCAACAGCGCCCGCTCTTCGCCAGTCAGCTCACCGGGGTCGTTCGCCAGACGCTTGAGCACCGGCTCCACCCACGGCAGATCGCCGCCCCGGGGTTCGAGGTCTTCGGGCCAGTCCTTGCGGTTCAGCTGATACGCATCGATCAACTCGGCCGTGCGCGCCAGCACACGACCCAGGGCCGCGTCGGCGGTCGGCAGCACCAAGGGATCGGCCATGAAATGGCGCCCGAGGATCTGGTGGTTCAGGGCCTGATAGCCCTTCGGCAACGCATCGCTCAACAGCGGAAAGTCGCCCGCGGCATAGCCGAACAGCGCGCTGCAAAAGCGCAGCGCTGCTTCTTCGGCCAGCGCGGCCAGATCGAAGTCGCTGCGCGCCAGGGCGGTCGGCAGCACGGCTTTGAAGGCATGGTCGGCCAGCAGCCCGACTTCGCCCGGGTGCTGGTCGTCCCCGGGATCGCAAGCGAAGACCCGCCGCGCTGCCTCGCCCTGCAGCAGCCGGCGATCGGCGCGCGCCCCCGCGGGGTCCAGCGCCAGCATGAAACTGCCGCTGCCGATGGCGCCGTAAGGCGAGTTGCTGAACGAGCCGGGATTGCGCAGCACTTCATCGACCGCGCCAGCGCCGGTCACCAGATAGGCATCTCGAAAGCCCGTGTCGGGCGCGAGTCTGGGCAGTTGGGGCGGCTCTTCGTCCCGCGCCAGGCTCGGAAACTCGAGCACCCCGCCGCGCTTGTCGGTGGCGTTGAAGAGGTCCTTGCGCGAGATGTCGTCAGACAGCCATTCGAGCAGAAGGCGGTTCTGTTGGTAGGGCCCGGCGGAGTCGAACTGCTGCAGATCCACCGGAACGGGCTTCGGTCTTCTTTTCATGGTGCATCCCCCGCCGCGATGCTGGAGCCGACCGGCTCGCGCCGCATCCCCCGTGTTGGCGACTGCAGCTCGGCAGCGGCAACTGGCTCACCCGTCGCGGGCATCTCGTTCAACGCAGCCTGCACCAGAGCCGCGGCAGCACCCGGTTCGCCGCGGGCCATGCACAACCGCGCCAGCGATTGCGCCGCGCGCAGGCCGAAGCTGCGCTTGTGCTGCTGCCGGGCACAGGTGATGGCGCGCCGCAGCCAGGACTCGGCTTCGACCGCGGCTGCGGCTGACCCCGCGCCAGCCTCTGCGGCCTGCCACATCAAATCGCCCGTCAGGCGCAGCACCTCCGGCTCGTGGTAGCGCTCCCCGGTGCGTTCGATCAACGCACGGGCCTCGGCCAGCAGTGCCAACCCCTGTGCCGGCCGGCCCGCCAGGGCCTGCCCTTCGGCGCGCATCGTCAGGTACAGCGGCAGGGTCACCACCGCACCGGTGCCGACCCACATCGCATGGCCTTCGTCCATGTCGGCCAGACCCTGCTCGACAGCGCCCAGGTCGCAGCGCAGCCGCCCCCGCATCACCAGCGCATGGGCGTGCCAAACCACAAAGCCGCCTTCTTCACAAAGCGCCATCGATTGCTGCGCATGTTCCAGGGCTTGCTCGGTGTGGCCACAGAACAGGTGCACGCTGCAGGCAAAGCCATGCGCTTCTGCCAGGCTGAAGCGGTGCCCGAGCAGCGTCGCCAGCTCGACCACCCGCTGCACCCGGGACAGCGCATCGGCCACATGCCCGAGCTCCCATTGCGCCCAGGCCGAGTAGCACAAGCACATCACCCCGGGGTCTTGAACCGCGCCCGACCGGTGCATGTCGGAACGGTACTGGCGCAGGCCGGCGTCCATGCGGGCGACCGCCGGCAGCGACTCGCCGCGGTGGAACTGCGTGATCGCCACCGCCCAGCTGGCCTGCAACTGCTGCATCGGCTCCGCCGAACGCAGCGCGGTGGTCTCGCAGCGGCTGGCGATGGCTTGCGCGCGGTCCAGGTCGCCGCGCATGAAATGCCAGCCGTGCTGCCCCAACTCGACCTTCAGCAACGCGCTTTCATCGCCCAGCAACCGACAGAGGTCGGCCGCCCGCGCATAGAGCCGTTCGACCCGCACCGCGCCATAGCCTTCGGTGGCGATGCAACGCGACGCCAGCAACAGCAACAGGCGCAGCTCGGTGCGGTCGCGTGGGCGTCCGGCAGGCAGCCGCTTCAGCACCAGCAGCGCGCAGTCGATGTGGCCCACCGCTTCTTCATGCGCCGAGCCCGCGCTGGCGCGGCGCGCGGCCCGCTCCCATTGCACCAGCGCTTCGGCATCCATGCCGGCGGCGGTCTGGTGGCGTGCCAGCAGTTCCGGCTGGTGGTCGACCAACGCGGGGAAGCGCTGCGCCAGCACCGCCGCGACATCGCGGTGCACCCGGCATCGGTCGCTCTCCCACAGCGAGTGGTAGGCGGTGTCGCACATCAGCGCATGCTTGAATGCCCAGGTGGGCGCGCTGTCGTCCCCCTTGCGCACCAGCAAGCCCGCCGCTTCCAGCTCGCGCAGGCGCGCCTGCATTCCGTCCAATGCCATCGGCTGGCTGCCGTGCGCAAGCGTTGCCTGCAGCAGCGCTTGTGGAAATTCGCGCCCGAGCGCAGCGGCCAGTTGGGCCACCGGCCGTGCAGTGGCCAGCTGGTCCAGCCTCGCCATCAGCAGGTCGCGCAGCGTGGGTGGCACCACCAGCCGCATCGGGTGCATGGATTCGGCAGCGCCGGCGCCGGCGTCCAGCGCCATGCGCACCGATTCTTCGATGAACAGCGGCACACCGTCGCTGCGGGCAGCCAACAGGCGCAGCAGGTCCTGGGGCAGGCTGGCGTCGCCGCAGGCCTTGCGCGCCAACCATCGCGCAGCCACCGCCGACAGCCGCTGCAACTGCAGCGTGCTGTCGAGTTGGGGCGGGCGCCAGAAGTCGACGCCTTCGTTGCGTTGCGCCACCAGCAACAGCATGTGCAGATCGCCAGGCTCGGCCAGCAGCCGGGTCAGAAACTCGCGCGAAGAAGGATCGAGCCAGTGGGCGTCTTCGACCACCAGACACACCGGCAAGGCACCCAGCGTGCGCCTGAACCAGTCCAGCAACACCGCCAATGTGCGTGCGCGGTGCCGCTGGGGGTTGTCTGCCTCGGGTGGCGGCGCCGTGTCGGCCACGCCCAGCAGCGTCCGCAGCCATCGAACCGCCTCGCTGTCGGCGATGCCGGCCGGCATGCCGGACTCGATCTTTTGCTGCTGCTGCTCGGGGCTGTCGCTGGACTGCAAGTTCAACAGGCGACGCAGGGTGTCGGTCAATGCACCGAAGGCGGTTCTGCTGGCATGCTCGCGACCGCGGCACTCGATCACCAACTGCCCGCCCTGCATCAGTCCGCGGCGGAATTCGCCGACCAGGCGCGACTTGCCGATGCCGGCTTCGCCCACCACCAGCACCACGCGTGTGGCGCCACCCAACACCGCTTCCCATTCCTGCGCCAGGGCCGCGATCTCGGCGTCACGCCCGACGAACGCGGTCGGCGTCGCCGCTGCAGCCACGGTCTGGTCCGACGGCCTGCGCCCGATCACGGCATAGACCGCGGTGGGATCGGGAATGCCTTTCAGCACCAGATCGTGCTCCAGCGGCGAGAGATCGAAACGCTGGCCCAGCAGCGCCCGCGTCGACCCGGCCACCAGCACGCAGCCGGGCTCTGCCATGCCTTGAAGCCGAGCGGCCAGATGGATGGACACGCCCACCGGCTGACCCCGGCGCACCGCCACGCGGCCGGTGGCCACACCGACGCGCACCTGCACGCCCAGGGGCCGCACGGCTTGCACGATGTCCAGACCCGCGGCCACCGCTTGGTCGGCTGCCGATTCGCTGGCTTCGGGATAGCCGAAGTAGCTCATGACCCCATCGTCGCCCTGCGGATCGTCCGAGACGCCACCATGGCGCTGCACCGCGGCAGCGCAGGTGGCGTGAAGCGACTCCAGCACCAGGCTGTAGCGCTCTTCACCCAAGCGGTGCAACAGCGCCGTGGAGCCGACCAGGTCGAACGACAGCGTGGTGACCTGGCGCAAGCTGGCGGCTGGCGGTTCAGGGTCGGCGGCCAGCCGAAACAGGGAATCATCGGCCGGTGCATACAGCACGATGGCGCGTGCAGCCGCCGACAACGCGGAGTCGACCCGCAGCCTGCGAACCGCTTCGCCCACCGCCATGCCGGTCTGCAGGTGGCTCAGCAGTTGGGCGATCAGGGGCAGCGAGTAGCGATCCACGCACACCACCGCGCTGCCGAATCGCGCTGCCGCTTGCACGAAAGCACAGCGCGTGGCCGAGGCCACACCGCAGCACACCAGCAAGCGTGGCGCCGGCTGACCCAGGGACATTGGCCAGGGAGCAGCGTGCAGCAGCGCCGCATCGGCACTGAACACCACCACATCGTGAGTGGCCAGCAACTCGCCTGCTTCCTCGCCCGACCCCTGCTCAGCCGAAACGCTGCGCGCCAGCCACCGCGCAGCCGGCGCAGTTGCAGTCAGCGCCTGCAGGTCGATCCCCACCCCCAGCAGGCGCAACGGACCCGCATGCGGATCGGCCACCGGCAACATCACCTGCGATGTGACCGGCAAACCCCCGTCGGGGTCACCCAGCAGCCGGCGCGAGACCGCCATGCGCTCGCCGATCGGCCGTCCGGCGTCGGCGGCCATCTCCCAAGGCAGGAAATCGACTGCGGACGGCAACAGCAGCACCAGCGCAGGCGCTTCGGTGGTGCGCAGAAACTGCCCGACCGCGCCGGGATACAAGGCGGCCCACAACCGGCTCGCGGCAGCAGCCGAACCGGCCAGCGCCGCACTGCAGTCGGGCTGCAGCGCTGCTGCATCGACGGCGAGGCTGGCCATGCACGCGAGCGACCTGCTGTCGGACAGCACACAAGCCAGTTGCCCGCCGTTGGCAAGCACGGTCAACGACAGAGACGAAGTCGAATGAACAGCAGCACTCCCGAGGCAGCAGCGGTTTCGCCGTGCCCGGGAATTTAGCGCTTAGCAGCGCGCGGCGACAGCCCAAAGTACGGCAGCAGCCACGAAGAGGGGACGGCTTGGCCGGCCTTGGGCGCTCAGTACCGCGCCGGCAAGGGCTTCATCAAGGTGAAGGTGCGCGCGCCGACAGCGACATAGCCTCCTTTCAGCAACTCTTTCATCACGCGGCTGATCATCGGCCGCGTGCAGCCGAGCACATCGGCCATTTCCTGTTGCGTGATCGGCCCGACCTGCCGCTCGCCGGCCTCGCCCGGTGTGGCGCGGGCATTGAGCAGGCCGACCACGCGGCCGTAGACATCGTTGAATGCCACGTCGCGCAGGCTGAGCGTGGCCAGGCGGGCGCGCTGGATCACCTTGGCAAGCAACTCGAAAGCGAAGGCGGGGTGCAAGGCGATGTGCTGCTCCAGCAGCACGCGCGTGATCGGCACGCACCAGCTGGGCTCGACCGCTTCGACGCTGGCCGAGCGGGGCGCGCCGTCCAGGCTCATTTCGCCGATGAATCCGCCAGGCAGGGCCTCGCTGTAGGTCATGCGGCGTGTGTGCTCGGCGTTGGTGGAGAAGGCCCTCAATCGTCCGCTCAGGACGATGAAGATCATGCTGCCCGTGTCGCCTTCTTCGATCAGCAAACGTCCGCTGTCGTAGAACCGGGGCTCGCCGCGGGCCGCAAGCACACGCAGCAAGTCGCCCATCGGCACACCGTCGAGTGCCGGAGCCTGCTTGCTGACGCGCTGCCGATGTGCCATCCACCCTCCCCGCATGGCGGCTGGCCGCCGCCGGCGCGCGATGGTAGGCGACGGCCAGGTCCGTGTCACGCGCGGATGACCGCTCGATCGACAGGACCGGCATGCCCGATTCAGCGCGAACCGGGCCTGCCGCTTCATGCCGCTTCCAGCAGTCGGGTGGCCATCGGCGGCAGGCAGGCCAGGTCGTTGACCAGCGCGGCGATGCTGGCAGCGCCGGTCTTCTCGCGCATGCAGCCGATCTGCGTGCGCACGGTGCACAACGCAACGCCTTGCAGGCGGGCGATCTCGGCCGGGCGCAGGCCGGCGCACAGCTGTTTCAGCACGCGGGCCTCGGCGGTGGTCAGCTTGTGGTGGCGGCTGAAGGCGTCGGCACTGAAGCCATCGCAAACCTGGCGCTTGCCCAGCATCAGCATGGCGCCCGCGCAGGCCTGTCCTGCATCTGCGTTGGCTTCGGCTGCCTCCCACAGCGGCAGGATGGCCACCACGAACGGGCGGCCCGCGTCGTCCCGCAGTGACAGCAGGCGCTGCAGGCCGCGGCTCAACGCGCTGATCAGCGCCTCGCGCAGCGGCAGCACATCACAGGCATGCCGCGCCATCAATGCGCCACCGGACAAAACCAACGGATGCGTGGTGTCGAGATCGGTGCGCGCCACCTTGTTGGCGAACAGGACGCGGCCGTCGGCCTGCACCGCCAGCATGCCGTAATCGACCACATCGAGCATGCGTTCGAGCAAGCCGGTGCCGGCCCAGCGCGTGGAGGTGTGATCGGTCGACGGGCTCCACGGCGGCCGTTGTGGTGCCGATGGCATCAGAACTTGGTACATGAGCGCTTCCCCCTTCTTTGGATGCCGCACCACCGGACGGTGGGCGACGTGGACCAAAGGCTAGGCTCGGGCGTGGCCCGGTGGGCGTCAATCCGCACGCCCGCCGACGTGCACAGTTCACGAATCGAAAGCGCCGGGCAGATCGAAGTCGCCGAACACCGGCGTCTGGCGGCCGGGATCGGTGATCGAACCCACACCGCCCGGCTGCAGCGTCATTCGATCTTGATACCGCGTGACTGGATGATCCCGCCCAACAACGCGCCTTCGGTTTTGACCCGCGCCCGCAGCACCTCGGGCAGGCTGCCTTGGGCTTGCCAACCGGCATTGAACAAGCGCTGGCGGACCTCGCCGTCGCGCACCAGGGCCGGCACCTCGCTAGCCAACCGCGCCAGCGCTGCCTTGCTCAGGCTGGCCGGGCCCACCAGCGCCACCCAGACCTCCAGCGGCGGATCCATCTTCACGCCCAAATCCGACAGCGGCGCCACATCGGGCGCCAGCGTGCTGCGGCCCCCGGCCAGACCTACCGCATGCAGTTTGCCGGCCTTGACCTGCGGCAGCGCGATGCCCGGTGGCATCAACGCCATCTGCACCTGCCCGCCGAGCAGCGCGGTGACCACCGCCGGGTTGCCGTTGTAGGGCACATGCACCGGCGCCATGCCGGGCACGCGGCTCTTGATCAGCTCCATGCCCAGATGGCCGACCGAGCCGATGCCCACCGAGCCGTAGTTCCAGCTGCCTGCGGCTTGCTGCGCCGCGACGATGAAGGCCTTGCCTTCGGGCAGGTTCGCAGGCGTCACCAGCACCAGCGGCGCAGTCGCCACCAGCGAGATCAGGCTGAAGTCCTTGGCCGGGTCGAAAGGCAGCTTCGGGTTCAGCAACTTGGCCGAGGTCAGGTTGCCGTTGATGACGATGGCCAGCGTGTGGTCGTCGGTGGCCTTGGCCACCTGGTCGGCCGCGACATTGCCCGATGCACCCGGGCGGTTGTCGACGATCACCGGCTGGCCCAGCACCTTGGCCAGCGATTCGGCCAGCACGCGCGCGGCCACATCGGGGGTGGACCCACCGGGAAAGCCGACCAGGATCTTGACCGGCCGGGTGGGCCAGGCGGCAGGTGCGTCGGCGGCTTGGGCAGCGTGGGCGGGAATGGCCAGCGCGGCAACCAGCCAGCTCAGCGGCACAACAAGCGAGCGGGCCAGCGAACGCGTCAGCCACCGTGAGCGGCTGCGGGTGCAAGTTTCAGGGGTCATCCAGGTCTCCGGTTGCGGGGCAGAGAGTCTCGCAGACCGGCCGCACGGCCCGGGCTTCAAGCCGCAGCGGAGCGCTGCAGGATCGCTTTCATGTCCTCGAAACCCACCGGGGCGGAGGTGTGCTCATGCAGCACCTGCCAGCGGCCCTCGCGGCGCTGCAGCAGCCAGGTCAGGCGGTTGTTCATGGCCCGCAATTCCTGCCCCTCTGGCGACAGCCCTGCATAGGTCACGGTGGCACTCAGGCCGGCCATCTCAGCCCCGGCGGTGATGCGAACCCCGTCGAAGCCGACCCGCACGCGCTCGTCGCCCAGCGATCCGAACCAGCCTTCGATCATCTGGCGCCATGCGGCGCTGCCTTCGTACGACCACACGCCCCAGGTGTCGAAGACCCGGACATCGTCGGCATAGAGACGCATGAAAGCGGCAACGTCCCGCGCCAGCACGGCTGCGGTGTAGGCCGCCAGCAATTGCTGCGGGGTGCTCAGGGTCGAATGGTCCATCGTGGGCTCCTCGCGCCGCGGCGGCGCTGCTACCGGTTGCAGAGAATCACTTGCGCCAGAAGCCGCGTGTGAACAGCACCAGCACCGCGAACAGCTCCAGCCTGCCCAGCAGCATCGTGATGCTGCAGACCCAGGTCGGAAAGTCGGCCAGCGCCTGGTAATTGCTCACCGGTCCGACCGCGCCCAGACCCGGGCCGATGTTGTTCAAACAAGCCAGCGCAGCAGTGAAGGCGGTGACCATATCGAGCCCGCTGGCCAGCAGCAGCAGCGTCACCACCACCAGCACCGCGCCATAGACCAGCATGAAAGCCAGCACCGACTGCAGCACCTGCGGGTCGACCACCGTGTGGCCGATGCGCACCGGCGAGACCGCGCGCGGGTGCACGATGCGCCGCAGTTCGTTGCCGGCCTGGCGCAGCAGCAACAGCGCGCGCAGCATCTTCACGCCGCCACCGGTGCTGCCGGCGCAGGTGGCGAACATTCCGAGAAACAGCATCAGCACCGGTGCCACCGGCGGCCACAGTGCGTAGTCGACCGTGGCGAAGCCGGTGGTGGTGGCCACCGACACCACCTGGAAGGCGGCATGCCGCAGGGCCACCAGAAAGTCGCCGTACACGTCCTGGACCCGCAACAAGGTGGCAATCGCAAAGGTGGCCGCCAGCACCACCAGCAGAAAGGCGCGCACCTCGGGGTTGTGGCGCAGACCGCGCAGCGAACGCCGCCGCCAAGCCATGAAGTAGAGCGCGTAGTTGAGCCCGGCAATCAGCATGAAGACGATCGCCACGCCTTCGACTGCGGCGGAATCGAAAGCCGCATAGCTGGCGTCGTAAGCGGTGAAACCTCCGAGCGCCATGGTCGAGCACATCTGCATGAAGGCATCGACCCACGACAGCCCCGCCCAGCGATAGGCCAGCAGGCACGACAGCGCAATGCCGAAGTACACCGTCCACAAGCCGCGCGCGGTTTCGGCGATGCGCGGCGTCAGCTTCTCGTCCTTCATCGGCCCCGGGGTCTCGGCCTTGAAGATCTGGCTGCCGCCCACCCCCAGCAGCGGCAGGATCGCCACCGCCAGCACCAGGATGCCCATGCCGCCCACCAGCATCATGAAACAGCGCCAGATGTTGATCGAAGGCGGCAGTCGTTCGAGCCCGGTCAGCACCGTGGCGCCGCTGGCGGTCAGGCCCGAGACCGCTTCGAAGTAGGCATCGGTGAAGCTCAATTCGGGCAGGTGCAGCATCAGCGGCAAGGCGCCGAAGGCCGGCAGCACCGACCACACGAGCGTCACCAGCAGCAAGCCGTCGCGCGGCTGCAACTCGCGCCGCCGTCGCTTGCGGTCGGGCCAGCGGCAGCCGAAGAACAACAGCAGCCCGGCGGCCAGCGTGACCAGCAGCGATTCGCTGTACGCGAACAACGCCGCGTCGCCGCCGGCGTAGGCGAAGGCCAACGGCACCGCCATCGTCAGCGAGAACAGGACAAGCACGCCGCCGAGAACGACGAAGACGGGAAGGAAGTGGCGCATGCTAAAAAATGCCGAGAGATGCCCGAAATCTCATCGGGAGCCGCCGGGGGATGTCCGGTCGGCCATCAGTGAGCACCTTCGGTGTAGGCCACGCCGCGGTCGATGGCGGCGGCAGTCAAACGTTGGTCGCGAGACCACAGTGACACGCGGCCCGCGACAAGCGTGCTGGCGAGCAAGTGGGCGTCGATCCAGCTGATGCCACGCGCCATCAACAAATGGCGCTCGACGAAGGCCATCACTTCGTCGTGTGCCACCACGGGTACCGAGGGCAGGCGAGACAGGGTCGTCAACACCGCATCGCGCTTCGACAGGTGGCCGCAGGCGAGTTCACCGACCACGAAGGGATGGGACATCACCCGTCGCTCACCGAGCAAGACAGAAAGCTCGGCGTCCCCGTACCTGAAGTGATCCATCCAGACCGACGAGTCGACGAGGATCACTTGCCCGCCTTGCGTCGCACCGGCCTCACCGCCCGCGGAGGCGAAGGCCGATGTCTGGGCGCCGATTCGCCATCGGGCACGGTGCCGCCCAACGACCCGGGTCTGAACCTTCATCCGAAAAAGGTGGCGCTGACCTGAAACAGCTTCTCCACCGCCTTGATGCTGCGCTTGCGCGGGATGAAGACGATCACATGGTCGTGCGGGTGGATGACGGTGTCGTGGTGGGCCATCATCACCACCGGCCTGGCGTTTTCGGCCACGCTGCCATCGGCCAGATGCAAGCCGCGCACCACCGCGCCGATCTGCGCACCTTCGGGCAACTCGATCTCGTCCACCCGACGGCCGGCCATCCTGCAGGTTTTCTTGTCGCCGCGCACGATGCCTTCCAGCGCTTCGGCGGCGCCGCGGCGCAGGCTGTGCACGGCTTCGACATCGCCGCGCCGCACATAGGCCAGCAACTCGCCGATCACGGTGTGGCTGGGCGAGATCGCGATGTCGATCTGCGTGCCCTGCACCAGGTCGGCATAGGCCTTGCGGTTGATCAGCGCGAAGACCCGCTGCGCGCCCATGCGCTTGGCCATCAGACAGGCCATGATGTTGTCCTCGTCGTCGCTGGTCAGCGCCAGGAACAGGTCCATGTCCTGCACGTTCTCGTCTTCCAGCAGATCTTCGTCGGTGCTGTCGCCGTTCAGCACCATGACGCCGGACGGCAGTTGGGTGGCCAGGTATTCGCAGCGAGCGGGGCTGGTTTCGACGATCTTCAACTCGTAGCTGTCGCCCAACTGCCGCGCCAGCCGCAGGCCGACGCGGCCCCCGCCGGCGATCATCATTCGCTTGACCGGCCGACCCGCCTTGCGCAACGAACCGAGCACGGTGCGGATGTGCGCGGTGGCCGCCAGCACGAAGACCTCGTCGCCGGGCAGGATGCGCGTGCTGCCGTCGATCGCAATCAACGCTTTCTCGTCGCGGTAGATGGCCACGATGCGCATCTCGGCGCCCGGCACCAGCGACGGGATCTCGCCCAGGCTGTGCTGCACCAGCGGGCCGCCGGGCACCGCCCGCACCGCGATCAGGCTGACGAGGCCGTGTGCGAATTCGAGCACCTGCAGCGCTTCGGGATACTGCACCAGCTTCTGGATGTAGGCGGTCACCGTTTGCTCGGGACAGATGATCTGGTCGACCGCGAAGCCGTTGGCTTTGTCCAGCATCGGGCTGCCGTTGGCGAATTCGGGGCTGCGCACGCGGGCGATGGTGGTGGGCACGCTGAACAGCGAGTGCGCCACCTTGCAGGCTACCAGGTTGGTTTCGTCCATGGCCGAGCAGGCGATGAACATGTCGGCATCGGCGATGCCGGCGTCCTGCAACACGCTCGGCTGGATGCCGTTGCCGACCACGCCGCGCAGGTCCATGCGGTCTTGCAGCTTGCGCAAGCGCTGCGGGTCGGTGTCGATCAGGGTGATGTCGTTGCGTTCGGACAGCAGGCTCTCGGCCACGCTTTCACCGACTCGGCCGGCACCCAGGATCAGGATCTTCATGTCGGCATTGTCGGTTTCAGGGTTTCAAGGGTCGGGCCTCGGGAAAGGCGTCCGGATGTGCGTCCGGGAAGGCGTCCGGATACAGGCGGCGCAGCACTTCGGTGGTGGCGTCGTGCAGCAGGGTCTGCAGATCGGCTGTGGACACCGTGGCGTCACCGGCCTTGCGGCGCGGGTTGCGGCTGTCCCACAGCGCGTCCAGCGCGTCGCGGTAAGCAGCCAGTACCTCGGCCACCACCGGGCGCCAGTGGGCCGGGGCTTCACCGGGGCTCCAGTCGCCGCGACCGCGGCCGAAATGCGCCACCGCCAGATAGCGCAGCACGGCGGTTTCGACCGCGCCCGTCAACGCTTCCTCGCTCCAGGCCACATGCGCTTCGCCGCTGCCGCGCACGATGTTGATGCCGCGCGCCACGCCGATGCCGCCCAGCGCACCGATCACCGCGCCAGCCAGCATGCCACCGCCGAGTGTCAGGCCGCCGGTGGCCACATCGGCCTTCAAGCCCGCCAACGCGCCGGTCACCGCACCGCCCCAGGCGGCGGCGCGGCCTTCGGAAACCGGCGCATGGCCGGTGAACTGCGAAGCCACGCGCGCCAGGATTTCTCGCGGTGCCGTGCCCTGCAAGCCGTGCAGCTGCAGCAGTTGACCGGTGGCGGCGCCCACATCGGCATCCAGGTGCTCGGCCAAACGGCGCTGCGCTTGCGCTGCGGGGCCGCTGTCGGTGCGCCGTGCCAGCGTCTCACCCAGGCGGCGCACGCGGTCGGACCAGCCGGCTTCGCCTGCCAGCGGTTCGCGCGCGGCGGCCATCCGCGCCAGGCCGTCGGCCAGCACCTGCATCGACTGCTGGAACAGGCCTTCCCGCTGCGCGGCCCAGCATGCCGACAGCCGCGCCATGGCCGCTGCCTGCTCTCCGGTCAACACTGCCTGCACCGCGGCGAACAGCGTCAGCTCGTGCACCCAGCAACGCGCGAAGGCATCCATCGGCAGCACCTGCCGGACCAGCGGCCAAGCCGACAGGTGGGTGCGCCAGGCAGCGATCTCGGCGCGCTCGTCAGCCGCCGCGCGGGGCTCGCCCAGCTGGTTCAGCAACACCAATACAGGCTTGCCGACCCAAGCCAGCAGGTCCAGCTCGCTGGCGAGATAACCCGCCGCACCCGGTGGCTCGGCAGCGTTGACCAGGTACAGCACCAGATCGGTTTCTTCCTGCACATGGCGCAGCGCCTGCTGCGTGGACCAGAACGGCCGGTCGGTCCAGCGGTCCCAGGTCTGGGTCATCAAATACACGAGCGGCTTGTCACGTTGCCGCAGGCGTTTCAGCAGCCGAGCGCTGTCGCCGAAACCGGGGGTGTCCCACAGGCGAAGCGCGTCGCCTTCGGGTGTGGTCACCAGGTCGTGGCCTTCGGCAAACTCGGTGACATGGGCGGCGTCGCGCACCTCGCCGATGTCGCTGCCGAGCAGGGTGCGGGCCAAGGTGGTCTTGCCCGCGTTGGTGTGCGAGACCAGGCTCAGGGTGATGCGGGCCATCGGCGGTTTCTTTCCGGGATCAGGACTGCAGCGCGGCGCGCAGCGCGCGGCCGGCTTCGTCGCGGCCACGGCGGTCGGCGTCGGCGCGATCGGGCGCTGCAGCTGTGCCCGCATCGGCGCGCGTGGCATCCACGCCGATGAATCCCACCGCTTGCGTCTGCGCCCAACGCTGCCAGCCCGCGCGACGCTCTTCCACACGCGCCGGGTTGGCGGCAAAGCGGGCACGAAACGCCGTTTCATCGGCCACCAGCATCAGCGGCACCACCGGCGCGGCGCTGCGCAAGGTCTGCAGCAGACGGCCGTGGATCTCGTCTTCGGGCGTGGTCGCCAGGTCCACCCACACCATCTGCAATGCGGGCAGCGCGGTGGGAAGTTGCGAATCCGGCGGCACGGCAGCCGCGCCGGAAGGCACCTCGTCTTCGTCGCCATAGGCCACCGGCGGCAGCACCTGCAGGGGAGTCCCTTCGCCCAGTTCGATGGCCAGCAGCCGCTGCAGCACCTTCAACGCCCCCGGTGCGGGCGGATGGCCATGCGGAACCAGCCGCACCGCCGCGCCGGCGGCGTCCTGGGCGCGCAGCAGGCGCTGCACATAGACAGAATCGAGCACCAGTGGCAGCGCACGCGACAGCCGCCGCGCGCGCCAGGCAGCCAGCGCCGCCAACAGCAACCGTGGCAGCACCACCGCCATCGCCAGCGTGGCCGCATACAGGTGGATCCACGGCGCAGCGCCTGCGGTGGGCGCCATGCCGGGGCCGATGCGCATCGCCTGCAGCGCCACCTGATCCGGCACCCCGATGCCGGTGGCAGCGCTGGCCGGCGCCAGCATCACCGCCAGCGCCGTGCGCACCTGGGACGCATCCAGAAAGGTGCTTTGCCAGCCGGCCCGGTAGTCCAGCACCAATCCGCGCAGGTAGAGCCCGCCGATCAAGCCGAGTGCCAGCGCGGCGGCTGCCAGATGCATCAGCAGCGCAGCCCTTGCGGTCATCAAGGGCGCGGCTTGCCGCAGCCAAAGCAGCTGGAATGCGGTGACTCCGGCATGTCGGATGCCGCCTTTAGCGCCCAGGCTCAACGCCGAACCCGAGGGTGTGGCCAGCCGCCGCGCCAACCAGCGTTGCGGCATCGGCGGGCGCGGCGCCAACAGCAGCCCGTACACCAGCAGGTTCCACAACACCACCGCCCACACCGGCGGGGCCAGCAGGTTGATCCCCTGCCCGCTGCCGATGGCGTCCACAGCCGCACCCGCGAGCAGTCCCAGCACCACCGCCAACGGCACCCAGGCGGCGCGCCAGGCGCGGGTCTGCAGCAGCCGCTCCAGCGCCGGGTCTCGCGGTGCCAGCCGTTGCAGCGCATGGCGGGCGCGCCGGTCCAGCAGGTCCGCCGGCGTGGCGTCGGCCGGCGCGGTTTCGCGCGTCAGGCGGGTCGCCCAGCGACGGTCCTCCGCGGTCCACAGCGGGTTGTCAGCACCGGCATCCGGGGCGGTCTCGATGGCATGCAGCAACAGCACGCGGCGCGCGGCAGCTTCATCGAGGACGATCGGCGGGGCGACCGTCGTTGCGATCGGCGCAGAAGCGGGGGCCGATGTGGACGCGGAATCGATAGGGGTGGGTGGCAGTCTCACGGTCCGGGGGCAATGTAGCGCCAAACCCCGGCGCGGCCGGAGGTTTGGCCCCTGCGCCGGTCCGTGCCACCCAGCTTCGATGCCGATCGCGGGTTGTGTGTAGGCTGCGGCCTCGAATCCTGTCTCGGACTGCGCCTTGCCGATCCCCAAACCCGCCTTCATCACCGACCCGCGCGCTGTCCAGGTGCTTCGCCATCCCGGTGCGTTCGCCTGGCAGGTGCTGAAGGCGTTCCGCGCCAACCAGGGCTTGCTGCTGGCGGGTGCGGTGGCGTATTACGCGCTGCTGTCGATCGTGCCGCTCTTGATCCTGATCGCGATCGTGCTGTCGCAACTGACCGATCCGGCCACGGTGCTGCAGACGGTGGGCCGCTATCTGGACTGGCTGGTGCCCGGGCAGGCGCGCGGCATCGTTCCCGAACTGGCACGCTTTCTGGAGAACCGCAATGTGCTCGGGCCGGTGCTGCTGGTGACGATGCTGTTCTTCAGCTCGCTGGCTTTCACGGTGCTGGAGAACGCGATGTCGGTGGTGTTTCACCACCGCGTGGCCATCCGGCGCCGCCACTTCCTGATCTCGGCGGTGATCCCCTATGCGTACATCCTGTGCCTGGGCATCGGCCTGCTGATGGTGACGCTGGTGGCCGGATCGCTGCAGGTTTTGGGGCAACGCAGCATCGAGTTGTTCGGTCGCGAATGGTCGCTGGTGGGCTTGTCGGGCGTGCTGCTGTACCTGCTGGGAGTGGCCGGCGAGGTGTTCGTGCTGACCTCGGTCTACCTGGTGATGCCGGTCGGCCGCCTTTCGCTGACCCATGCGCTGATCGGCGGCATCACCGCCACCGCCTTGTGGGAGCTGACCCGCCATGCGCTCGTGTGGTATTTCGCGACCCTGTCGCAGATCAGCACGGTTTACGGCTCGCTGACAACCGCAATCGCGGTGCTCCTGAGTCTGGAGTTGGCCGCGGGGTTGTTGTTGATCGGCGCGCAGGTGATCTCGGAGTTCGAGCGGGTGGGCACCTCAAACCCCGAAGTGAAACCTTTCGCGACCGACACCGTGCCGCCGGACTGAAGCGAACGCTTGCGCTTGCTTCAGGCCAACGCTCTCGCAATCAGGATCTTCTGAACCTCGGACGTGCCTTCGTAGATCTGGCACACCCGCACATCGCGGTAGATGCGCTCGACCGGAAAGTCACTGACATAGCCATAGCCGCCGAACACCTGGATCGCAGCGCTGCACACGCGTTCGGCCATCTCGCTGGCAAACAGCTTGGCCATCGCGGCTTCCTTCAGGCACGGCCGGCCGGCGTCCTTCAGGCTCGCGGCATGCCAGATCAGCTGGCGCGCGGCTTCGATCTGCGTGGCCATGTCGGTCAGCTTGAATTGCACCGCCTGGTGCTGAAAGATCGGCTGACCGAAGCTGCTGCGCTCCTTGCTGTAAGCCAGCGCCGCATCGAAAGCCGCACGCGCCATGCCGACCGCCTGGCTCGCGATCCCGATGCGGCCGCCCTCGAGACCTGAGAGCGCGATCTTCAACCCCATGCCTTCATCGGCCAGCCGGTTTTTCACAGGGATGCGGCAATCCTCGAAGTTGATCTGCGCCGTGTCGCTGGCATGCTGGCCCATCTTGTCTTCCAGCCGTGCCACGCTGTAGCCGGGCGTGGCGGTGGGCACGATGAAAGCGCTGATGCCGCGCTTGCCGGCGGCCTTGTCCGTCACCGCCATCACGATCGCCACATCGCCATGCTTGCCGCTGGTGATGAACTGCTTGACGCCGTTGATGAGGTAGTCGTCGCCATCACGCACCGCGGTGGTTTTCAGGCCGCCGGCCTCGCTGCCCACATGCGGCTCGGTCAGGCAGAAAGCGCCGAGCATGTCGCCGCGCGCGAGCGGTGACAAGAACGACTGTTTCTGATCGTCGTTGCCATACGCCATCAGGATCGAGCACACCGGGCAGTTGTTGACGCTGACGATGGTGCTGGTGGCGCCGTCGCCGGCCGCAATTTCTTCCAGGATCACCGACAGCGCCAGATAGTCGAGCCCGGCACCTCCGAACTCGTCGGGCACCGCCACGCCATAGCAGCCGAGCGCCGCCAGACCCTTCAACGCCTCGGCCGGGAAGGTGTGCGACTTGTCCCAGGCCGCGGCATGCGGCGCCACTTCGGCTCGCACGTAGGTGCGCACCGCGTCCTGAACCGCCAGGTGATCGTCTGAGAGCAGCATCGGCTTCGGGTCGATCGTGGATGCGGCAATGGCACGCGCGGCGCACGCTCGCAGCGCGCAACCCGCGGTGTTACCAGGCGATCGTCGACCCGTCGTAATTGAAGAAGCCGCCATTGTCGGCGTCTGTCAGACCTGCCAGCACCCGACGCAGCCCGCGCACGCTGTCGGCCACATCCAGATCGGCGCTGCTGCCCCCCATGTCGGTGCGGACCCAGCCCGGATGCAGGGCCACGCACACCGCGCGGCCGGCCAGTTCGATCGCCATGTCTTTCATCACCGAATTGGCCGCCGCTTTGGATGCCCGGTAGAGCCAGCCGTTGTTGCCGCTGCGGCTGGCGATCGAGCCCATTTGCGAAGAGACCACCGCAAGCCTGGCACCCGGCGCGAGCACGGCAGCCACAGCCGGAAGCAGCCGCATGGGGCCATAGACGTTCGCCTGCATCACGCTGTCGAAGTCCGCTCGCTCCGGCGTTTCTGGTGCGTTCAAACGCGGGCCGAACACACCAGCGCAATGCACAGCAACGTCGAAGCCGCCGCCCGCGGCATCCCAGCCGGGCGCTGATCTGGAATCGGCGACATCCAGTTCAAACGCGGTGGCGCCAAGCCTTCTGATCGCATCCAACCCGTCGCTGCTGCGGGCGGTGCCGACGACCTCACAGCCGTCAGCGCGGTACTGCCGCACCAACTCCAGCCCGATGCCGCGTGAAGCGCCGATCACCAGCACCCGCTGCGACCCGCCCGATGGCCTTTTTGACTCGCTCACAACCTACCTCCGTTTGCATGCATCACCAGCACTGTGCCGCGGCCCACCACACAGACGCGCCCGCCGATGCGGGCGTCGCCGTCCAGGTGACCGATGAAACCGCCGCGGCGCGGGTTGGGCTCGACCGCGCTGACCACCCAACGCAGGGCGATGTCCTGCTCGGCGAACACCGGCGCCTTGAAAGCAAAATTGAAATTCAGGCACAGCATGTCGCGCGGCAACCCATCGGCCGGGCGCGAGAAATGCGAAGCCACCAGACCCATCAAGCGCGACGCCGTGTGCTGCCCGCTGGCGATGATCTCGCCGAAGTTGGCGCGCTGCGCGGCCTGCAGGTCGTGGTGCAGCGGGTTCGAGTCCTCGGTCAGCCGCGCAAAGTCGGCGATCGCCTCGCTGCTCAAGCGCATGCGGGCGCTGACCGACTCGCCGACCCGGATCAACCGTGTCGATGGTGAGGCTGGGGCCTTGCCAGACGCATCAACCGAGGGCGCTGCGGCGCCCAGCGACTTCAAGCCGGCGCTCAAAGCATTTCCAACGCCAGCGCGGTGGCCTCGCCCCCGCCGATGCACAACGCCGCCACCCCGCGCGACTTGCCATGGCTTCTCATCGCGCCCAGCAGCGTGACCACGATCCGCGCGCCGCTGGCACCGATCGGATGGCCGAGCGCGCAAGCGCCGCCGTGCACGTTGACGATGGCGTGGTCCAGATCGAAGTCCTGCATCGCCGCCATCGTGACCGCGGCAAAGGCTTCGTTGACCTCCCACAGATCGACCTGCCCCGCCTTCCAGCCGGTCTTGGCCAGCACCTTCTTGATCGCACCAGCCGGTGCGGTGGCAAACCATTGCGGCTCCTGCGCATGGACCGCATGCGCCGCGATGCGCGCCAGCGGCTTCAGCCCGTGTTCGCGCGCGGTGCTTTCGCGCATCAACACCAGCGCGGCGGCACCGTCGCTGATGCTGGAGGCATTGGCCGCGGTGATGGTGCCGTCTTTCTTGAATGCCGGCTTGAGCGACGGAATCTTGTCCAGCCTGGCCTTGAAAGGCTGCTCATCGGCTTTCACCACGGTGTCGCCGCCTTTGCCTTTCAACGTGACGGGTGCCATTTCCCAATCGAAGCTGCCGTCTTCGTTGGCCGCCTTGGCGCGCGTCGTAGAGGCGATCGCGAACGCGTCCTGGGCCTCGCGCGTGAAACTGTATTTGTCCACGCACTGCTCGGCAAACACACCCATCGCCTTGCCGCGTTCGTAGGCGTCTTCAAGTCCGTCCATGGCCATGTGGTCGAAGAGCTGCGCCGCGCCGTACTTCACGCCTTTGCGCGCAAACATCAGGTGCGGCGCGTTGGTCATGCTTTCCATGCCCCCCGCGACGATCACGTTGGCAGTGCCCGCGGCCAGCATGTCGTGGCCGAACATCATCGCGCGCATGCCGCTGCCGCACATCTTCGACAGCGTCACCGCGCCGGCGCTGTCGGGCAGCCCGGCCGCGCGCAAGGCCTGTCGCGCCGGCGCCTGGCCCTGACCGGCCATCAAGCAGTTGCCGAGCAGCACCTCGTCGACCGCATCGCCGGGCACGCCCGCGCGCTCGACCGCAGCGCGCACCGCCACCGCGCCCAGCTCCCAGGCCGCAAGCGAATAAAAGTCCCCCAGCAACGCGCCGATCGGCGTGCGCGCCGCAGAAACGATGACGATCGATTCAGCCATGACAACTCCGTATGAAACTCAGGCGACCCGCCAGTATGCAGAAGATCAAGCAAGCGCCGCCAGACGGGCTTCCGACCCGGTAGGGCCGCGGAACCGGCTTCGCCGGGCCGCAGGCGAACGCCCCCTCGGGGGGCAGCGACCGTCAGGGAGCGTGGGGGCTGACAGTCCCGCAGCGACCGTCACGAAGCGGCGGGGCTGACAGTCCCCGACCTTCAGGGAGCGTGGCGGCTCGTGAAGCGTTTCGTAGCCTCGTAAGGGAAAACGTCGTGCACATGGCCTTGCTCGATGCGTTGCTTGTGGCCTTGCCAGAACGTGGCTTCCAGAAGGTCGGCATGGTGCGCCATGAAGACCTCCCGCACCTGCGGGTTGCCTAGGAGGAACGGCGCGAAGGTTTCCGGAAACACATCGTGCGGATGGACCGTGTACCAGACGTCTGCCGACATCTCTTCTTCTTCGTTGCGCGGCTCGGGCACGCGGCGGAAGTTGCAGTCGCTGAGGTACTCGATCTCGTCGTAGTCGTAGAACACCACCTTGCCATGGCGGGTGACGCCGAAGTTCTTCCACAGCATGTCGCCTGGAAAGATGTTGGCCGCCACCAGGTCCTTGATGGCGTTGCCGTATTCGACCACTGCATGCGCCATCTGCTCGGGCGCGGCTTCCTGCAGGTAGATGTTGAGCGGGATCATCCGCCGCTCGATGTAGCAATGCCGGATCACGAGCTGCTCGCCGTCGTCTTCCAGCAGGCTGGCGCAATGTTCCTGCAACTCGGCGATCAGGTCGGCGTCGAAGCGGTGGCGCGGAAAGGCCACGCTGCTGTATTCCAGCGTGTCGGCCATGCGGCCCACCCGGTCGTGCTGCTTGACCAGCAGGTACTTGCTCTTGATCTTCTCTCGCGTGGTGTCTTTCTGCGGCGGGTAGTGGTCCTTGATGACCTTGAAGACATACGGAAACGACGGCAGGTCGAAGACCATCATCACCATGCCCTTGATGCCGGGAGCGATGCGAAAGTGGTCGCCGCTGTGGCGCAGGTGCGAAAGAAAGTCGCGGTAGAACAGGTTCTTGCCGTGCTTTTGCAGGCCGATGGCGTTGTACAGCTCGGCACGCGGCTTGCGCGGCATCAGCGAGCGCAGGAAATGCACATAGGCACTCGGCACCGCCATGTCGACCATGAAGTAGGCGCGGGCATAGCTGAAGACGATCGCCAGGTCGTCGCTGCCGAACAGCGCCGCGTCGATCACCAAATTGCCGCCTGGGCCGTGCAGGATCGGCAAGGCGAACGGTGTTTCAGTGAAGCCGTTGATGATCCGGCCGACCAGGTACGCACCCTTGTTGCGATAGAACAAGCTGGACAGCACTTGGAACTGGAAGTTGGCGCGCGGCCTGAAGCCACCCAGCTCCGAGGTCATCGCCTGCAGCACCCGCTCGACATCGCGCGACAGATCCTCGAATGGCACTGCCAGCTGGAAGTTGTCGACGATGCGCATCCAGGTTTGGCGCAGCGCTTCGGCGCTGGCTTCCTTGGCGCCGAAGTCCTTGTTGGCGACATCCTTGTCGAGAGCGTCGATTCGCGGCGGGTAGTAGGCGCGGTAGGTGGGTTGCGCGCCGGGCTCGTCCGGCTCGATGTACTCGGTGCTGATAGCCGGGCGCACGAAGATGAAATCGTTGTTGAAGTAGCTGCGGTGCAGCAGCTTGACGAACACCGAGTTGAAGAAGGTTTCGGCCAACTCGGGCTGCTGGTGGCGCGTCAGAAGGCCGATGTATTGCAGCTTGGCCTGCTGCCAGGTGTCGCCCGATATCTGCTGGATGTCGAAGGCAGCACGCAGCCGCTCGACCGCTTCGGTCACACGCTGGTCGTAGAAAGCGATGCGTTCGGCTTGCGCGTCTTGCTGGCCACGCCAGTCGGCATGCTCGAAGCGCGCCTTGGCGGCCGCGCTGGTTTCGCGGAACAGCCGGTAGTGGCGGTCGAAGCCTTCGATCATCACGCGGGCGATCGCCAGCGGTGCGTCTGTGTCTGTGTCTGTGACTGTGTCTGAATCTGACGCTGCGTTTGCTTCTGCAGCTGCGCCTGCAGCGGCGGCTGCGGCATTCAACGCCCGCGACTGCGTCATGCCGCGATGCCGTGTTCGCCCGTGCCAACGCTCACTGGCGCTTGCTCGCACCAGCGGCTGCGGATCGCCGACAGCGCTTGCGCATAGGCCGACTCGACATCGGCCGCGCTGTGCACGGTCATGCGCAAGTCTTCGAGCAGGCCGTTGTGGAGCCCGTAGACCCAGCCATGCACCACCACCGTCTGATCGCGTTCCCATGCTTCCTGCACCACGGTGGTTTCGCAGACATGGCGGGCTTGTTCCAGCACGTTCAGCGCGCACAGCGCGTCGAGCCGCGCGGCGTCGTCGGCCAGCTGGTCGAGCCAGTGGAGGTGCGTGTTGCGCACATCCTTGACATGGCGCAGCCAGTTGTCGGCCACCCCCACACGCTCGTCCAGCAATGCGGCCTTGACACCGCCGCAGCCATAGTGGCCGACCACGATGATGTGGCGCACCGCGAGGCGGTCGATCGCAAACTGGATCACCGACAACGCGTTCAGATCCGAATGCACCACCACGTTGGCCACGTTGCGGTGCACGAACACCTCGCCGGGCAGCAAGCCGACGATCTGGTTGGCCGGCACGCGGCTGTCACTGCAACCGATCCACAGGTACTGCGGACTTTGCTGGTGCATCAGGCGGGTGAAGAAACCGGGTTCGCGGGCCTCGGTTTCAGCCGCCCAGCGGCGGTTGAAGCTGAACAGCTGGTCGATGGAGTCGGTCGGCATCGGTTGCGGAGTCGGGTCAGGAACAGCCGAAACGGCGGGTGCGCGGTGCTGGGCATGCATTGTGACCGGGCACCCGAAAATGGTTTTCGTGCGCTTCTGATCGCTGCCGTTTTGGCAGCGCTTTGGTCTCGCCAGCTCGGGGGCCGACCCCGCCAGCTGCTTTGCCGCACCGCCGGGGTGTGGCCGCCGCCGACGAAACGGCGTCGCCTCAGGCTGTTGGCTCGGGAAGCCGGTGCTCACCGAAAACCGCGCCGGGTCTGGTGCAGCCGTACTGCACGGCGTCGATCGCCAACCCGGCCTTGCGGATCGCAAGCGGCATGCGGCCTTCCAGCGTGTACCCGGCTTTTCGAGCAACGGCTTGCGAACCCTCGTTCCGCGAATAGATCGGCATCCAGAGCCGGGTCAGCTGGGGACATGCATTCCACGCCCAGCTCGTCACCAAAGACAGCGCCTCAGAGGTGATGCCGCGGCGCCAGTGCGCTCGGCCGAGCCAGTAACCGACGACAGCGCTGCATGCCCAGATGCCGCTCTGCGGCGCCACGCTGATGCAGCCGGCAATTTCGCCTTCGACCTCGATGCCCCAAACCTGCTCGGCTCCGAGTTGTCGATGACCGCCACTGCACCAATCGACAGCCTCAGCCAAGGTGTAGGGCTGCGGAAAGCCATCGAACAGGTTCAATGCCACCGCAGGATCGTCGGCATGGCGTTGCAATGCGGCAGCGTCGGCTGCCTGCAGTTCTCGCAGCAGACAGCGGGTGCCCGCGAGCAAAGAAATCCGGGGGCAACTCACCCCAACCCGCTGACCGCACGCCGGCCGCTTCGGTCGAAGACCTGCTGCGCGCCGTCTTCGTCGACGATCCACACCTCCACCGCACCGGCTTCCAGATAGAGCGCGGTCTTGTGCGCCATCTCGGCATCGGTGTTGCTGGGCGAGCGAACTTCCACGCACAGTTGCGGCGCTGCAAGAAACGTATCCTCATCACCATGGGCCACCATGAACGCTTCCGATGCCCAGGCCACATCGGGAACGCGGATGCCGTCGGTCGTCAGGATGGAGCATTCGACGATGGCGGTGCCATGCGGCAGATCCCGAGTCAGCGCATGGGCCAGGCTTGCTTGCCGCATGCCATGACGGTTCTTGGCAGGACTTATCTCGATCACCCCCAAACCGTTGAGTTCGACCTTGCCCCCGATGTCCTGCCACTGCGGCTCTGCACAGAGTTCCGCCCAGCGCAGCAGCAGCGATTCTTGCGAGGTCATCTGGCCCATGGTGCGGCTCCTTGCAGCGTGTCGGGGTGGTTTGCCGATGCTAACGGCGGCGCCTCTTGAGTGGCAGGATTGGTGAGGGGGTGGATGAGGCGGTCGGTGAGGCGGTCACATCGTCTCCGAGAACAGTTCGCGCCCGATCAACATGCGGCGGATCTCCGAGGTGCCGGCGCCGATCTCGTAGAGCTTGGCGTCGCGCCACAGCCGCCCCAGCGGATAGTCGTTGATGTAGCCGTTGCCACCGAAGACCTGAATGCCCTCGCCGGCCATCCAGGTGGCTTTCTCGGCGCACCACAGGAT
>JBBSPW010000008.1:0-37314 GCA_038258365.1 Burkholderiales bacterium | reverse complement strand
GAGCCGCGAATTCTAGACGGCACGCATGGCAAAGCGCTGTCAAACCAACGGTTCCGCGTGGATCGGTTGCTGCTGCCTCACCATTTCCGCGAATTCGTCCGCGAGTCGCTGGCTCTCATTCAGCACCCGGCGCCAGTCGCGCTGGCGACCGGCTTCATCGTCACCATAAGCCTTGAAGTCGCTTCGGTCGGGCAGCTTTCCATTGGGCAGGCTTCGAACCCACTCGGGTGTCGGTGCCAGCAGCACCAGGTTGGACAGTCGCGGGCTCGTGCGGTGGCGCTGCTTCCAGCTCTTGTCGAGCCAGCCTGGCACCACTTGCGGTCCGAAGTGCGGATACAACACCAGCCCGTCGGCCATCGCGGCGTAGTCCAGGTGCAGGTGGTAGTCGGTGATGCCGCCATCCCAATAGGTGCCAGGCGGGCCGCCGGGCACATCCTGCACGGCTTCGAGTGCGAACGGAATCGTGCAACTGGCGAGGATCGCGCGGCACAGGTTGGCGGGGCTCAGCTCGGCTCGCTGCGTCGGGTAGTCGATGAGGCCGAAGGGCAGCGGGTCGCGCGTGTCGCTGAAGACCACGCGCTCCATCCAGCCACCGAGCACCGGCCGGCCGATCGCATTGGCCGCAAATGCCGCCACCCAACCGAGCGGCATCCGCGCCCGACCGGGCCGGTGCAGCAGGCGTTTGCCGCGGCTCGTGAAGACATGCAGGCGAAAGCGCGGGTGCGCCAGGATCGGGGCGGCGATGTCGCTCAATTGCGCATCCAACTGCTGGCTGAAAACCTGGGTGACGGTGCGCGCGGTCGGCATGCGGCCGGGTAGGCGCGGGTAGCTCTGGGTGATGTAGGACTCGGCCAGCGCCGCCAGTGCGGCATCGGCATCGGGCGCGCAAGCCGCCGCCATGCGCCAGGCGCCGATCGATGCGCCCAACAGATGCAGTGGCTGCTGCGCAGTCGGTGCAGAGAGCCAGCGACCGAACAGAAAACGGTCCAGCGGCAGCAGCGCCAGGCCCTTCGGCCCACCGGCCGCGGCCGGCACCACGCGCACATCGGCAGGGGCCAGGCCCCGCTCGCGCAGGTGTGCGAGCGCCCGCGGTCCCGCGTGAACCTGCAGAGCCTTCAAGCGCGGCCGATCGGCATCGTCAGCGCGGCTTGAGTTTGGCAAATGCGGCTGCCATCGCGCCGCCAGCAGGTGACGGCGCGCCGTGGCTGTTTTTCCCGCCTTGCCCCGTGCGGTCACCCCGCGCCGCTCGCTCACCGCGTGCGACGGGCTGAAAGCGGTTGTCGCCAGCGGCGCCCTTGCCTGCACCCGCACCAGCCGCAACCGGCGTTCCCAGCTTCATCGTCAGCGCAATGCGCTTGCGCTGCAGGTCCACCTCGACCACCCGCACGGTCACCACCTGGCCGGTGCGCACCACCTCGCGCGCATCGCCGACGAAGCGGTCGGCCAGCTGGCTCACATGGACCAGCCCGTCCTGGTGGACCCCCAGGTCGACAAAGGCGCCGAAGGCAGCGACGTTGCTGACCGTGCCTTCCAGCACCATGCCGGGTTGCAGGTCCTTGATGTCGCCGACGCTGTCGTCGAAGCGCGCCACCTTGAAGTCCGGTCGCGGGTCGCGGCCCGGCTTCTCCAGCTCGATGAGGATGTCCTTGACGGTGATGGCGCCGAAGCGCTCGTCGGCGAAGGCTTCGGGCTTCAGGCTGCGCAACACCTCGGCACGGCCCATCAACTCGGCCACCGGGCGGCCGGTGGCAGCCAGCAGCTTCTGCACCACCGGGTAGGTCTCGGGGTGCACCCCCGTGGTGTCCAGCGGGTCGTCACCACCGCGGATGCGAAGGAAGCCGGCCGATTGCTCGAAGCCCTTCGGCCCCAGTCCCTGCACGTCCAGCAGCTGCCGGCGATTGCGGAAGGCGCCATGCGCATCGCGCCAGCGAACGATCGCCGCAGCCACCGCAGCCGACAAGCCCGACACGCGCGACAGCAGCGGTGCCGATGCGGTGTTCAGGTCGACCCCGACGCCGTTGACGCAATCCTCGACCACCGCATCCAGCGACTTCGACAAGCCGCCCGGGTTCAGGTCATGCTGGTACTGGCCGACGCCGATGCTCTTCGGGTCGATCTTCACCAACTCCGCCAACGGGTCCTGCAAGCGCCGCGCGATGCTGACCGCGCCGCGCAAGCTCACGTCCATGTCGGGCAACTCCTTGCTGGCGAACTCGCTGGCCGAGTAGACCGAGGCGCCCGACTCGCTGACCACCACCTTCTCGATCCGCGAGCCGGCTGTCGCGCTCTGGACCCGCTTGATCAGGTCGGCTGCCAGCTTGTCGGTTTCGCGGCTGGCGGTGCCGTTGCCGATCGCAATCAGGTCCACACCGTGCACGGTTACCAGCTGCTGCAGCGCACGCAGCGACCCGTCCCAATCGCGCCGGGGTTCATGGGGATAGACGGTATGCGTCGCCAGCACCTTGCCGGTGTCCGACACCACCGCCACCTTGACCCCTGTGCGGATGCCGGGGTCCAGCCCCATCACCACGCGCTTGCCGGCCGGTGCGGCCAGCAACAGGTCGCGCAGGTTGTCGGCGAAGACCTTGATGGCCACGGTTTCAGCGGCCTCTCGCAAGCGGGCGAACAGGTCGCGTTCCAGGCTCAGCGACAGCTTGACCTTCCAGGTCCAGCCGATCACCTTCTTCATCAACGCATCGCCGGGCCGACCTTGCTGCGACCAGTTGAGGTGCCGCGCGATGCGACCCTCGGCCAGGCTCGGTGTGCCGGGAACAGCGGGCACGGCTTCGTCATCCAGCACCAGCTTCGCGTCCAGCCATTCCAGGCTGCGGCCGCGGAACACCGCCAGTGCCCGGTGGCTGGGCACGGTGCGGATCGGCTCGGCATAGTCGAAGTAGTCGCGAAACTTGATGGCTTCGGTGTCGTCGGCGTTCTTGCCCGCCGACAGCTTGCTCTGCAGCCGGCCTTCGGCCCACAACCATTCGCGCAGCAAGCCCACCAGCGACGGGTCTTCGGCCCAGCGCTCGGCCAGCAGGTCGCGCACCCCGTCCAGCACCGCGGCGGCATCGGCGAAACCCGCTTCTGCGTTGACGAAGCCCGCGGCTTCGGCCGATGGGTCCCGCTGCGGGTCGGCAAATAGCCGGTCGGCCAGCGGCTCCAGCCCGGCTTCGCGCGCCATCATCCCCTTGGTGCGGCGCTTCGGCTTGAACGGCAGATAGAGATCCTCGAGCTCTTGCTTGGTGGGTGCGGCCTCGATGGCGGCGCGCAGGGCCGGTGTCAGCTTGCCCTGCTCGTCGATGCTCTGCAGCACCACCGCGCGGCGGGCTTGCAGCTCGCGCAGATACGACAGCCGAGCTTCCAGCTCACGCAGCTGGATGTCGTCCAGGTTGTCCGTTGCCTCCTTGCGGTATCGGGCGATGAACGGCACCGTGGCGCCCCCGTCCAGCAACGCCACTGCGGCCTGTACCTGGGCTGTGCGAACGCGCAGCTCGGCGGCCACTTGAACAACGATCGGATCCAATGAAAACAAGCCTCTGCAGTCTGGGGCGCCGCAGTTTAAAGGGCCCCCGCGGTCTGGATGCCAGGGTGGGTGCCGGTCTGCCCGGCCCGCAGCCAAGTCGCTGCGCCCTGCCCCGCAGCCAGCCCGGTGGCGAAGCAGGCGGTCATCAGATAGCCGCCCGTGGGCGCTTCCCAATCGAGCATCTCGCCGGCCACGAACACGCCGGGCAGTGCGCTCAGCATCCGGTGCTCGTCCAAAGCCTCGAAGCGCACCCCGCCGGCACTGCTGATGGCTTCGGCGATCGGCCGCGCTGCGGTCACCGTGACAGGCAGCGCCTTGACCAGCGCGGCGAAGCGAGCCGGGTCGGCTTGCGCGTCCTTCGGCACCAACTCCCACAGCAAGGCGGCCTTGGCACCCGACAGCTTGAGCCGCGCCTTCAAGTGCGTGGACAGCGAGCGCGGGCCGCGCGGGTGGGCCAGTTCCTCTCGAACCCATTCTTGCGACCGGGCTGGCAGCAAGTCCAGGTGGAACGTGGCCTGGCCATCGGCTTCGATGGCATCGCGCAACGCGGCCGATGCGGCGTAGATCAGGCCGCCCTCGACCCCGGTCGCGGTCAGCACGAACTCGCCAACTAGCTGCCAATCACCGACACGGATCGCCACCGACTTGATCGGCTCACCGGCATGGCGGCTGCGCAGATGCTCGCTGAAAGCCACATCGAAGCCGCAATTGGCGGGTCGCAACGGCGCGATGTCCACACCGCGCGATTGCAGGTGCGGCACCCAGGCACCGTCCGACCCCAACTGCGGCCAGCTGGCTCCGCCGAGGGCCAGCACGGTGGCAGCCGCTTGAAGCTGCAGCGGCCCGGCGGGCGTGTCGAAGCACAGGCCGCAACCTTCGGCGCCGAAGCCGCGCCACCGGTGCCGCATGTGAAAGGCCACACCCTGCCCACGCAGACGGTGCAACCAGGCGCGCAGCAAGGGGGCGGCTTTCAGGTCCGATGGGAAGACGCGGCCGGAAGTGCCGACGAAGGTCTCGATTCCCAGCTCCCTGGCCCAAGCGCGCAACGCATCGGCGCCGAAAGTTTGCAAGCCCTGCGTCAGCGCCTCCAGTCGTGGGCCGGGGCTCTGTCCAAAGCGAGAAACGAAACGATCGAAGCCGTCGCTGTGGGTCAGGTTGAGCCCGCCCTTGCCGGCCAGCAAGAACTTGCGGCCCACCGATGGCATCGCATCGTAGAGATCGACCGCATGGCCTGCCAGCGCCAGTTCTTCGGCGGCCATCAGGCCCGCGGGTCCGCCACCGATCACGGCCACGCGCTTTGCTGGCTGTGAAGACGGCCCTGTTGCAGACCCTGTTGATCCATCCATCGTTGTCATCGTAGTCTGTGGGCCTCGAAGACGAACTCGCCAGCCGGCCCCCCTTGCGGCGCTGCGGCGGTGTGGCGTCGCGGCTGTGTGGAGGCGTGGCGTAAGAAACGACCGGCCGACTTCGACCCTTGAGCCTTACCTTCGGCCTCTTCCCCCTTTCAGGAGCCTTCGCCATGTCCAAGCCCGCATCGCAGTTCCCTGGCGCTCACCGCCACACGCAGGCAGCCTGCCTGATGGCCGCGGTGCTGGCTGCCGGCGCCGGCCAGGCGGTGGCTGCCGGACCCACCTGCCGAGCCGGCAGCAGCGCTACTGTGCCGACGGTGGTGGAGCTCTATACCAGCGAGGGCTGCAGCTCCTGCCCGCCGGCCGACAAGTGGCTGAGCACGCTGAAGGGTCGGTCCGATGTGCTGGCGCTGGCCTTCCATGTCGACTACTGGGACCGCCTGGGCTGGGCCGACCGCTTCGCGAGCCCCGCAGCGACCAAACGCCAGTACGCCCTGGCGTCGCTGGCGGGTCGCAACGGTGTGTACACCCCGCAGGTGATCGTCGGCGGGCAAGACTGGCGGTCGTGGCCGCGGCTGCCCGAAGGCAACGACGCGGCACCAGCGGTGCAGGTCAGCCTGGTCCGCGAGGGCGACCGCGTCACGGCACAGGTGGCTCCGGGCGACGCCGTGGGCCGCGCGACGGCCGGCCGGCTGTCGGGCTACTGGGCGGTGCTGGAAGACAGCTACCAGAGCAACGTGCGGGCGGGCGAGAACAACGGCGAAACCCTGCATCACGATCATGTCGTGCGCCAGTACCAGCCCGTCGATGCCTGGCGCGCCAGCGAAGGGCTCAAGACCCAGTTGCAGGTGTCGGCGGGCGTGCCGGAGCACCCGCGCCGCGTGGTCTTCGTCGTCACCGATCCGGCCACCGCAAGGCCGCTGCAGGCCGTGGCGTTGGCCTGCTGACACTGTCGACCCCACGATGCCGGCGACTGCATCGGCAACGACCCCGGCGTTTGCGATCAAGGCGGCCGTCGACTTGCCGGTGGCCGATGCAATGGCCTTCATCGACCAGACCAAGCGCCGATCGGGCCGCGAGGCGCTGGCAACCACGACCAAAACCTCGACCGACCGGGCCGACAGCAACCCGCGAATCGAACTGGGCTTCAAGATCGTTCGCCAGGCGACGCCGAAGATCATCGGCATTTCGGCGCCGGGCGCCGCCGTTCTGGATGGACACTTCGAGGTGACCGACGCCGCCGATGTCTGATGGTGGTGACGACGGCAACAGCGGCACGATCCCGTGCCAGCCCACCACCCTGCATCGACATGGCCCTCTCCTCTCCCCCTTCGATCACCGCATTGACCGTGATCCCGGTCGCCGGCCGCGACAGCATGCTGCTGAACCTGAGCGGTGCCCACGGCCCGTTCTTCACCCGCAACCTGCTGATCCTGAGCGACAGCGCCGGCCGCACCGGGGTCGGCGAGGTGCCCGGTGGCGAGCGCATCCGCCAGACGCTGGAAGACGCGCGCCCATTGATCGTCGGCCAGCCCGTCGGCGGCCACATGCGATTGCTGCAAGCGATCCAGAAGGCATTCTCGGACCGTGACGCGGGCGGCCGGGGTCAGCAGACCTTCGACCTGCGCACCACGATCCATGCGGTGACCGCGATCGAGTCGGCGCTGCTGGACCTGCTGGGCCAGCATTTGCAGGTGCCGCTGGCCGCGTTGCTGGGTGAAGGTCAACAACGCGATGCCGTCGAAGTGCTCGGCTACCTGTTCTACATCGGCGACCGCTTGCGCACCGACCTGCCTTATGCCGACGCCGCGAGCGAGCGCTGTGCCGACGACGACTGGCTTCGTCTGCGGCACCAAACCGCGCTGACACCCGACGCGATCGTGCGCCTGGCCGAAGCCGCGCATGTCCGCTACGGCTTCAACGACTTCAAACTCAAGGGCGGCGCCTTGCGCGCCGAGGAGGAGATCGACGCGGTCGAGGCCCTGCACGACCGCTTCCCGCAAGCCCGCGTGACGATCGACCCGAACGGCGGCTGGCTGCTGAAAGACGCGGTGCGGCTGATGCGCGACCTGCGCGGCGTGGTGGCCTATGCCGAAGACCCTTGCGGCGCCGAAGACGGCTATTCAGGGCGCGAGGTGATGGCCGAATTTCGCCGCGCCACGGGCCTGCCTACAGCCACCAACATGGTGGCCACGGACTGGCGTCAGCTGTCGCATGCGCTGGCGCTGCAAAGCGTCGACATCCCGCTGGCCGACCCGCATTTCTGGACCCTGGCCGGCAGTGTTCGCGTGGCCCAGACCTGCCGCGACTGGGGGCTGACCTGGGGCTCGCATTCGAACAACCACTTCGATGTCTCGCTGGCGATGTTCACCCATGTCGCCGCCGCAGCGCCGGGTCGCGTCACCGCCATCGACACCCACTGGATCTGGCAGGACGGCCAACGCCTGACCCAACGGCCGCTGCAGATCAAGGACGGTCTGGTGCAGGTGCCGAAAGTGCCCGGCCTGGGCGTGACGCTGGACATGGCCGAAGTCGAGAAGGCGCACCGGCTTTATCTGCAGCACGGCCTGGGGGCGCGTGACGACGCGGCAGCGATGCAGTATCTGATCCCGGGCTGGCGCTTCGACGCGAAGCGGCCGGCGATGGACCGATGAGAAGCTGAAGGTTCGGCGATGCCGATCGACCCGACCCCGATGCCGCAGCCGCAGCCGCCTTTGACAATCCGCATGAAAGACAGCGACAACGTCGTGATCGTGGCCAACGACGGCGGACTTGCGGTTGCGACCGTGCTCGACAACGGTCTGGTGCTGGTGGACCGGGTGCCGCAAGGCCACGCGGCGGTGGTGCGCGATGGCATCGCCTTCGGCCACGCATCCGCCGAGATCGCCGCGGGCGGTTGGGTTCCCGAGCGGTTGTCGACGATGGCGGCCGCGCGGTCGCTGCAGGGGTTGCCGATGGCCACCCGCCGAGCGCGGCAAAGTGGAATCCGGAGGCGGCAGATCGCGAGCAGGCGCTGACCGCGACCGACAACCGCCATCCAATTCCAGCGATCTGAGCTGGAGCATTTGCGCTGCCGAGGGCGAGATCTGCCGCTTGGAGCGGCTGAGGCAACCACGACAGCAGGATCGGGTGGCGCGATTGCGCTGCCGAGGTACCGCGACGCCACCGACGGCGCCCGTTGCGACAGCGGCAGCTGTGGCAGCGACCTGCACTACGACCGCGTCAAGACGTGCGAGATTCGGCGCTGAGCCGGCACTGAGCCGGCACTGAGCCGGCGTTGGCGCAACGCCAATTCGCAGCCAGCCGCGCTGTTCAAGATTCGCGCAGCGACTGCCGCAGCTGCTGGCCGATGTCCGGCCGGGCAGCAAACGGGTCGCTGGGGTTGCGAAGGCCCAGGATGTCATCCAGCCGCGACTGCACACCCGCCAGTCGGGTGGGGTGGCTGAAGATGTAGAAGTCGCCGCTGTCCATGGCGTCGAAAACGAAACCGGCGATCTGGGCTGCGCTGAGTTTGCCCGCGGTGACGGCCTTGTCGCTCATCGCCTGGGCGATGCGCTGGCTGGCGGTGGGCCGGCGTGCTGCGTCGTTTTTCGACACCGGCCGGTTGCGGTCGCTGCGGTGGATGCCGGTGGGCACGAAGTACGGGCACAGCACATGGGCGCTGACCTGCTCGGTGACCAACGCCAGGTCCTGATACAGCGTCTCGGACAGCGCCACCACCGCATGTTTGCTGGCGTTGTACAGGCCCATGTTGGGCGCCGCCAGCAAGCCGGCCATGCTGGCGGTGTTGACCACATGGCCGCGCCAGGCGGGGTCGGCAGCAGCGGCTTCGAGCATCGCCGGCACGAACACCCGCAAGCCGTGGGCCACACCCAGCAGGTTGACCCCCAGCACCCAGTCCCAATCGGCAGCGCTGTGTTCCCACACCAGACCGCCGGATGCCACACCGGCGTTGTTGAAAACAAAGCCGGGCGCGCCATGGCGGTCCAGCACGGCGCGACCCAACTCGTCCATGGCCGCGGCTTTGGACACATCGACGGTGTGCATCGAGGCGGCGCCACCCGCGGGCTCTGCCAGTGCCTGCACCGCCTCACACGCGGCCTTCAGTGGTTCGGCTTGCACATCGACCATCACCACCTGCATGCCGCGCGCCGCGGCCAGGCGGCTGGCTTCCAGGCCGAAACCGGATGCGGCACCGGTGATGACCGCGACTCGGCCGCGCCAATCGCCGTGGTCGGGTCGGGCGCCGGAGTTTGGGGCGGGGTTCGCGCCCAGGTTTGCGCCAGTGCTTGCATGGTTAGAGGGTGCTGAATCACTCATGCGGTTGGCTCCTGCTGCGATCGGATCTGGAAGCCGCGGCGCGGAAAGTGCACATGCACCGTGCCGGCACGCTCATCGGTGCGTTGCAGCACCACTTCGTCATCATTCAAGCCGACCAGCGTGCCGGCAACCGCGTCGACGCCGTAGTCACTGGCGGCCACGGTGATGGCTGCTCCGCTGTCGAAACCCTGGCCGGGCTGCACGAATGACGGTGCATGTCCGGTGGCGGCCGCAGCCGTTGCCACGGCATCGGCACTGTCCAGCTTCTGCATCCGACCGTGGCCGATCGCCAGCACCCGCTCCAGCCAGGCCGACAGCGGCGGGTGGCGGTCGATGACCCCGGCCAGCGGTCCTGCGCGGCGCACATACCAAAGACAATGCGCCACCGAGAAGTCGGCGATCGATGCCGCGCTGCCGAACAGCCACGAACGACCATCGGCCAGTTGCGCCGACAACGTCGCCAGATAGCCAGCCAGGTTGGCCGCGGCATCGGCGCCGCTCTGGCGCCGCATGCCGGCGGTAAATGGCGCCCGGTCGGCCGCAAAGCCCTGCAGCGCCTCCGGCGGCACGCCCTTGAACAGGTGGGCCCGGCCTTCGGCCTGCATCGCATAGGGGATCACGGTCCAGAACAGCGTGGAGTCGGCCCACTGCGCCAGCAGCGGGGCCAGCGCGGCATCGGCGGGGAACAACGTCGGCATCGGCGCCCGCTGCTCCAGCACAGCGGCCATCAACGCGCTGTCGCAATAGATGTCGGCGCCCACCTGCAGGATCGGGGTCTTGCGGTAGCCGCCGGTCAGCGCCACCACATCCGGCTTGGGCATGATCACCGGCACCCTGACCGACAGCCAGTCCAGGTTCTTGTAGCCCAGCATCAAGCGCAGCTTTTCGGAGAAAGGCGAGCCGTCGTAGTGGTGCAGGATCAGGGGCGGCATGGGTTGTCTTCCTTCGTTGTCGCCCGTTGCGGGTCTGGTTTGAGCATCTGCCGATGCGGGATGTCGTCTTCCAGATAGGGTTCGCCCACGGCCTTGAAGCCGTGGTGGCGGTAGAAGCGGTCCAGGTGGGCCTGCGCGCTGATGCGGATGCCCTGCCCCGGCCACACCTGCGCGCAGCGTGACACACCTTCGGCGACCAGCCGGTGGCCGAGCCCTGTGCCGCGGCACTCGGGCGCCACCGCCACCCGCCCCATCGACGGCTCGGCGTACTTGCATCCCGGATCGACGATGCGCAGCACCGCTTGCAGCTCGCCTCCACCTGCATCGCGCCCCAGCAGGTGCCAGCTCTGGCGATCGAGTCCATCGGGGTCCAGATACGGTCCCTGCTCAAGCACGAAGACGCGGCAGCGCAGTGCCAGCGCGTCGTACAGATCGTCCAGGCTCAGCTGCTGGAACCGCTGCCAGGTCCAGATCACGGAACCTGCGATCAGCTCAGCTTGACCAGTTGCTTGCCGAAGTTGCGACCCTTGAGCAAGCCCAGGAAAGCTTCGGGCGCCGCCGGCAACCCATCGGCGATGCTCTCGCGAAACTTCAGGCTGCCATCGGCCACGCGCTTGCCCAGATCCTGCAGCGCTTCGGGCCACACATCCATGTGCTCGCTGACGATGAAGCCTTGCAGCATCAGCCGTTGCGTCAGGAATAGCCGCGGGTTGTCGATCGGTGTCGGCTCGCCGTCGTAGCCCGAGATCAAACCGCACAGCGCCACCCGGCCGAAGGCGTTCATCCGCGACAGCACCACGTTGAAGATCAGCCCGCCGACGTTCTCGAACAGCCCGTCGACGCCATCCGGCGCGGCCTTGTCCAGGGCTTCGACCAGCGAGTCGAAGCCGCGGTGCGACTTGTAGTCGATGCAGGCGTCGAAGCCCAACTCCTTTTCGACATAGGCGCACTTGTCGGGGCCGCCGGCCAACCCCACAACGCGGCAGCCATGCGCCTTGGCCAGCTGGCCCACCACGCTGCCGACCGCGCCGCTGGCTGCATCGACGACGATGGTTTCGCCGGCTTTCGGCGCGATGATGCGGTTGAGCCCGTACCAGGCGGTGACCCCCGGCATCCCGACCGACCCCAGGTACGCTGACAACGGCACGCGCCCTGCATCGACCTTGCGCAGCGCACCCGGCGTGCCGGCATCGACAACCGCATGCGTTTGCCATCCGCCCATGCCGACCACGGCGTCGCCCTTGCCGAAGCCGGCGTGCCTCGATTCGATGACCTCGCCGACCGTGCCACCGCCCATGACCTCGTCGATGGCTTGCGGCACCGCATAGCTCTTGCTGTCGTTCATGCGGCCGCGCATGTACGGGTCCAGGCTCAGGAACTGCTGGCGCACCAGCACCTGGCCGTCCTTGAGCGCGGGCAGCTCGACTTCTTCGAGGCGGAAGTTGGCGGCTTCTGCGTCGCCGGTGGGGCGCGACGCGAGCACGATGCGTTGGTTCTTCATGAGGATGTGTCTCCATTGCCCACTGCGGTGGGCTTGGTGGGGTTCAGTGGGTTGAGATGGCGCCCGCGGGTCGGCAGCGCCTTGAGGTACTTGAAGGTGCCGGTGGCATGGGCACACAGCCGGCCTTCGTCATCGAACACGCTGCCTTCGCAAAAGGCCAGCGTCATCGAACGGTGCAGCAGCTTGCCGGTGGCCCGCAACGCGCCTTCACCGGGTCGCGTGAACGAGGTCTTCATCTCGATCGTCGCCACGCCCGGGCTCTCGGGCAGGCCCGCCGCATGGCCACTTGCAAAGCCGCTGCGGGCAGCCATCGCCATCGCCACGTCCAGCAGCGTCATCGACACCCCGCCATGCGCCACCTGCCAGGTGTTCAGGTGCTCGGGCGCGAGTTTCAATCGCAACTCGGCACTGCCGTTGTCGAGCGCCCAGAGCTCGATCCCGAGCGCTTCGACGAAAGGGATGTGGGCCGGGAAGCTCAGCGGTGGTGCTGCAGACCCGGCTTGGTCAGTTGTCAGGCTCATCGATCGCTTGCCCTCAATGGCCGTGCACGGCAGAGACCCCGCCGTCCACGGCCAGGATCTGCCCGGTGATGTGCTTGCCGGCCGCGCTGGCAAACAGCAGCGCTGCACCTTTCAGGTCGTCGTCGTCGCCGATGCGCTTCAACGGCGCACCTTCGGCCAGCTTGTCCTCGCCCACCGCTTTCAGTGTGCCGGCGGTCATCTTGCTTGGAAAGAAGCCGGGCGCCAGCGCGTTGACGGTGATGCCATGCGCCCCCCATTCGCCGGCCAGCGTGCGCGTGAAATTGACCACCGCGCCTTTGCTGGTGCCATAGGCGATGAACTTGACCTGGGTCGAGCCGCTCAAGCCCGCGATCGACGCCACGTTGACGATGCGGCCATGGCGGTTCGGAATCATGCTGGCTTTGGCGACGGCTTGCGCGAACAAGAACAGGCTGCGCACATTCAGGTTCATCACCTTGTCCCAGGCGTCCAGCGGGTGGTCCTCGGCGGGTGCGCCCCAGGTGGCGCCGGCGTTGTTGATGAGGATGTCGATGCGACCGAGCTTTTGCATGGTCTCGTCGACCACGCGCTGGATCTGTTGCGGGTCCGCGGCATCGGCCGCGATCCATTGCGCGTCGATTCCCTTGGCTTTCAATGCCGCCGCCGCTTGTTCCAGGTCGGCGGCCTTGCGCGAGCACAGCATCACCTTCGCGCCGGCTTCGCCGAGCGCTTCGGCGATCTGCAAACCGAGACCACGCGAGCCGCCGGTAACCAGGGCAGTCTGTCCGCTGAGGTCGAAGAGTTTGCTGACGGGTGTGGACATGGTCGGGCTCCAGTGAGATGGGGGTTTGAGATGCAGCCCGTCAATCGTCGACGGCGGGCTCGGGATCGGGCTCGGCGTCGAGCGGCCGGCGCGATCGCCACCCGATGCCCACCGCTCCGGCGATCAATGCCAGCACGCCGCCGGCCATCAGCACCCACGCCACGATCGGTTCACCGCCACCCGATGCACGGCGCATAAAGAGGCCGAGTGCGAAGCCCAGCATGCCACCGTAGATCAGCACCCAGATCCATTTTTCGATCGCGCGGTTGCGAATGGCCACGGGTGCGCGAGCGATCAGAGCCAGGCCTCGTCGATCTCGCGCAGCAGTGGTTCGCGCCGGGCCACCACGGCCAGCCAGGCATCGATTCGCGGCAGTTCGTACGCGTAGAAGAAGCGCATCGCCGCCAGCTTGCCGAGCAGCAGCGGCGCGGCTTCGTCCGCGGCCATCGAGGCGATCGCCGCCTTGGCCACCCGGGCCACATCGAGCCAGATCCAGGCCAGCACCACATGCCCGAAAGCCTGCAAGTACGGGGTGGCGTTGGCCAATGCTTCTTCGGGCACGCCCGTAGCCCACGCGTCGCGCGTCGCGGCGATCAGCTTTTGCAGCGCCGCAGACAGCGCATCGGCCATCGGTCGCAAGTCGGCATCGTGGCCCGCAGCTTCGGCCGTGGCCGTGATGCGCGCCGCCAGCAGTGTCAAACCGGCTCCGCCCTCCTGCACCACCTTGCGGCCCAGCAGGTCCAGCGCCTGAATGCCATGGGTGCCTTCGTGGATCATGTTCAGGCGGTTGTCGCGCCAAAGCTGTTCGGCCTGAAAGTCGCGCGTGTAGCCATAGCCGCCCAGAATCTGGATCGCCTGCGAATTGGCTTCCAGGCAGTGCTCGCTGGGCCAGCTCTTGGCCACCGGGGTCAGCACCTCCAGCAGGCGCCCTGCATCGGCGCGGGCCGCATCGTCGCCGGTGTGCAGCTCGTCCACCAGCCGCGCGCAGTACAGCGCCAAGGCGAGGCCGCCATCGACTGCGGCCTTCTGCGACAACAGCATGCGCCGCACATCGGCATGGCGGATCAACGGCACCTGCGGTTGCGTGGCGTCCTTGCCGGCACCTGAGCTGCCCTCGCTTTTGTCCCTGCCGTTGCCCGCTCCCTTGCCCATCACCGGCCGCCCTTGCGGACGCTGCCGCGCGTATTCCAGACTCAATTCGTAGCCGGCATAGCCCAGCATCACCGCACCCAGACCCACGCCGATTCGGGCTTCGTTCATCAGGTGAAACATGCAGCGCAGCCCTTGCCCGGCAGGCCCGACACGCCAGCCGATGGCACCCGGCCTGCCGTCGATCGGGTGCCTGCCCTCGCCGAAGTTCAGCAACGCATTGGTGATGCCGCGGTAGCCGAGCTTGTGGTTGAGTCCCGCCAGTGCCACGTCGTTGCGCTGGCCCGTGAGCGCGCCATCGGCATCGACCAGATGCTTGGGCACCACGAACAGACTGATGCCGCGCGTGCCCGGAACCAAGCGGCCATCGGCGTCCGGGACCTTGGCCAGCACCAGATGAACGATGTTTTCGGTCAGCTCGTGGTCGCCGCCCGATATCCACATCTTGTTGCCACGCAGGCGGTAGCGCGGGCCCAGCGGATCAGCCTCGAAGCGGTCGCCATCGGGCTCGGCACGGGTGGTGATGTCGCTGAGCGACGAGCCGGCCTGCGGTTCGCTCAAACACATGGTGCCGAACCAGCGGCCTTCGAATTCGGGTTTGGCGAACACCTCGCGCTGGCGCGGGGTGCCATGCGCCATCAGCAGGTTGGCGTTGCCGCTGGTCAGCATGCCGTAGCCGCCCATCGAGACACTGGCCTTGCTGAAGAAGGCATTGGCCGCCATCTCGATCACGCAGGGCAGTTGCATGCCGCCGAATTCGGCGTCCTGCGCAGCCGCCAGCATGCCCGATGCGGCATAGGCGGCGACCGCTTTCCTGGTGCTGTCGGGCAGCACCACTTTGCCGTCCACCACCCGCGGCTCCTGCAGATCGGCGGTGCGGTTCGCCGGCGCGAAGGTGTCATGGGCGATGCGTTCGCAGGTGTCCAGCACCGACGCAAAGGTGTCAGCGGAGTGGTCTGCAAATCGCGGCCGCTGCAGCAGGTCTTGCACCTGCAGCCAGTCGTTCAGCAAGAAGTCGAGGGTGTCGCGCATCGGGTAGCCGTCTCGTGATGCCCGGTTCAGCGTGCCGCCATCAGCGACACTGCCGCCAGTGCCGCCGAGGCGGTGGTATCCCGCGGGTGCTGCCGGTGCTGCACCTCAGCCCAGGCCGAAGTGCTTCAGCGCGGCGCGTGCCACCTCGTCGCCATTGGACTCCTGCACGAAGTGACCCGCGTCCGCCAATTCCAGCGGCGGCGGGCAATTGCGGATCACCTGGCGCAGGGCGTTCATCGCATCGGCACCCAGCACCGGATCCTGCATGCCGATCGCCATGAAGCTTTCGCCCGTCCAGTCGTCGCGCCAGAAAGCCTGCGCTTCGCGGCTGACATCGGCACCGGGCGCGTCGGAGCCATCGGGAACCAGGTTCGGAAATGCTCGCAACGCCGCCTTGTGGTCTGCATCGGGGAACGGCGCGTCGTAGGCGGCTGCTTCGGCTTCGCTCATCTCGGGGTTTCCACGCGACAGCAAGCGCCCCACTTCCAGGCTCGGGGTCGAATTGGAATAGGCGCGCCAATCGCGGAAGCCATCGGTGAGGTTGCCGGTGCCCATCTGCGTGTTCATCACCAACAGCCGGGTGAAGCGCTCGGGCATCACCATCGGCAGCGTCAGGCCGAACAAACCGCCCCAGTCCTGCCCCACCAGGAGGATGTTCTTCAGGTCCAGCTTCTCGACCAATGTCAGCAACATGCTGCGGTGCAAATCGAAGGTATGCGCAGACTCATCGTCGGGCTTGTCGGAGCGGCCAAAGCCGATCAGATCGGGCACCACCACCCGCAAGCCGGCACCGGTGAAGACCGGGATCATCTTGCGGTACAGATAGCTCCAGGTGGGGTTGCCGTGCAAGCACAGCGCGGTGATGTCGGCATCGCGCGGGCCGGTGTCTACATAGTGCACCCGCAACTGCGCATGGTCGAAGTAGTTGGGCTCGAAATCGAATCCGGGCAGATGATCGAAACGTTCGTCGGGGGTTCTGGAAGCATGCATGGGCGTCGGGGCTCGGTCAGCGGTGTCAGAGAACTTCGAACACGCCGGCAGCACCCATGCCGCCGCCGATGCACATCGTCACACAAACCCGCTTGGCGCCGCGGCGCTTGCCCTCGATCAACGCATGTCCGGTGAGACGCTGGCCGCTGACGCCGTAAGGGTGGCCGACCGCAATTGCGCCGCCGTTGACATTCAGCCGCTCCATCGGGATGCCGAGGGTGTCGGCGCAGTACAGCACCTGCACCGCAAAGGCTTCGTTCAGCTCCCACAGATCGATGTCCTCGACCTTGAGGCCCAGGCGCTTCAACACCTTGGGCACGGCATAAACCGGGCCGATGCCCATCTCGTCGGGCTCGCAACCGGCGACCGCGAAGCCGAGGAAGCGGCCCAGCGGCTTCAATCCCTTCTTCTGCGCGACCGATTCGTTCATCACCACGCAGGCTCCGGCGCCGTCGCTGAACTGGCTGGCATTGCCGGCCGAGATCACGCCGCCGGCGATGGCGGGTTTGATGTGGCAGATGCCTTCGTAGGTGGTGCCGGGGCGGATGCCTTCGTCGGCGCTGACGGTGACTTCCTTGCTGCGCATGCCCATCACCGCATCGGCCACGCCGGCGGTCACGGTGATCGGCGCAATCTCGTCTTCGAACAATCCCGCGCCGAGTGCCTCGGTGGCGCGCTGCTGGCTCTGGGCGCCGTACCGGTCCATGCGCTCGCGGTCGATCTTGTAGCGCTTGGCCACCTGCTCGGCGGTTTGCAGCATGTTCCAGTAGATCTCGGGCTTGTGCTCCAGCAGCCAGCTGTCACGCATCATGTGGGTGTTCATCTCTTGCTGCACGCAAGAGATGCTCTCCACACCACCGCCGACGAAGATATCGCCCTCGCCCGCCACGATGCGCTGCGCGGCCATCGCGATCGTTTGCAGCCCGCTGGAGCAGAAGCGGTTGACCGTGACGCCGCTGGTGGAGATGGGCAAGCCGGCGCGCAAAACGATCTGGCGCGCGATGTTGGCGCCAGTGGCGCCTTCCGGATTGGCGCAGCCCATGATCACATCGTCGACCTCACCCGGCTCGATACCAGCGCGTGCTACCGCGGCCTTGACCGCATGGCCGCCGAGCGTGGCGCCATGGGTCATGTTGAAAGCGCCCTTCCAGCTCTTGGCGAGCGGGGTGCGGGCGGTGGAGACGATGACGGCTTGGGTCATGGTGTGTTCCTTCGGTTCGGTTCCGCCGGTGGGCGATCGGTGGGCGATGTCAAGTGAAGCTCTTGCCTTCGGCGGCCAGCTTGGCCAGCAGCGGCGCAGGCTCCCAGAACGTGGCGTCGTCATGCGGGTTGGCGGCAAAGCGCTTCATGCGCTGCACCACGTTGAACAGGCCCTGCTGGTCGGCATAGCACATCGGCCCGCCGCGAAACAGCGGAAAGCCATAGCCGGTCAGGTAGACCATGTCGATGTCGCTGGCCTTGCCGGCAATGCCCTCTTCCAGCAGCTTGGCGCCTTCGTTGACCAGCGAGTAGACCAGCCGGTGCACGATCTCTTCATCGCTGATCTTGCGCGCGGTCACACCCAGGTCTGTGCGATGCTGCTCGATCATGCCGAGCACACCGGCCGACGGAATCGCATCGCGCTTGCCGGGGTTGTAGTCGTACCAGCCCTTGCCGGTCTTCTGACCATAACGGCCCATCTCGCACAGCAGGTCGGCGGTCTTGCTGTAGCGCATGTGCGGCTTTTCCTGGTAGCGGCGCTTGCGAATCGCCCAGCCGATGTCGTTGCCGGCCAGGTCGCCCATGCGAAACGGCCCCATCGCCATGCCCCACTTCTCCATCGCCTTGTCGACCTGCTCGGGGCTTGCGCCCTCTTCCAGCAGAAAGCCGGCTTGGCGCGAGTACTGCTCGATCATGCGATTGCCGATGAAGCCGTCGCAGACACCCGAGACCACTGCGGTCTTCTTGATCTTCTTGGCCAGCGCCATCACCGTGGCCAGCACATCCTTGGCGGTTTTCTCGCCGCGCACCACTTCCAGCAGCTTCATCACATTCGCAGGGCTGAAGAAGTGCAGGCCCACCACGTCTTGCGGGCGCTTGGTGAACGAGGCGATCTGGTTCACATCCAGCGTGCTGGTGTTGCTGGCCAGGATCGCGCCCGGCTTCATCACATCGTCGAGTCGCTTGAACACCTGTTGCTTGATCGACATGTCCTCGAACACCGCTTCGATCACGATGTCGGCAGTGCCGATCTCGGCGTAGTCGAGCGTGGTCTTCAACAGGCCCATTCGGCTGTCGAGCTTGTCTTGCGACAGCTTGCCTTTCTTGACCTGCGCTTCGTAGTTCTTGCGGATCGTGGCCACGCCGCGGTCCAGCGCGTCCTGCTGTTGCTCCAGCATCACCACCGGCAGCCCGGCGTTGAGAAAGTTCATGCTGATGCCGCCGCCCATCGTTCCGGCTCCGATCACCGCCACCTTGGCGATCTCGCGCTTGTGCGTGTCTTCGGGCACATCGGCGATCTTGCTGGCGGCACGCTCTCCGAAGAAGGCATGGCGCAGCGCCTTCGACTCCGAGGTGAACATCAGCGCGGTGAACAGTTCGCGCTCGTAAGCCATGCCTTGATCGAAAGGCCGCTTGACCGCTGCTTCGACCGCATCGACGCACTTGGCCGGGGCCGGGACATTGCGCGCCACCGCCTTGACGGTGTTGCGGGCGAAGCCAAAGTAGGCATCGGGGTTCGGATGCGTGGCCTTCAGGTCGCGCACCCGCGGCAGCGGCTTGCCTTGCGGGTCGCCCGCGGCATGGCCCTTGGCGAATGCGAGCGCCAACGACACCGCGCCGCCCAACAAGTCGTCCTGCAGCAGCTTGTCGATCAGTTTCTGGCCCGGCATCGCGGCCAGCACCTCGCTCTTGACCGGCTCACCGCTGACAATCATGTTCAACGCGGTTTCCACCCCCAGCACGCGCGGCAGCCGTTGCGTGCCACCCGCGCCGGGCAACAACCCCAACTTGACCTCGGGCAGCGCCACCAGGGTGCCCGGCATCGCCACACGGTAGTGGCAACCCAATGCCAATTCCAGACCGCCGCCCATGCACACACTGTGCAAGGCCGCGACGACGGGCTTCGGGCAGTTTTCGATCAGCGAGATCAGCGACAGCAGATTCGGCTCGGCCACCGACTTGGGGCTGCCGAATTCGCGGATGTCGGCACCGCCCGAGAAGGCCTTTCCGGCGCCGGTGATCACCACTGCAAGAACCGATTCGTCAGCGATGGCCTTCTCGATGCCCTCGGCAATCGCGAGCCGCGTCGAATGACCCAGGCCGTTGACCGGCGGGTTGTCGAGCGTGATGACCGCCACGCGGTCCCGTGTTTCGAATTGCGCGCCCATGGCGTTCTCCCCGCGAATCGTGAATGTCAGATGAAATGGAACGATCGTTCGATCTTAGTGGCGCGGGTGACGCGGCTTGTGACACCTGCGGTGGCGTCCGCGACATCGACGTTCTCGATGACGTGCAGGGTTGCCCGCACCCCGCGCCGGTCAAACTTCCAGCCACTCCTTGCGCACCGCGCTGTTGGCCCGAAGCTCCGTCGGCGTGCCCTCGAAGACGATCTGCCCATGCCCCATCACCAGGCAGCGCTGCGACACCTCCAGCGCGATCGTCAGCTTCTGCTCCACCAGCAGCACGCCGATGCCCCGCCGCTTCAGTTCGCGCAGGTAGTCGGCCACCAGCTCGACGATCTTCGGCGCCAGGCCCTCGGTGGGTTCGTCGATCATGATCAGCTCGGGCTCGCCCATCAGCGTGCGGCACAAGGTCAGCATCTGCTGCTCGCCGCCTGAAAGCACACCGGCTTCGTTGTGCTGACGCTCCTTCAGGCGCGGAAACATCTGGTACATGTCGTCGAAGCCGAAGGTCGGGGCCTTGCTGTCTGCCGGCCGGCGTCGCCCTTTCTGCCCCAGCATCAGGTTCTGGTGCACGGTGAGGGTCGGAAAGATATCGCGGTTCTCGGGCACATAGCCGATGCCCGCGTGGGCGATGGCAAACGCGTCCTGGCCCAGGATCGGCTGGCCCTTCCAGCTCACCGAGCCGGTGCCTTCGACCAGACCCATGATCGTCTTGACGGTGGTCGAACGGCCCGAGCCATTGCGGCCGAGCAACGCGACGATCTCGCCCGGCTGCACATCGAATGACACGCCGTGCAATACATGGCTCTTGCCATAGAAGGCGTGGACATCGCGCAAGCTCAGCATGTCGTCGAGCCCTGTGGCATGGCACTCAGCGTTGAACCCATCAGGTAGCGTCCTCGGCCAGCGCCGCAGCGGCCTGTTCCTCAACCAATACCGACCCCAGATACGCTTCCTTGACCCGCTCGTCGGCACGCACCTTCTCGGGTTCGTCGAAGGCGATCACCTCGCCGTACACCAGCACCGCGATGCGGTCCGCCAACCCGAACACCACTCCCATGTCGTGCTCCACCGTCAGCAGGGTCTTGCCCACCGTGACTTCGCGGATCAGGTCTACGAAGCGGTCGGTTTCGCTGCGGCTCATGCCCGCGGTGGGTTCGTCCAGCAGCACCACGCTGGCCCCGCCTGCGATCGTGATGCCGATCTCGAGCGCGCGTTGTTCGGCGTAAGTCAGGTTGGTCGCCAGCACCTCGCGCCTGCGGTCGAGCTTGATCAACTTCAGGATCTCGTCGGCGCGGTCGTTGGCATCGTCCAGGTTGGCCAGAAACTTCCAAAACGAATAGCGGTAACCCAGGCTCCACAGCACCGCGCAGCGCAGGTTCTCGAACACCGACAAGCGGTTGAAGAGGTTGCTCACCTGGAAGCTGCGCGCCAGGCCCAGGCGACTGATCTCATACGGCTTGAGCCCGTCGATCTTGCGGCCGTGCAACAGGATGTCGCCCGAGCTGCTGCCGAAGCGCCCGCTGATCAGGTTGAAAAGGGTGCTCTTGCCGGCGCCGTTGGGGCCGATCACGGCCACGCGTTCGCCTGTCTTCACCGCCAGGTTGGCGCCGCGGATGATTTCGGTGCGGCCAAAGCGCTTGGTGACGTTGCGCAATTCCAGCGCAAAGTCGGTGGCCGATGGCGCGCTCTGCGGACTCACAGCGCAGCGTCCTTCCTGCGCACCTCGGTTTCGATCTCTTCCTGCGTCGTGTTCCACAGCGTCAGGAAATGGCGCCGCGTGAACTCGAACATCGCGATGCCCACCAGCATCACGAACACCGCACCGAACCAGGTGTCGAAGCGCCGGGTGTCGAGCATCGCACCCAGGAACTTCATCTTCGGGCCGATCGCCTGGTTCAACTGCATGTGGTAGACCATCTCGACCATCGCGCCAGAGCCCAGCAACACCGTCAAAGCCGAACCCGCCATTGCGAGATAGGAAGCCAGCAGTGGGCGCAGCTTGCCGAACGAAGCCACCCGCAGGTTCATCATGATCAGGCTGCTGATGCCGCCCGGCGCGTACATCACCATGAATGTGAACACCAGGCCCAGATACAGCAACCAGGCTTGCGTCAATTCTGACAGCAGCACCAGCGCAAGTACCAGCAGCACCCCGCCGATGATCGGGCCGAAGAAGAACACCGCGCCGCCCAGGAAGGTGAACAGCAGATAGCTGCCGGAGCGCACCGCACCCACCACCTCGGCAGTCACGATCTCGAAATTCAGCGCCGCCAGCCCACCCGAAATGCCCATGAAGAAGCCGGATGCGATGAAGGCGAACCAGCGCACGAACTGGGTGTTGTAGCCGATGAACTCGACCCGCTCCGGATTGTCTCGCACAGCGTTCAGCATGCGCCCCAGCGGGGTGCGGGTGAAGGCGTACATCAAGGCCGTGCAGACGATGGTGTAGACCGCGATCAGGTAGTAGAGCTGGATCTGTGGGCCGAAGCTGACACCCAGAAAGCGCCCGGTGACGCGGTTGCCGCTGATGCCGCCTTCGCCGCCGAAGAAGAACGGAAACATCAACGCCATCGCCGCCACCAACTCGCCCACGCCGAGGGTGATCATGGCGAACGGGGTGCCGGCTTTCTTGGTGGTGACATAGCCCAGCAGGATCGCAAACAACAAGCCGAACAGCCCCGCCACCAACGGGATCAGGCTCACCGGCAGCACCAGGGTGCCGGCGGTGACGAAGTTCAGCGCATGCATCGCGAAGAACGAGCCCAGGCCCGAATACACCGCGTGGCCGAAGCTCAGCATGCCGCCCTGCCCCAGCAGCATGTTGAAGGCCAGACAGGCGATGATCGCGATGCCCATCTGCGACAACATCGTCAGCGACAGGCTGCTGGTCCAGATCAACGGGGCCACCAACAGCAAGACCGCATAGCCGCCCCAGATCACCCAGCGGCCGACGTTGTAAGGCTTGAACTCGAAACGGTCCGTATTGCCGCCTGACCGGCCGATGCGTGCCGCACCGCCTCCGCTGAAGGCACGCGCCAGAAAGCGCTCGCGCACCGATTCCTTTTCCCGTCGGGCGCCAGCACGGCGCGAAGCGTCGAACACGGAAGTCATGTGCTCAGCCTTCGCGCGTGCCGAACAGGCCTTTGGGCCTGAAGATCAGGATCAGCACCAAGAAGAGATACGGCAGGATCGCGGCGACCTGGCTCATCTTGACGGCCCATAACGCATAACCGAAAGTTTCAGGTCCGACCTGAAGGCCCACCCAGCCGAACACATCGGCGAGCGAGCTGTCGCTGCCGACCGCGAAGCTGTCCATCACCCCGAGCCCGACCGAGGCGACGAATGCGCCGGCCAGCGACCCCATGCCGCCGATCACGATCACCGCAAACACCACCGCACCCACCGCCAGCGCCATCGAAGGCTCGGTGACCCGCAGCGCGCCGCCGATCACCCCCGCAAGCCCCGCCAAAGCCGTGCCCCCGCCGAACACCAGCATGAACACGCGTGGCACGTTGTGGCCCAGCGCCTCGGCGGCTTCCGGGTGGGTCAGCGCAGCCTGGATCACGAGGCCGGCGCGGGTGCGGGTGAACAGCAACCACACAGAGATCAGCATCAGCAGCGCAATGCCCATGCCGAAGGCCCTGAAAGCCGGGAACTGTGTGCAGATCGCGCCTTCGGTGGTTTTGCAGATCTCCGGCGGCGACCCCCAGGCAAACTGCAGCGCGGTCGGCAGATCGACGATCGTGAACAACGGCCCGTCTAGCGAGGGCGGTGGCAGAAAGTTGAGCGCCTGGCGGCCCCAGATCAGACCCACCAGTTCCAGGATGATGTAGCTGAGCCCGAAGGTCACCAGCAGCTCCGGCACATGGCCGAACTTGTGAACCCGGCGCAGTGCATAGCGCTCGAAGGCTGCGCCCAACAACCCGACCAGCGGCGGCGCCAGCAGCAAGCCCCACCAAAAGCCCGCCACCTGCGAAATGGTGTAAGCCACATAAGCGCCCACCATGTAGAAACTCGCATGGGCGAAGTTCAACACACCCATCATGCTGAAGATCAGCGTCAACCCGCTGGCCAGCATGAACAGCAGCAAGCCGACCGAAAGGCCGTTGAGCAGCGAGATCAGGAAGAACGAAACATCCATCGGGGCCGTGCGCAGGCGGAAAGACGAGTCGCTGCCGAGCGACACAACCCCGAAGGGGATCCCAGGGCTATGCCACCGAAGGCAGCTCAGTCAACAAGCTGTGGTGGCAACGCTCAGGGGCGCTGCATCTGGCACGAGGTGGGCGTGCTGGCCACATAGGACGGCAGTGCCCGCACTTCCTGGAAGTTGAAGCCCGTGTTCTCGACGCTGTACGGATGCTTGGCGTCGGCCTTGCGCCATTCGCTGATGTAGACCGGCTGCTGCAGCTGGTGGTCGGTCTTGCGCATCTCGACTTCACCCGAGAAGCTCTGGAACTTGAGCCCTTCCATCGCCGCCGCCACCTTGACCGGATCGGTGCTCTTGGCTTTGGCCATCGCCGCGCTCAGCAGCGCCAGACCGTGGTAGGTCTGGTAGGTGTACCAGTCGTCGTTGAACTTCTTCTTGAACTCGTCTTCGTACTTCACCAGTCCCGGCACGAAGTTGTGGCCGATACCCACCACCCGCACCTTCCCACCCACACCCGCAGCCATGGCGGTCGGCACGCCACTGGTGACCGCGTAGTAGGTGTAGAAGTTGGCGTTCAGCCCCGCGTCCTTGGCGGCTTTGATCAACAAAGTCAGGTCCTGGCCCCAATTGCCCGTGACGATCGTGTCGGCACCGGCCGCCTTCATCTTGGCCACGAAGGGCGCGAAGTCCTTGACCTGACCGAGCGCGTGCAGATCGTCACCGACGATTTCGATGTCGGGCCGCTTGCGCTTGATCATCTCTTTGAAGTACTTGGACACTTGCTGTCCGTGCGAATAGTTCTGGCCGATGATGTAGACCTTCTTGATCTCCGGCTGGTCCTTCATGTAGCTGGTCAGCGCCTCCATTTTCATGGTGGTGTCGGCATCGAGTCTGAAGTGCCAGTAGTTGCACTTCTCGTTGGTCAGCGCCGGGTCGACCGCGGCGTAGTTCAGGTACACCACCTCCTTGCCCGGGTTGCGCTCGTTGTGCTTGGCCACCGCTTCGGAGATCGCCGCTGCAGCGCCTGATCCGTTGCCCTGCACCACATAGCGAATGCCCTGATCGATGGCGGCCTTCAGGTTGTTCAGGCTTTCTTGCGGCGAAGCCTTGTTGTCGAAAGGCACGAACTCGAACTTCACCCCTGCATCGTTCTTGGCGTTGAACTTGTCGGCCATGAACTGCCAGCCCTTCAGCTGGTTTTGGCCGACGTTGGCGAACGGCCCCGACAAGGGGTCGATGAAACCGATCTTCACGGTCTGCCCGGCTTGGGCGAAGGCGGCGCCGTGAGCCACCAACGCGGCGGTGGCCAGCAGGGTCAGGCCGAAGTGGCGCTTGCTGAGGCTGGTGGGGGTCGATGGATGGCGCATGTTCTGGTCTCCTGCTGAGCGTGGGATGCCGGGAAGGTAGCGGATGCGGATGCGACTTGCGCTCAGGGACTACCCCGAAGCCGAACGAAAACCCACAAGCGGCATGCGGCAGACAATGCATGCATGAACAGCAAGACACCCCACGACCACGACGACCCGCGCTACGCGGTCCACAAGTCCGATGCCGAATGGCGTGCCGAACTCGATCCGGTGCAATACCGCGTGGCACGACAAGCCGACACAGAACGCGCGTTCAGCGGCAAACACTGGGACCGTTTCGACGACGGTCGCTATCTCTGCGTCGGTTGCGGCACACCCTTGTTTGAGTCCGGCACCAAGTTCGATGCCGGCTGCGGTTGGCCCAGCTATTGGCAACCGATCAACAGCGAGGTGGTCGAACGGGTTCGCGACGACGGCCACGGCATGGTGCGCGTCGAAGTGCGATGCAACAACTGCGGCAGCCACCTCGGCCATGTGTTCGAAGACGGACCCGACCCCACCGGTGAGCGGTTTTGTATCAACTCGGCGTCGATCGACTTTCAGCCGAGCGACGAAGCGCAGTCGAAGCCGGGCGGACCGGCACCCGACCGATGAGCACCGGGGCACTCGATACCGCCCGGATCACGTCACTGTTGACCGAGGCGCTCCAGCCGACCGATCTGCAGGTGCAAGACGACAGCCACCTGCATGCCGGGCACGCTGGCGCGCGTGAAGGCCGGCATTTCACGGTTCGCCTGACCAGCCCCCGCTTTGCTGGCTTGGGCAGGCTTGCACGCCATCGCCTTGTGTATGATTCTCTCGGCTCTCTGTCCACGCAGGGCGTGCATGCCCTGGCGATCGTTGCCAAGGCGCCTGGCGAGCACTGAACCAATTCGCCGCCGCGCACTCCCAGACGTTTCAGGAACCGCCGCAGCCCCTGCAGCACATCATTCGCGCACCGCGCAACGCGCGCCAGGCGCCAACCGCCCTCCCCCCAATCGAAAGCCCCTGTTCATGAAACTGAAGACTCTTGCCGTGCGCGCAACCCTAGCCCAGGCGCTGATTCCCGTTTGCGTGGTGCTCTTGATGCCGCTTGCGGCCAGCGCGCAGAACATCGCCATCGTCAATGGCAAGCCGGTGCCGAAGTCGCGGCTGGACGTGTTGGTTCAGCAAGCCGAGCGCGCGGGCCAAAAGGTCACCCCCGAGCAAATGGGCCAGGCGCGCGACCAGGTGGTACTGCGCGAAATCTTCGTTCAGGAAGCGCAGAGCAAGGGCATCGCTGCCAGCGCCGATTTCAAGGCGCAGATGGAGTTGGCGCGCCAGAGTCTTTTGATTCGCGAGTTGTTCGAGGACTGGCGCAAGGCCCACCCGGTTACCGATGCCGACGCGAAAACCGAATACGACAAGTTCAAGGCCCAGTCCACTGGCACCGAATACCGCGCACGTCACATCCTGGTCGAGAAAGAAGACGAAGCCAAGGCGTTGATCGCGCAGCTGAAAGCCGGTGCGAAATTCGAGGAACTGGCGAAGAAGAGTTCCAAGGACACCGGCTCGGCCGAGAAGGGTGGGGAACTCGACTTCGCCAAGCCCGATGCTTATGTGCCCGAGTTCGGCAGCGCGATGGCCAAGCTGAAAAAGGGCGAGATGACCGATGTGCCGGTCAAGAGCCAGTTCGGCTATCACATCATCAAGCTGGAAGAAACCCGCGACGCGCCGTTTCCGGCCTTCGACGATGTCAAGGGGCAGATCAAACAGCGCATCGAGCAGGTCAAGCTGCAGGAGTACCAGGAAGGTCTTCGCACCAAGGCCAAGACCGACTACAGCTTTTCGCCGGTCAAGTAACAGCCGCGCTCAAGGCATCAGGATCGTCGAGCCCGTGGTCTTGCGGGCCTCCAGCGCGCGGTGGGCCTCGGCAGCATCTTTCAATTCGAAACGCTGGTCGATCGCGATCTTCACTTCACCGCTGCCGACGATCTCGAACAGGTCGTCGCACATCTCCTGGGTGGCCTCGCGGGTGGCGATGTGGTTGAACAGGGTAGGCCGGGTGATGTAGAGCGAGCCTTTCGGCCCCAATGAGCCGATCGCGAATGGCGGCACGGGGCCGGAGGCATTGCCAAAGCTCGCCATCAAGCCGAACGGCCGCAGGCAGGCCAGGCTGCCATCGAAGGTGTCCTTGCCGATCGAGTCGTAGACCACCTTGACGCCCTTGCCGCCGGTGATGTCCTTGACCCTGGCGGCAAAGTCTTCCTTGGCGTAGTCGATGCAATGCGCGGCCCCGTGCGCCAGCGCCAGCTTGCACTTGGCTTCGCCGCCGGCGGTGCCGATCAACTTCAGGCCCAGCGCCTTGGCCCACTGGCAAGCGATCAATCCAACGCCACCTGCCGCCGCATGGAAGAGCACGAAATCGCCCGCTTCCAGACCTTCGGCAGGACGCGTGCGCTTCAGCAGGTACTGCGCCGTCAGGCCCTTCAACATCATGCCGGCAGCGATCTCGAAGTCGATCGCATCGGGCAGTTGCACCACGTTCTTGGCGGGCATCACGCGCTGTTCGCAGTAGCTGCCCGGCGGGTTGCTGGCATAGGCGGCGCGGTCGCCGACCGACAGGTGCTTGACACCGTCTCCCACCGCCTCGATCACACCCGCACCCTCCATGCCCAGCACCAGCGGCAACGGGTTCTGGTACAGCCCCGTGCGCTGGTAGACATCGATGTAGTTGAGGCCGCAAGCATGGTGGCGGATCAGCACCTCGCCGGGGCCGGGGTCGCCGATCGGCACCTCGACATATTTCATTTGCTCGGGTCCGCCGAAAGCGGTGATCTGGATGGCGTGCGGCATGGCAGTCCCTTCGATAGCAAGTGAATGTTGGCCAGTCTAGAAGACTTGCGCAAAGGAGCGGCGGCATCCGTCGCACAGGCATCTGCCGCAAGGCTATTCGCAGCACCGCCATTTGCGGGTGGGCGCATGGCACCATGCGCGCTGCCGATGAAACGCCTGCTGCAAGCCCCGAACCTCGCCTTGGCCACCTTGTGGGCCGATCAGTTGCGCCATGCGGGCATCGCCACCAGCCTGCAACGCATCTACAACAGCGGCATAGCAGGCGAGATCCCGCCCGACCAGGCCTTGCCCGAGGTTTGGGTTGTCGACGCCGCCGACCATGCGCGCGCCACGGCGTTGCTGCACGAGTTGCAGCAACAACCCGAGCGCCGCTGGCGCTGCCCGGCCTGCGACGAACTGGTCGAAGGCCCGTTCGAGCAATGCTGGAACTGTGGCGCGATGCTGCAGGGCGATCGATGACCGTCTGTAGCCTGGGGCACCTTCTAAACCGCGGTCACCGGTTTTGTCTCTGACCCCCCGGTTGATGCTGCTGCTGACCACGCCGCCGATGCTGTGGGCCGGCAATGCCGTGGTCGGTCGCTTGATGGCGGGCCAGGTGCCGCCGCTGACGTTGAACCTGCTGCGCTGGTCGCTGGCGGCGTTGTTCCTGATGCCTCTCGGTTGGCGCGCCTTGCGCCCGGTGTCGAGGCTGACCCGGCGCTGGCCCTATCTGCTGGCGATCGGCGTGCTGGGGGTCGGCGCTTTCAACTCGCTGCAGTACCTGGCGCTGACCACCTCGTCGGCCATCAATGCCACGCTGGTGGCGTCCAGCATGCCGGTGTGGATGCTGGCGGTCGGCGCGCTGTTTTATGGCGAGCGGGTCACGCGCCGCCAGATCGCGGGGGCGGTGCTGGGGCTGGTGGGCGTGGCCGTGGTGCTGAGCCGCGGCAGTTGGCAGACGCTGCTGCAGATGCGGCTGGTGCCCGGTGATCTGTACATGCTGCTGGCGATCATCGGCTGGTCCTTCTACAGCTGGTTGCTGGTTCGGCCACCCGCCCACATGCGGGGCGCTGAACGACCCGGTGCCGACGAGGGCTGGGACTGGGCCGGGTTCCTGCTGGTCCAGACCCTCTTCGGCTTGTGCGCGGCCGGGGTCTTCACCGCCGGTGAGCAATGGCTGGGCGCGCCGCCGATCCGCTGGAGCCTCGGGGTGCTGGCCGCGCTGCTGTATGTATCGCTGGGGGCATCGATCCTGGCCTACCGCTGCTGGGGGCTCGGAGTGGCCGAGGGCGGCCCTGCGCTGGCCGCGTTCTTCAACAACCTCACGCCATTGTTCGCGGCGGTGTTCTCGGCAGCGCTGCTGGGCGAGGTTCCCAGCAGCTATCACGCCGCGGCTTTCGGCTTGATCGTCGGCGGCATTGCGGTGTCGATGCGCCGGTCGGCTTGATCGCCACCAACCGCCCCCACCTCTGCAGCTAGAAAGTTCCCGCGTAGGCCCCGCCATCCAGCAGCAGGTTCTGTCCTGTGATGTAGCCGGCATGTCGACTGCACAAGAATGCGCACAAGGCGCCGAACTCGTCGGCGCTGCCGAAGCGGTGGGTGGGATTCAGGTTGCGGCGCTCGTTTAGCAACTGTTCGATGGGCTTGCCGCTCTTGGCCGCCGCCCCCGCCATGGTGGTGCGCAAGCGGTCGGTGTCGAACGGACCCGGCAGCAAGCTGTTCAGCGTGACGTTGCGTGAGGCGATGCGCGGCTGCCGCGCGACGCCGGCGACAAATCCGGTCAGCCCGGAACGCGCGCCGTTCGACAGTCCCAGGATGTCGATCGGCGCCTTGACCGCAGCCGAGGTGATGTTGACGATGCGGCCATAACCCCGTTCGGCCATCGCGTCGATGGTGGCCTTGATGAGCTCGATCGGCGTCAGCATGTTGGCGTCCAGCGCCTTCAGCCAGTCGTCCCGGCTCCAGTCCCGGAAGTCACCGGGCGGAGGCCCGCCCGCGTTGTTGACGAGGATGTCGACCTGCGGGCACGCCGCCAGCGCCGACTCGCGGCCTTCGGCGGTGGTGATGTCGCCCACCACCGCCTTGACCTGCACCTGTGGCGCCAGCGCCGACAGCTCGGCCGCAGTGGCGCTCAAGGCGGCTTCACCGCGGGCCGTGATGACGACATTGACGCCTTCCTGCACCAGTGCGCGCGCACAGCCCTTGCCGAGTCCCTTGCTGGCTGCACACACCAGCGCCCATTTGCCTTCGATGCCCATGTCCATTGCGTTGTCCTCTCAGTTGTCAGTTGGTTGAATTTTTCATCGGGCGCGGGCCAGCAACCCGACACCGAACAACACCAGCGCGGTGCCGGCCAAGATCCAGCCATTGAAGGGCTCGCCCAGGATCACCACACCCATCAGCAGGGTCGACAGCGGGCCGATCAAGCCGGTTTGCGCGGTCAGGGTGGCTCCGATCCGTTCGATCGCCATCATCACCATCAGCACCGGGGCAAAGGTGCACAAGGTGGCGTTCAGGATCGACAGCGCTATCACTTCCGGTGCCACCAGCGCGGCCAACATCGGCCGCAGCAACACGAATTGCAGCAGGCAGAAGCCGCAAGCCACCGAGGTCGCCCAACCGGTCAGGCGCAGCGCACCCAGGCGCCGCACCTCGTTGCCCGACGACGTGAGATAGACGGCGTAGCTGACCGCGCTGCCAAACACCAGAGCGGTGCCCAGCACGCCGTCGGCCCCCACTGTCTGCACCTCGTGCCCGAACACCAGCAGCACGCCGGCATAGCTGGTGGCCAGCGCCGTCAACTGCCGGCCATTCACGCGCTGCTTGAAGAACACAAAGCCCAACAGCAGCACCAGCGTCGGGTTCAGGTACAGGATCAACCGCTCCAGGCTGGCGGTGATGTACTGCAGCCCCGCAAAGTCCAGGAAGCTCGCCAGGTAGTAGCCGCTGAAACCCAGGCCGACGACGACGACGCCGTCGCGCCGGGTCAGCGACGGCTTGCCGCGCCCGGCCCACCAGGCCAGCGCCACGAACAGGGGCAGCGCGAACAACATGCGGTACATGATCAGCGTGACCGCGTCGACGCCGTAGCGGTAGGCCAACTTGACGATGATCGCCTTGCCGGAGAAGGCCACCGAGCCGCCTGCCGCCAGCGCCAGCCCGACTGCCAGCGGTGGTTGCACGGCGCCAGCGGTGGCGTTGCCGGGCTTCAAGTGGCTGTCAGCCGGTCGCGCGTGGCGCGGCGCTGCAGCGCACCGACGCGGCCCACCCGCCGGTAGCCACGGCCTTCATAGAGGCCGAACGCGACATCGTCGGAATCGGCACACCACACGATCCGCTCCAATTGCGACTGCCCAAAACCGAAGGCGGTCACCGCATCGACGAGCGCGGTGCACAAGCCGCGGCGCTGCCGGGCGGGGTTCGTCTCTGCATGCTGGAAACGACCGATGGCGCGGGGCTCGTCGGCCGGTTGCTGCGGCAGCAACAACAAACGACCCCAATAGAAATCGGGCTGCGATGGGGTGCGCGCAGCGATGCAGTCGCTGTGCTCGACCGCATCGGCACCCCGATCGCTGACGAAGAATTCGGTGCGCCAGCCCGGGCTCAGGTCGCTGACCCGCATCGCTGGCTGACTGGCCTCAGAAGCCGACCGCCTGCCCGTCGCGGCGCGGATCGCTGGCAGCGGCATAGCCTTCCACCGCCGGGTCGCCCAGGCGCCAGATGAACTGGCCGGCGCCGTAATCCTGGTAACTGTCGGCAAAGTCCGCAATGCGGTGGCCCAGGTCGCGCAGACCCTGCGCCGCAGGGGCATCGAAGCCGGGTTCCAGGTTGACGGTGCCGGCATTGAAACGCCAGCGCGGCGCATCGCAAGCGGCTTGCGGTTGCTGGCGGTAGTCCAGCATGCGCACCAGGGTTTGCATGTGGCCCTGGGGCTGCATGTCGCCACCCATCACGCCGTAGCTCATCACCGGTTGCCCGTCCTTGGTCAGGAAGGCCGGGATGATGGTGTGGAAGGGCCGCTTTCCGGCGCCCACGCAATTGTCACTGCGCTCGTCGACCTTGAAACCATGGCCGCGGTTCTGCAGCGAGACGCCGTAGCCCGGAACCACGACGCCCGAGCCGAAGCCCATGTAGTTGCTCTGGATGAAGCTGACCATCATGCCGCTGGCATCGGCAGCGCTCAAGTAGATGGTGCCGCCAGTGGGGCCGTGGCCCGAGCCGAAGTCCTGCGCGCGTTTCGGGTCGATCAAGGCCGCTCGGCGCTTCAGGTAGCCGTCGTCCAGCATCTGCGCGGTCGAAAGGCGCATGCTGCGCGGCTCGGCCACATGCTGATAGACATCGGCAAAGGCGAGCTTCATCGCTTCGATCTGCAGGTGCTGCGATGCGGTGCCATCGACCGGCAGCGAAGCGATGTCGAACTGCTCCAGGATGCCGAGCGCGATCAAGGCGGCGATGCCCTGCCCGTTGGGCGGGATCTCATGCAGGGTGTGGCCGCGGTAGTCCCGCGAGATCGTGCCCACCCATTCCGGTTGGTACGCCGCCAGATCGGCTGCGGTCATCGCACCCCCGTGGGCCTTGGCATGCGCCGCCAGCGCTTCGGCGACCTCGCCGCGGTAGAACGCTTCGCCCTTGGTTTCGGCGATCAGGCGCAAGGTGCGCGCGGCTTCGGCGAACACGAAACGCTCGCCGACCTGCGGCGCGCGCCCGTGAGGCATGAAGGCTTCGGCAAATCCGGGCTGCGAGGTCACTTCGGACAGCTCGGCTGCCATGCGCCACTTGTCCTGCACGATCACCGGCACCGCATAGCCCCGCTCGGCGGTGTCGATGGCCGGCGCCATCAGGTCGGCAAACGGCAGCTTGCCGAATCGATCGTGCATCGCCACCCAGCCCGCCACGGCGCCCGGCACCGTCACCGAGTCCCAGCCCCGCTTCGGTGGAGTGGCCACATCGGCGCCGTACTTCTTGCGGAAGTAGTCGGGCGTCCAGGCTTGTGGCGCGCAACCGGACGCATTCAAGCCATGCAACTCCTTGCCGTCCCACAGGATGCAGAAGGCATCCGAGCCCAGGCCGTTGCTGCAGGGCTCGACGATCATCATCACCGCCGCGGTGGCGATGGCGGCATCGACGGCGTTGCCACCATTGCGAAGCATCTGCAAGCCGGCCTGCGCCGCCAGCGGGTGCGAGGTCGAGACGATGTTGCGGGCGAAGACCGGCGAACGCTGGCTGGCGTATCCGGTGGACCAATCGAATGAAGTCATACGGGTGGGGTGCGGCGGCTGGCTGCGCTTGGTGTTTTGGGTGGATCGATTGTGCAGTGCGTGGGTGCGTGGGAACGTGGGTACGTGAGTGCGTGGCAGGCGGTACCCGGCCGGTGGAGGTTTCGTGGCCCGCGCGCGCAGCGCGCTTCAAGAACGGACTCGTTGCGGGTGTTTGAGCGCAGAGAGCGCAGCAAACGAAGCGAGTTCCGCAACGGGGCCACGGAGCCGGAGAGCGTAGGGCATTCGAGCTGTTCAGGCGAGAACGCCAGGGCAGCGCGCGTAGGCCTGCCCGGACGCGGCTTTGCTCCGCCAACAAGCCAGCAAGTGCAAAACCCGAAGCAAGCCAGCCCACAAGGATCGCCGCGCCCACAGAAGCCCACAGAGCCACGGAGATCGCAGCGCCCGCAAAGCCCGCAGATCTCCAGGGCGCAGCGTCACTCTTCCTGAAAAGCAACCTCGCGCTTCTTCCGGATCGACGGCAGCATCACCACCACCACCATCAACGCGGCGGCAATCAACAGCCCCGAAGACAACGGCCGGGTGACGAAGGTGCTCCAGTCGCCACGCGACAGCAGCAACGCACGCCGCAGGTTCTCTTCCATCATCGGCCCGAGGATGAAGCCCAGCAGCAAGGGCGCCGGCTCGCAACCGAGCTTGTAGAACACATAGCCGACGAGCGCAAAGCCGGCGCCCATGTAGACATCGAACGCATTGTTGTTGAGGGTGTAGAGGCCGATCGAGCAGAACACCACGATCGCCGGAAACAAAAAGCGATACGGCACCGTCAGCAGCTTGATCCAGATGCCGATCAACGGCAGGTTCAGGATCACGAGCATGGCGTTGCCGACCCACATGCTGGCGATCAGGCCCCAGAACAATTCCGGGTTGCTGGTCATCACCTGCGGGCCGGGCTGGATGCCCTTGATGGTCATCGCGCCCACCATCAGCGCCATCACCGCGTTGGGCGGAATGCCGAGGGTCAGCATCGGGATGAAGCTGGTTTGTGCGCCGGCGTTGTTGGCGCTCTCCGGTCCCGCCACGCCGCGGATGTTGCCCTGCCCGAACGGGACTTCACCCGGCCGGATGCGCATCTTCTTCTCGAGCGTGTAGGCCGCAAACGACGACAGCAAGGCGCCCCCACCCGGCAACACGCCCAGCAGCGAGCCCAGCGCGGTGCCGCGCAGCACCGCGGGGAAAGCGTCCTTGAAGTCCTGCTTGGTCGGCCACAGCCCCTTCACGTCCTTCGTGAAGACCTCGCGGTTCTCGGCCGGCATGCCCAGGTTGGCGATGATCTCGCCGAAGCCGAACACCCCCATCGCAATCGCGACGAACCCGATGCCGTCGGTCAGCTCCGGGATGTCGAAGCTGTAGCGCGGCACGCCGCTGATCACATCGGTGTTGATCTGCCCCAGCAGCAGGCCCAGCAGGATCATCGCGATCGCCTTGACGAGCGAGCCCGAAGCCAACACCACCGCGCCGATCAGGCCTAGCACCATCAAGCTGAAGTACTCGGCCGGACCGAACTTGAAAGCGAGTTCGGTCAGCGGCGGCGCAAAGGCCGCGATGATGATGGTGCCCACGCAACCGGCGAAGAACGAGCCCAGACCGGCAGCCGCCAACGCCGGCCCGGCGCGGCCCTTGCGCGCCATGGCATAGCCGTCGATGGCGGTCACGACCGAGCTGGATTCGCCCGGCACATTGATCAGGATCGCGGTGGTTGAGCCGCCGTATTGCGCACCGTAGTAGATGCCGGCCAGCATGATCAGCGCCGGCGTGGCGTCGAGTGCATAGATGCTGGGCAACAGCATCGCGATGGTCGCCACCGGACCCAGACCCGGCAGCACGCCGATCAAGGTACCCAGCACCGCGCCGCCGAAGGCATACAGCAGGTTCTGCAGCGTGAAGGCGACGCCGAAGCCGATCGAGAGGTTGTGGATCAGGTCCATGTGCCGCTGCCCTTCAATCCAGAAAAGCCGGCCACATCGGGATCACCAGGTTCAGCCCCCAGATGAAGATCACCCAACTGCCGAGGGTCAGCACCAGCGCATTGATCAAGGCGTCTTTCCAGTGGAACTCGTCACCCGCCAATGCCGAGATCACCACCAGGATCGGCAGCGCAACGAACATGCCCAGGTGCGGCAGGATCCAGCCGAAGCTGGCGACCGCGCCGGCAATCACCAGCAGCGGCTTCCAGGCCCATGATACGATGCGGTCGCCACCTTCGGTTTCCAGCGTCAGCGATTTGAACAGCAGTGCGGCACCGAGCACCGCGGTCAGCACACCCAAACCGAATGGGAAATAAGCAGGGCCAGGTCGCGCCGAGCTGCCGAAGGTGTAGTTCAACGCACCGATCGCAAAGCCCACCCCGACGACGATGAACATCAGCCCGGACCAAAAATCTTTCTCGCTCTTGATCTTCAACACCGCTCCTCGCACGGCGCCGCCATGCGGCCACCGTGGCCGGCGATTCTAGGCAGCCATCACCTGCCGGCCTGCGGTGGTTTCCACCCGTTGCAGACGGTTGGCCGATGCTTCACGGCGACAGCGCCGGTGTGCAGCGCATCACCTCGTCCAACGTCGTCAGGCCCTCCGCCACCTTCATCGCACCGGCCAGACGCAGCGGCCGCAAGCCGTTCTTCATCGCCTGCTTGCGCAAGGCGGTGGCGTCCAGCGCGGGGTGGATGGCGGCGCGCTGGGCTTCGTCCAGCAGCAGCAGTTCGTACAAGCCGGCGCGACCGCGGTAGCCGGTGTGGCGGCATTCCAGGCAACCCACCGGCTTGCAGGGTCGCACGCCACCGGCCAGGCGCCAGGGCTTGACCAGCTCGTCCAGCATCTCGCGCGTGGTGCCCTCGTCGCGCACCTTGCAAGCCGGGCACAAGGTGCGCGCCAAGCGCTGCGCCAGTACGCCGATGACGGTGGCGTTGATCAGGTAGGTGGGCACGCCGAGGTCCGCGAGCCGGGTGACCGCGCCGACCGCGTCGTTGGTGTGCAGGGTGCTGAACACGAGATGTCCGGTGAGCGCGGCCTGGATCGCCATCTCGGCAGTCGGCAGGTCGCGGATTTCGCCGACCATGATGATGTCCGGGTCCTGCCGCATCAAGGCCCGCAACCCTTCGGCGAAACCCATGTCGATGGCGCTGTGCACCTGGGTCTGGTTGAAGGCCGGCTCGATCATCTCGATCGGGTCTTCGATGGTGCAGACATTGACGGCTTCGTTGGCGAGACTCTTCAAGGTCGCATAGAGCGTGGTGGTCTTGCCGCTGCCGGTGGGGCCGGTGACCAGCACGATGCCATGCGGTCGCGCGATCAGGTCTTGCCAGCCCTTGCTCTCGGCTGCACCGAAGCCGAGCGCGGGCAAGCCCTTGACCGTGGCTTCGGGGTCGAAGATGCGCATCACCATCTTCTCGCCGAAGGCGGTCGGCAGGGTCGACAGGCGCATCTCGACTTCGCCGCCGTTGATCTCGGAGCGGTCGCCGGGCTTGGCGTCCGGACTCTGCGGCCGCCGGGTCTTGATGCGACCGTCCAGCGGGCGCCGGCGCTCCACCACATCCATGCGGCCCAGCAGCTTGATGCGCGCGGTCATTGCGCTCATCACCGTCAACGGCACCTGGTAGACGGTGTGCAGCACGCCGTCGATGCGAAAGCGGATGGCCCCGATGTCGCGCCGTGGCTCCAGGTGGATGTCACTGGCGCGCTGGTCGAAGGCGTACTGCCACAACCAGTCCACCACCTGCACCACGCCCTGGTCGTTGGCGTCCAGCGCCTTGTTGCTCTTGCCCAGTTCCACCAGTTGCTCGAAGCTGGCGCTGGTGCTGGCTTCGCCGCCTTTCGCTGCCGCGCGCACGCTCCTGGCCAGCGCATAGAACTCGGTGGTGTAGCGGCGCAGGTCGTCGGGGTTGGCGACCACCAGCCGGATGCGCCGCCGGGTGTGGGCTTCGATCTCGGCCACCCAGGCCACATCGAAGGGTTCGGCGGTGGCGATGGTGACTTCGGTGGGAGTGACCGTGACCGGCAATGCACGGCGCATTTCGGCGTACTGCACGCTCATCACTTCGGCCACCCGGCCGACATCGACACGCAACGGATCGATGCGCAGATAGGGCAGTCCGCAGCGGCCGGCCAACCATTCGGTCAAGGTTTCGGTGTCCAGAACCCTTCCGCTGCCGCTGCGCTGCAAGTCTGCAGCGCCCAGTCGAAACAACGCAAGCAGGCGCGATGCGCCGGCCATGAAACGGGCCGACACGCCG
>JBBSPW010000007.1:0-37715 GCA_038258365.1 Burkholderiales bacterium | reverse complement strand
GTCGTTCACTTGAGATGGCGGCTCCCGTCGGAAACCGACGACGCGGGGCGGCTCGACTCAGTGGCGGTCAGTCATCTCATTTCCGGTTATCGAGTCACCGTTCAGTGCGTTCCTGTATCGACGACAAAGGAGCTTCAAATGAAGAGAGTGACTTTCGCCAAGGCGTTGCATGCCATGGCCAGCGCAGCGGCCGTTCCCTTCGCGTCCATCTGACGATCAACTGGATCCGAATTGATCGAAGCCCGACAGCACCGCCACCACCAACACGGCGGCCACCGGCCCGGCCAACGGATGCAGCAGCGACGCGAGGATCGGCGCGACGAGGATCAGGTGCCGCAGCCCCCAGCTGTAAAGCAGCCCCGCGCGGCGCACATAGGCCGTTCCGGCAGGCGTCCACCGTTGCCGCGCTTCGGACTCGACCAGCATGCCGCAGATGAAGCCGGCATGGTTGTAGTAGCGCACCGCCATCGCCGAGCAGACCAGCGAGGCGAACAGCAAGGTGAGCAACAGCAATTCCAGCACCAGCCTGGGTGTGAAACTCGGCAGTGCCGCCGCTTCGCCGAAGCTGACGTGCAGCGAGGGCGCCGCCAATGTCACCGTACCCAGCAGCCCCAGCACAGCCGTCGAAGCGGTCATGGTCGCTGACATCAGCGAGTTGCGCAGCGTCTGCACCGCCAGGATTTCGGAGCCCTTGTGCTGCGACACCGTGCTGAACCAGTCCTCACGCAAGGCCGCGTGTGCGCTGCGTGCCATGCGACCCGGCCGACGGCGCTGTGCCAAGGCGACGAGCGCTTCGTAGCCGAACAGCAGCACGACGGTTGCCAGCGTGGCCAGCCAGACCAGGTCGCCGTTCATCGACGGCCTTCAGGCCGCACGCCGCTGCGGCGCCTGCTTGCGTCGCTCGATCAACTGGAACAGGCCCATGCCCGCCAGCATGGCCGCGACGAAGACCAGCGCCTGGGTCTCGCCCATGCCGAGCGCCACCAGGCCTGGCCCCGGACAGAAGCCGGCAACGCCCCAGCCGATGCCGAACAGCAAGCTGCCGATCACCAGGCGGCGATCGATGTCGCGCGAGCCAGGCAGCTTCAGGGCGGCGCCCAGGAAGGACACCGTGCGCTGCTTCGCCAGCGCGAACGCGAACGCAGCGACCGCGATGGCGCCGGCCATCACGAAAGCGAGCGATGGATCCCAAGCGCCGGCCAGGTCCAGGAAGCCGAGCACCTTGGCCGGGTTGGCCATGCCGGAGACGATGAGTCCGAGTCCGAAGACCAAGCCCGCCAGGAGTGAGGTGAAAACCGTGGTCATGAGAATCTCCTTCAGATGCCGAACAGGTGACGCGTCACGAACACCGTGGCGAACCCGGCACCCATGAACGCAGCCGTGGCGACGATGGACCGCGGCGACAGGCGCGCCAACCCACAAACGCCATGGCCACTGGTGCAACCCGAGCCATAGCGCGTGCCGACACCCACCAGCAGTCCGGCTCCGATCAGCGCGCCGAAGGACGCGTCGATGCGCAGGACCGGCAGCGCTGCGAACCGTGCGTAAACCAGCGGCGCGCCGATCAATCCGATCACGAACGCAGCACGCCAGGCGACGTCGCCCGTAACCGGCTTGAACAACCCGCCGATGACGCCGCTGATGCCGGCGACCCGGCCGTTCAGCAACACGAACATCGCCGCAGCAGTGCCGATCAACGCACCGCCCGCCAGCGCGGGCCACGGGGTGAATTCCGTCCATGCAATCGTCATCGCTTTTCCTTCGGGCAGTAGAGGCGGTAGAGCACAGCGAGGATCTCGAGCAGGTCTGGATCGGCCACGCTGTAGTAGATGTTCTTGCCTTCGCGACGCGTGGCAACCACGCCTTCGTTGCGCAGCACGCCGAGCTGCTGCGACAGCGTCGGCTGGCGGATCCCGAGCTGCGCTTCCAGGTCGCCGACGCACATCTCGCCTTGCGACAGCTGACACAGCAGCAACATGCGCTCGACGTTGGCCAGCAGCTTCAGCGCGCCGACCGCTCGATCGGCGCCACGGCGAAGCGTTTCGAGGTCGAGGGTGGGTGGGGAGGTCTTCATGCGGTGATTTCAGATCCAAGCCGGTTGCATTCATTATATTTAAATATATACTATAAGTCAATAGATCAAAAACCAGACCAGCGAAGCACACCGGGAGCCCACCATGAGCGAGCGAACCACCACGCAAGCCTTCTTCGACCCCAAGACCGGGACCGTCACCTATCTCGTGTGGGATCCGTCGACACGGCGCGCAGCGGTCATCGACCCGGTGCTCGACTACGACTTCAAGTCGGGCCACACGGGCACCGCTTCGGCCGACCGGATGCTCGCATGCGTGGCGGAGAACACGCTCCAGGTCGACTGGATCCTGGAAACCCACGCCCACGCCGATCACTTGTCGGGCGCGCACCACATCCAACAGCGCCTGGGCGGAAAGATTGCCATCGGCGAGAACATCCGCGTGGTGCAGGCGACGTTCAAAAAGCTCTACAACCTGGAGCGCAGCTTCCTGCCGGACGGAAGCCAGTTCGACCATCTGTTCAAGGACGGCGAGACCTTCATGATCGGAACGGTAGCGGCCACCGCGATGCTGGTGCCCGGTCACACCCCGGCCGACATGGCCTACCTGATCGATGGCTCGGTGTTCGTTGGCGATACGCTGTTTATGCCCGACGTCGGCAGCGCCCGGGCCGACTTCCCTGGCGGTGATGCACATCAGCTGTATGCATCGATGCACAGGTTGCTGGCCCTGCCCCCCGAGACCACGATGTACGTCTGCCACGACTACCCGCCCGCCTCGCGCCCTGCCCGTTGGCAAACGACCGTGGCCGAGCAAAGGGCGCACAACATCCACGTGCGCGACGGCATCGGCGAAGACGAGTTCGTCGCGATGCGGCAGGCACGCGACACCACGCTCGAGGTGCCCACGCTCATCCTGCCGTCGATCCAGGTCAACGTGCGCGCCGGGCAGTTGCCGCCGGCGGACGACAACGGTGTTTCTTATCTGCGCATTCCGCTGAATGCATTGCGCCGATAGCGCAACGGCTTCACCGCTGCGAAGACCAGGACCGATGCACCACAAGGCCGCTATCGATCAACGATGCCCCGGTGGCTGCAGCGAATGCCCAGCACGGAGAAACACCATGGCATTCTGGCAACGTGTTCGTTTCGTCACCGGCAGCCTGATCCTGCGTGGAGGAGACGGTGATGCCCAATCTGCGCGCCCCCGGGCGCGTGAGGAGCAACGTCATGCACCTTGTCTGCCCGGCCTGCGGTACGACCAACCGAATTCCTGAAGAACGCCTGCACCATGCTCCCGTGTGTGGCCGCTGTGGCGCCGCGCTGATGGCGGCCGAGCCGGTGGCACTGAGCGACGCGGCCCTGCCCAAGTTCGTTGCGAGCACCGAGTTGCCGGTGCTCGCAGATTTCTGGGCCGCCTGGTGCGGACCCTGCAAGGCCATGGCACCGACCTTTGCGTCGGTGGCGCGCCAGATGCCCGAGGTGCGGTTCATCAAGGTCGACAGCGACGCTGCACCGGCCGCCAGTGCCCGCTACAGCATCCGCAGCATCCCCACACTGATCCTGTTCAAGGGCGGCGCCGAGCTGGCACGACTGACCGGCGCCGTTTCTGCTGCCCAACTCACAGCCTGGATCCGGCACCATGTGCCCGGCGGAGCTGCTTGAGGCGCGGGCCACAGCGCCTGCGCTGAGCCGGGTTCTGGCGCGTCCCGTCGGCGCTCGCTTCGACCGACCTCTGGGTTCGCTGCCGCACAGACGCTTCGGTGCTTCCGGTCTACAAGAAGGCTGGCGCCGGACGTCGATCCGATGGTCGGCCGCTGTCCCGATATCGCAGATCCCGTTTGCAGCGGGGCGATTTCAGTTCTCTACCCACCACCAGGAGATTCCCCATGCGGTCACTTCACACCTTCGCAATCGCGGCAGCTACGGTTTCCATCGGCCTTGTCGCCTGTGCCCAAACGCCGGCCGATCACGGCGCACACCATTCTGGTGCCGCACCGGCTGCAGGAATGGCCATGCCGATGGGCGGTTCCGGTGCGCCGATGGCTCGGATGGACGAGCAGATGAAGACCATGCAGGCGATGCACGACAAGATGATGCAGGCGAAGACGCCGGAACAGCGCAGCGCCCTGATGGCTCAGCACATGACGGTCATGCAGGACAGCATGGCCATGATGGGCGGGATGGGCGGCATGGCCCCTGGCGCCATGATGGGCAAAGGCGGCATGGGCGGCATGCAACGCATGCCGGGCAACGGCCCGGTGGACGGTGACATGGGCATGCACGACCAGATGATGGCCAAGCGCATGCAAATGATGCAGTCGATGATGCAGATGATGATGGACCGCATGCCGCCGGCCCCAAGCTGAAGGCTCGACCATGTCCAACGCCTCCGCCGGTTTCCGCGATCTGACGCAGGGCATCTCGGCCACGCTTGCTTCCCTTCGCACCAGCACGCCGGATGTCATGAAAGGCTTCGGCGAGTTGGGTCGTGCGGCCACCGCCAGCGGCGTGCTCGACAGGAAGACCAAAGAACTGATTGCATTGGCGCTCAGCGTCGCCGCACGGTGTGACCCGTGCATCGGGTTCCACATGCAGACGCTCGTGAAACTGGGCGTGACGCGGCAGGAAGTCGACGAGACGCTGGGCGTGGCGACGTACATGGGCGGTGGACCCTCGCTGATGTATGCCGCCAATGCCATCAACGCATTCGAAGAATTCTCCCGCTCTGCCGGTGAGACATAGAACGTTGCAGCCCAACAGCGTTCGCTTCGTTCGGTGTCGCACAGACGATCCCGCCCTGAGGCCCTGAGGTGCAAACAAGGCGCTTCTGGACCGGGACCGATCATGAACATCCTGAAGCCGCAGTCCTCGGCACCGTGACGTTTCTGGTGACGAACTCCCCATGGGCCGCCGAACCGACGAGTACGCGGCGCTTCGCCGTCATCGGCGCGCAGGTGAAAAGCCGGCTCAAGCGCTGCGCAGGAAACAACCTGTCCTGCACCTCGTGCCACGAAGCGGCGCGTGGTGTTCGTCGGGATGCCGCTGGAAGTCCCGTCCCCTTGACCCGATCGACCGACACCGCGTGCGACAGCGGTCGAGCACCCAACCATCCGAGAACCGCATGACCCAGATGAAAGCCGCCATATTCGTTGAACCCGGCCGCATCGAGATCGACGACAAACCGATCCCGTCGGTCGGCCCGCTGGACGCCCTGATGCGTGTGACCACCACCACGATCTGCGGCACCGATGTGCACATCCTCAAGGGCGAGTACCCGGTGGCCAAAGGCTTGACCATCGGCCACGAGCCGGTGGGTGTGATCGAGAAGCTCGGCTCATCGGTGACGGGTTACCACGAAGGGCAGCGCGTCATCGCGGGCGCCATCACCCCCAGCGGCTGGAGCAACGCCTGCCTGTGCGGTCAAGGCTCGCAGGACGGCGCCGGCACGGCACACGGCTTCAAGCTGATGGGCGGCTGGAAGTTCGGCAACACCATCGACGGCTGCCAGGCCGAGTACGTGCTGGTGCCCGACGCGATGGCCAACCTGGCGCCGGTGCCCGACGGCTTGAGCGACGAGCAGGTGTTGATGTGCCCGGACATCATGTCCACCGGCTTCAGCGGCGCCGAGAGTGCCGGCATCCGCATCGGTGATGTGGTGGCCGTGTTCGCGCAGGGCCCTATCGGCTTGTGCGCCACGGCAGGCGCCAAACTCAGTGGCGCCAGCGTCGTGATCGGCGTGGACAGGCTGCCGGACCGTCTGGCGATGTCCGGCAAGATGGGCGCCGACCACATGGTGGACAGCAGCAAGCTCGACCCGGTGGAGGAGATCCTGCGCCTGACCGGCGGGCGCGGCGTGGATGTCGCCATCGAGGCACTCGGCACCCAGGCCACCTTCGAGGCCGCGCTGCGCGTGCTGCGCCCCGGTGGCACCTTGTCGAGTCTGGGCGTTTATTCCACTGATTTAAAGATCCCGCTGGGTGCCTTCGCCGCCGGCCTGGGCGACCACCGCATCATCACCACGCTGTGTCCGGGTGGCAAAGAGCGCATGCGCCGGCTGATGTCGGTCATCGAGGGCGGTCGGGTGGACCTCGCTGCAATGGTCACGCACCGCTTCAAGCTCGAAGACATCGAGGCGGCGTACGAGTTGTTCGGCCACCAGCGCGATGGCGTGCTCAAGGTTGCCCTGACGCCCTGACCAGCGCTTTAGCCAGCGCCATTTCGCCCGCGGAGACCGGCGTTGTGCGCGTGAGCTGCAGCAATCGAATCCGAAAGGCGGAGATCACGAAGCGACTGGCAACTGCCGCGTCTTGCTCGACCTGACGGATGTCAAGGTCGGAAGGGGCGCTCGTGCCGTTGTGGCAGCACTCGCCGCCCGCCGCCCGCCGCCCGCCGCCCGCCGCCTGGCGCAGATCGGCGTTGCCGGCCAAGCTGCCACCACTGAGCACCACCAGGGTTTCGTCACGCAGCGGGCCGGAGGCCAATTCGGAACCGCTGTGCTCGACCGTGCCTTCGGGGGCGTACCCCACGCCGCTGATGTGGGTGTCGCCGGAAGCCGTCATCACGCGCTCGATGGTTACCTCCGATCGCGTCAAACTTTCGGTTCTGTCCGTGCAGATCACCGAGGCGGAGCCCAGCGTCTCGACCGACGACAGGTTCTTGACGATGGCGCAATCACCCCGGGAGCAAGCAGCCAGCATGCCCAGGACCAGGCAAATACCAGGGCAAAGCAACTCACCAACGACGCTGCGGATCGTGACTCGCTGTCGTGGAGGGCGGGATCCGGCATCAAGACCGCACCGGGTGCTGAAGGCATCTGCGGCGTCATGGCCGGGACGATGGCAGTAGGAGGTCGACGATGGCCGCACGCACTTCGTCGTCGTGCCCGACCCAGGTGTGCCCGCCCTCCTTGAAGCCGATAAACCTCGCACCCGGAATGCGGCCGGCCATGTACTGCGCGCTGGCAAAGGTGCCATAGCGATCATCGCGCGCGCTGATCACCAGGGTCGGCAGTCGGATCGATTCCAGTGGGGCTGGCGACAGGTGCTTGCCAGCTGCCGTGTCGGCGCGCAAGCCATCGGCTCGAAGCGACACCGGAAGGATGTGCTCGAGCATGGCTTCGATCCGTGCACGTTCTTCAGCGCTGGCCTGCAGCAGCAGTTCGGGCGGTGTCGCGAGCACCACCTTGATCACCTGATCGTGCGCCGCCTGCAGCGCGGCCCAGAACAGAAAGTTCGAACCGACCACTTGCATCATCGCGGCCTCGACCCACGGCGGCAGCGGTGGCGCGGAGTCCGCAAGGGTCGGCGGCTTGTAGGCGAGCGGCACCAGCAGCACCAGCGCGTGGACCCGATCCGGATGGCGGATGGCCATCTGAAGCGCCGACGGCGCGCCCGCCGAGCCGCCCATCACGGCGGCCTTGGCGATCCCCAATGCGTCGAGCAGGCAGACGTGGGCGTCGGCCTGCGCCGCCGCCGACCCATCGTCCGGCATGGGCGTGCGCAGGTAGCCGAAGCGGGACATCGCGATCACCCGGATGCCGCGTTGGGCCAGCGCACCCGCGAACGCCATGCCCTGGTCGTGCCCGCCGCCGCTGCCGTGAACGGCCAGCAGAGGCACGCCGGTGCCGGACTCCTGGTACTCGATCGGGCCACAGCGAGTGGCCAGCAGCACGCTGCCTTGTGCCGCGTGTGCGCTTGCGCGCTGCATGTCGTTGTCGAAGCGCAACTTCACGAACAACGTCGCGCTCACCAAGGCCAACGCCAGAACGCCGAAGAGCGCGTGGCGCTTCGTGATCCTCATGGCGCCTCGATGCGGTCGCCGCGCACCGGAAAGTGGCCGTTGAACCGGATGGGCCGTGGGTCGCCACCCAGCGGTGCTTCGATCGGGCCTTTGCCTTGCGCGTGGACGTGCAAGTGAGGCTCGCCGGTGTTGCCTGAGTTGCCCACGGACCCGAGCCAGTCACCCGCAATGACGTTGGTTCCGGCATGCACCCGGACACTGCCCGGTTGCAGGTGTCCGAGCAGTACATCCGCCTCGGCGCAGCGCATCAGCACATGGTTGCCGGCCAGGTGGTCGCGGTCGACCTCGGGCACCTGCATGTCGGGCAGTCCGTCGACGGCGACCACCACCTGCCCTGCGCAGGGCGCCAGCACGTGCGCGCCGTAGATGCGGTAAGCGCGGGGGTCGGCAGGCTGCACACCCCGGGCACGAAACCCGAACCCGTCCAGCGCCACGAGGTCGACGCCATAGGACTGCCCCCGCCAGGCGCGATAGCGCGGAACCCCGGCGTCGAGCGTTTCGAGGTGCGCGTTGGTGCTGATGTTGCTGCCGCCATTGACGACGAGATAGCGGCCCGGCTGCAGCGGGAAGGCCAGATCCACGACTCCGACCGCAACGATGGTGCGGCTTCGCAGCGCGGTAACCGCGCCGTAAGTGGATGGGGTGCCCAGCGCGATGAAGAAACCCATGACGATCCACGCGCCCCAAGTGGCCTGCAGCGCTGACGAAACGGGGCGGATGCGACGCCACCCCAGCCAAGCTGCCACCCCCAGCGCGACGGCGAACACGATGGGCGCCCACCAGGGCGGCAACAGCCAGATGCCCTGCAAGGCCATGACGGCCAGCGCCGCGACACTGGCAACGACCTGCACCCCAAAGCCCAGACGACTGCGCGCAGGCAGCCACAACAGCCAGCCGATCAGCATCAGTGGCGCTGTGAACTGAACGACATACAGCCAGGTCAAGGTGCCAGCCGATCCGGCAGAGGGTTCACGGCGCGAACTCGTAGACCAGCGATGTCAGGTCGCCGATGAAGTAGGGATTGCGTCCTTCCGGCCGCAGCCAGGCCGCCTCGCCCCGTGTGGGCACCCTCATTCCGTCGCGCCATTGGTAGTTGGAAGCGCGGCACTCCCAGGGCAGCAGGACCAAGTCCTTGCCCACACCGGCCCCGCGCGCATCGGCGTGAACCGATGCGACCAGGCCGGCGTCATCGAACCCGAACAGCAAGGTCAAGGCAATCGGGCCATCCACCAGCGTAGCATTGGCCGAACGGTCGTCCACAGCCTCCCAGCGCACGCCCTGGCTGGGCAGCAGGGCGGTGGGGTACCAGATGGCTTCGGCGAAGTAGCGCATCAGCTCGCCCCGGGCAATCTCGCCGTCGCCCTGCACATCAGCCACCGTGAACAGGCCCAACACCGCCGCGTGCAGCCTGCCCACGCCGGCGATGTAGCTGTCGTGAACCTGCGCAGCCAAGCCGGGCAGCATCACCACCCGCCCGCTCCACAGAAAGCCCGGCCGGTGGGTGACGGCCCGCTGTGTCGAGGTGAAGGGTTTCCACTGCTCAGCGCCGCTGGCCGACAGGTTGAACGTGCCTGTGAAGTCGAACCTGGCGGCGGCGATCAACGGCTGTCCGTCCTTCAGCACTGCGCGGAAATAGCGCTGGACCGGCGCGGGCAGGCCGTCGATTTCGCGGGCGTCGTAGCGGCCCGAAGGCAACGGCAGCCTGGCGGCCTCGAGCTTCGCCATCTGCACCCGTGTCGCGCGGGCCCAACGTGAGTTGCCGAATGCGGTGAGCCCCGCGCCGGCAAACAACAACAAGCCAGCGCCTGCAGCCATCCGTCCCAACCGATTCATGGCATGTCTCCCTTGGTTTTAACTTCGCGACTTCAGATCAGCACCGCCTGCACAGGCCGTCGCAGCGACAGCGGCATGGCGGGGCCACGCCCGAAGCGCACGACCAGGTCAGGGCGTGCTTCGGGTCCGATGCCCAGCCAGCCCGCGAACTGCGGCCGGATGGCGCCGACCTCGACGGGCTGATTCAGAAACGCATTGCGGATGCCCAGCGCCGTGGCCTGCAGCGCGAAGCGTTCGTAGCAGCGGCCGGCCTCGACCCAGTGGGCCTTGTCGTTGCGCTCGGAGACGAACACGGCGATGCCGGCCGAGTTGCGAATCTGCCGCGCATAGCGTTCGTTCTCGGACTTCGGTGTGAAAAGCAGGCTCATCGCCCGGCTGCCGAGCCACCGTGGCAGGGAAGGGTTGCCGGAGGCGCCGGCGAACAAGCCATCGCCGGTGCGCAGCGCTTCGTCGGCGCTGAAGCGGATCCATGCCTGCAGTTCTGCGACGAACGCGGCGTTGTTCATCTGCGCCGTGTTGGCCGCGACGACAGAGGCCAGCACGCTCTCGAGGGCCGGTCGCCCGGTCAACAGCCGCACGCCGACGCCATCGCCTGTGCCGGCTTGCTCCAGCTGGCGCAACTCCCCCGGCGAGAGCGCCTGGCCGTCGTAGTCGCCGCGGGTGCATTGCCGCTCGAAGATCGCCTGAGACAGCGGCGTGATGCGCTGCCGCGTCGGCTCAAGACTCACCGCAATGGCACCGTCGCCGACAGGATCGAAGCGCGGGTCGGCATGCAGGCCATTGGCCAGCGCGGCATGCACCAGGTTCTCCGTTGCGCAACCCAACGAGACGAACTGGTGATGGTCATCGGGATCGACGACCGGGCAGCGGCGCTCGAGATCGGGCGCAATGGAAATCGACTGCTTGGCGAGCTGAAAGCGCCAACACTGCGTGTTGTGGCTCGACGGGGCCAGGATGGCCTGTCGCACCAGTTCAAGCATGGGGTGAGTGGCCGTGTCGGGCGAAGGCGGCTGCGGCGCTCTCAGAGCGCGAGCAACGCGCTGCTCGGCGTCGCCAGACGAACACGCCGTCGAAGTTGGCACGGCCGCGACGCAAGCAGCCGCCAGAAGCAGTCGCCTCCTGGTTGGGCTTCGCGCCGCGCTGACGAGAAGGTCGTTCACGGTTGGCATGTCCCGACCCTGCCCCATTCGGCCCAACCCGTCTGTTCGTCTCCGTACGCAGCTGGTGCATCTGCGCAATGCGCTCTGAAGATTTCATGCAGCGAGTGCTGGTCCAGTGACCGACTTTCAGCCATGAGCCTGAATCGGCGCGGTGGTCTTGCGGACCGAAAAGGGTCAGCGTCGTGGGCGTGACCGCCGTCGTTTCGACGATGGCGGCTCGATCCGTTCCATGTCGTGGATCTCGCGCTCGTGCGTCGCGGGCCCGTCCAGAACGATGGTCTTGATGCCGCCGTCATAGTCCGCGACGATGAACCGGCGCTCCGGGAGATGACCGTGAGTGGATGGGAACAAGGCGAATACCAGGTCACCGGCGTTGAGCGCATCCACCGCGTCAGCAACCGGCGCCACGACTTCGCCTGTGGACCAGGTATTGCTGCCGGTGTCCACCTGCCCCCACAACACCTCGGTGACGCGGCCAGCCGCATCGAGACCCACCTTCGACACGGCAAAGATCTTCATGCAGCCACCGGCGTGTAGCCGGCCCGGTTGATCGCTTCGCTGAGCTGCCGTGCGCTGGCGGTTGTGGGTTCGATCTCGACCGTGCATGTCGACAGATCCACGCTCACCACGGCGGCGCGATCGACAGCCTTGAGGGCCTTGGTGACTGCGCTGGAACAGCGGCTGCAGGTCATGTCATTGATCCGGAAGGCAATCATGGCTGGGTACGGAAGTGAAGGGGCATCGCCCAGTTTGCACGCCGGCAGGCCCGGCGACTGTGCGTTGCCGCACTGAAGACCGGCCGTTTTCGGTGGCTGCTCACAGCCAGCGCTCTGCGTGCGTTGCCGCACAGACTGTCACCAACCATGCGACCAGTCTGCAGTTCCGAATCACCCAAACCTTATGGAGGACCCCATGACCACCGACGCACAACTGCACAGAGACGTTCCCGAGGAACTCAAGTGGCGCCCCAGCGTCAACGCGGTCCACATCGGCGCAACCGCCAAGAATGGCGTCGTCACGTTGACCGGCCAGGTCGCGCATTGCGCTGAAAAGTCCGCTGCCGAAGAAGCCGCCAAGGGCGTCCACGGTGTCGAGGGCCTGGCCAACGACACCCTGGGGAAGAACGGCTGGGTCACGCTGACCGATTCGCTCGAATGGCAGTTCCACAAGGATGCAGCCGCGCGCAGCGTGCGCAATCTGATGGGCGTCATTGCGGTGTCCAACGGCATCACGATCGAGCCCGAGGCGAAGTGGACCGACGCCAGGAGCAAGATTGAAGACTCGTTCCGGCGCCATGCCGATTTGGAAGCCCGCCGCATCAGCGTCAGCACCGACAGCGGCACCGTGGCGCCCACGGGCAGCGTGGCGTCCTGGGCCGAGCGTGATCAGGCCTGGTGGGCGGCATGGTCCGCACCGGGCGGGACCCTGGTCACGAACGATCTCACGATCGTTTCCTGACCCGCTGGCGTTTTCCGCTCCGGTGCAAAGCGACTCGACACGGGCCCGCCGTACGGCAAGCAGGCACACGGAACACCACCGCACGTCGCGCATCGGTTGGTTGCGTGCGGCGGTGCTGGGTGCGAACGACGGCATCGTCTCGACCGGCAGCCTGATGCTGGGCGTGGCTGCGGCCAGCGCCAGCCACAGCAGCATCCTGGTGACGGGGGTTGCCGGGCTGGTGGCCGGAGCCATGTCGATGGCGGCGGGGGAATACGTGTCGGTGCATTCCCAGGCCGATACCGAGAACGCCGACCTGGCGCGCGAACGCAACGAGTTGAACGAAGACCCCGTCGCCGAACACCGCGAGCTCGCGGCCATCTATGTCGGCCGCGGTCTCAACCCCACGCTCGCAAAGCAAGTCGCCGACCAATTGATGGCCCGCGATGCCCTGGGCGCGCATGCGCGCGACGAACTCGGCCTCTCCAAAGACCTGAGCGCGCAGCCCGTCCAGGCGGCGCTGGCCTCGGCGGCGAGCTTCGCAGTGGGCGCCGCGCTGCCCTTGATCGTGGCCACCCTGACAAGCGGAAAAGACCTGATGCCATGGATCGCATTGACCTCGCTCGGCTTCCTGGCCTTGCTCGGTGCCGTTGCAGCCCGGGTTGGCGGCGCGAGTGTCTGGGTCGCAGCCTGGCGGGTCACATTTTGGGGCGCGATCGCGATGGCGATTACTGCGGCGGTCGGCGCAGGGTTTGGCGCGCTTGTTTGAGACGACTCGGCCAGTCCGTCCTGCGCATCGCGCACAACCAACTGATCAAGATTGTGCCGGGCAGACCGTCGATCTCGCGTGCGTGGCAACCGCCCGCAGCTCGCCTGCATCGAGCAGAGCCTCGTGGCGTGGCGCACTTGCCGGCCCATGCGGGGCGGCTGCTGCACCGGCACAGATCAGCCGGCGGGAGCCGCCACGCTCACGGCCGCTGACCGGGGTGTGTCGCTCTCGATCCGGCCGTCCACCAGCTCGATCACGCGGTCACAGCGGTCGGCCAGTTGCGGGTCGTGGGTGACGACCAGGAAGGCGGTGCCGCGCTCGCGGTGCATGTGCCGCATCAGGCGGAAGACCTCGTCCGAGCTGGCGCGGTCGAGGTTGCCGGTGGGCTCGTCGGCCAGCACCAGCGGCGGCTCGTTGACGAGCGCCCGCGCGATCGCCACGCGCTGCTGCATGCCGCCGGACAACTCGCCCGGGCGTTTGTTCAGTGCATCGGCCAAGCCCACGGCGCAAAGCATCGCGGTGGCCGATGCCAACGCGCCGGCGCTGACGCGGCCGTCGCGCATCAACGCCGGGAGCGTCACGTTTTCCAGCGCACTGAAGGCCGGCAACAGGTGGTGGAACTGGAACACGAAGCCCAGCACCTCTCGCCGGCGCAGCGTCAACGCCTGGTCGTCCAGCATGCTGGTTTCCTGGTCCAGCAGCCGGTAGCTGCCGGCGGTGGGTTGCTCGAGCAGCCCCAGGATGTTGAGCAGCGTGCTCTTGCCCGAGCCCGAGGGACCGATCAGCGCGACGAACTCGCCGCGCGTCAGTTGCAGGTCCAGTCCATGCAGCACCTCGGCTTCGTTCGGTTGCCCCTGGTTGTACGACTTGCGCAACCCACCGAGCGCGATCAGCGTGCCCGGTTCGGCGGATGCAGTCACCGGGCAGCGCTCATGAGCGACCTCACAGCCGGATCGCCTGCGCCGGGTCCAATGCCGCAGCGCGCCGGGCCGGTGCCAGCGCGGCCAGCACGCCGGCGACCGTGGCGCCCAGCGCCACCTGCAGCGCCAATGTCGGGGGCAGCACGATGGTGAACAGCGGCAGACCGTCGCTGCCGCGCGCAAAGCGCGAGAAGCCCTGGATCAACGCCGCCGCCAGCACAACGCCCAGCACCGAGCCGAGCGCGCCCACCACCGCTCCCTGCAGCAGGAAGATGCGCTGCACCTGGGCGCGCGTGGCACCCATCGCGCGCAGGATGCCGATCTCGCGCTGCTTCTGCACCACCGACACCACCAGCACGCTGGCAATGCCCAGCACCACCACCACCGCCACCACCACGCGGATGATCGCGGTGCTGATGCTCTGCGCGTTCAGCGCCGACACCAGCTGCGCGTTGGCCTGCTGCCAGCTCTCCACGCGGTATGGAAGCTGCGCCTGCAGTGCTGCGGCCAGTGTGCCGGCGGCCCACACATCGTCCAGCCGCAGGTCCAGGCTGGTGGCGCCGCCCGGCAGGCCCACCAGACTCTGCACGGTGCGCAACGGCAGGTAGACCGTGCGGCGGTTGAGTTCGCGCACCCCCAGGTCGACCAGTGCCGTCACCCGGGCGCCGTCGTTGGCACTGCCGGTGCTCCCGGTGCTGATCGTGAAGCGGTCGCCGACCGCCAGGCCCAGGTCGGCAGCCAGCTCGGTGCCCAGCATCGCCTCGCCGGGGTTCAGGCGCGCCGTGCCAGCCACCACCTTGGTGCGCAGTTGCACGATGCGGTCGTAGCGGTCGAGATCGACACCGACCATCGCGATCGCCTTGGTGGCCTCGCCGCGCAGCCCCAACCCGGCAGCGCTGACCATCGGTGACACCGCGACCACCCCGGGCCGCGTTTCCAGTTCGGCCATCAGCGCGGTCCAGTCGGCGATCGAGCGCGGGCGCTGTTCGCGCGGCTGCGTGCGCGTGAAGAGCGCCTCGCCAACCGCGGGCTGGCGGGCTGGCGTCACGGCAGCGTCGCGTTCGCTGATCGTGATGTGCGCTTGTGCGCCCAGCGTCTTCTCCAGCGTGTTGGCTTGCAGGCCGCTGATCAATGCCGAGATGTAGGTCACCACCGCCACGCCGGCGGCCACCCCGACGATGATCAACAGCGACTGCGTGCGCCCTTCGACCAGGAAGCGCAGCGCCACGCGGCGCTCGAAACCCATTCCGATCATTTGCAGCACCGGTTTCGGCCATGGCCGCGACGGCAATGGCGGGGCTGGCGAGGCTGGCGCGTGTGCATCACCGACCCATCGCGTTGCTGAGCGCGGCGCCGCCATTGCCCGCTGCCGCGCCGTGGACGGGCGTCGCCGCGCCCGGGGCGAGGGGCTGTGGCCGCACGCGCCGTCCCGGCAGCGGGCTGGCGCCGACCAGCACCGTGTCACCGTCAGCCACGCCGTCGATCACCTCCACCGCCGACAGCGTGCGCAGCCCCAGCTTCACCGGCCGCGTCTGCACGCGGCCGTCCAGCGCAAGCCAGACCTCGTCGCGGCCTGCTGAACGGGCAGCGCCGGTGCTGCGCAGCGCGGCCAGCGGCAGCACCCGCGCGCGGTCACGGCTGGCGGTGGTGACCTCGATCGACAGCGTCATGTCCTCGCGCAGAAAGTCGGGCACGGTCGGCAACGAGAAACGCAACTCGATCGACCCGCGCTGGGCATCCACGCGCGGCGCGATGCGGGCCAGCGTGGCGCTGAACCGTTGCTCCGGATAGGCGTCGGCCAGAACCGCTGCGGTCTGACCGGGCCTGAGGTCTTCTAAAAAGCGCTCGTCCACCTGGGCCACCAGTTCCAGCGGGCCGGCCAGCGCCAGCATCAGCAATGCCCGCCCGGGCTGCACGATCTGCCCCGGCTCGACTTCGCGGCCCAGCACCCGAGCGGGTGCAGGTGCGCGAACCACCGACTGCGACAGTCGAACACGGGCCGCGTCGGCAGCAGCCCGGGCCAGCGCCAGCTGCGCCTGGGCCTGCACGATGTCGCTGCCGGTGTTGGACAAACCTTGGCGCTGCGCCCGGGCGGCGCTGCGTTGCGCCACAGCCACGGCCGCAGCGCGCTTCACCTCGTCCAGCCGAGCCTGGCCCAAAAATCCCTGCGCCACCAGGTCGCGGGTGCGGCGCAACTCGGCCTCGGCGGCGACCCACTGCGCATCGGCCTGGTCGACGCCGGCACGAGCGACATCGCGCGACCCACCGCGCAGACCGGCCAGACGCGCCTCGGCCTGATGCACACCTGCATCGGCCTGGGCCAGCGCGGCGCGCCATTCGTCGTCCTCAAGCCGCAGCAGCACCTGGCCGCCGTCGACCGCATCGCCTTCGCGCACCGCCACGGTGGCGACGCGGCCCGTGACGGTGCTGCCGACCTCGACCCGCGACAGCGTGGTCACCCGACCGCTGAACTGCAGCGTGCGCACCAGCGGAGCCGTTTGCACCTGCACCGCAGCAGCTGCCGGTGGCCGGCCCAACACCCACCCCAGCACGGCCAGCAGCACCGCTACCCCTGCCGCGGACCATGCGATCGATCGGCGTGTCATTGCAGGCATTGTCGTTGTGACCCCTCGTAGGGACAGACCCGCCGCGGGTACGGGTGCAGGCCCATGCGAGCGCGAACGCGAAAAGCGTCAGAACGAACCCTCGGGAGCCTGCCTCGCCGCGATGCCATTTATCGAGCGGATGCGCGCTGCGGGCTGCGGGCTGCCAGCATGCGCTCGGCAGCGGGGCGCGTCTGTGCGCTGGCGCCCGCAGCTGGACGACCTTCGCCACCTGCCCCACCAGATCCATTTCCGCATGGTTGCGGCAGATGCCGGCTTTGTTGAACGGGATCTGTCGTTCGCTGGTCAGGCAGGCCGTTGCGCGCCCACGCGTTCGCGCCAGTCACGCAAGGCCGGCTTGTCGTTCAGCGCGAGTGGTGCGGCATCGGGGTGAGTCGGGCTATTTCGACCACGGCAGTGGGTCGCAAGCCTCTCGCTGAATGCTGCGGGACCGCGCGGCCAGTACCGCGTCGGTTTGCGTGGTCACGCCCGGGTCGAAGCGGTCTGCCTGGGGTGGCACCAACAGCGCCCGGGCCTCGGCTTCGTTGCCGTGCAGCCAGCGCTCCCACTGTGCCGGCTCCAGCGGCACCAGCGAGCGTTTGTCCTGTGCATCGGCAGGCAGTTTCGGGTCGGGCTTGTGCAGGCGACCCAGCAGCGGATGGCCGTCGCAGTTGATGGTCAGCAGGGTGAAGCTCGCAACGACCTCTCCCGATTCGGGGTCCGTCCACTCCGACCACAGTCCTGCGATGGCCCAGGGTTGGGCATCGGCGCGGGTCAGGCGCCACCAGATGTTCTTGCCGGTTTCCCAGTTCGGCTCGGCATACCAACTGGCTGGCACCAGGCAGCGCTGGCCCGCTGACCATGCTGCGCGGTAGGTGGGCCGGGTGGCGACGGTTTCGGCGCGGGCATTGTTGGTGAGGATGGCGCGCGAGCCGGGCCGGCGGGTTCTGGCCCCCGGCTGGATCAGCCCCCACTGGCCTATCACCCCCTGCAACCGATCGGCCCCGGGCTTCAGGAACAAACCGGTGCCGAACGGGCCCACCGCCGCTGCGCTGTAGGCAGGCACCATGGCGCGGAAATAGGTTTGCACATGCTCACGCGGCGCCATGTGGTGGAGATTGCACATCGCTCGATCGTAGCCAGCACTGCGCGCCAGCTTCGCGCAGGTCGAGCCGGGTGAGAAGGCACGCGGGTGCCACGGGCGCCCGACTACAGTGCGGCGATGTCGCTGTCGCCTGCCTTTCGGTCACCCCGCTCGCTGGGCATCCTCGGCGGCATGGGTCCGCTCGCAACGGTGGACTTCCTGGACAAGCTGGTGCGTGCCACGCCGGCGGGATCTGACCAAGCGCATATTCCCTTGCTGGTGCGCTTCTGTCCCGAGGTGCCCGACCGGGTCGGTGCGCTGCTGCACGGCACCACATCGCCGGCACCGGCGCTCGTGGCGGCCGCGCTGGCGCTGCAGGGCTGCGGGGTGCAGGCATTGGCGATGGCCTGCAACACCGCCTATGCCTGGTACGACGATCTCAGTGAGGCGCTCTCCATTCCGGTGCTGCACATCGTCGACAGCACCCTGCAGTGCGTGGACGACCTGCAACTCGGCTCGGTGGGGGTCGGCCTGCTGGCCACCAGCGGCACGCTGCAGGCCGGCATCTACCGCCGCCGCGCAACCGGCGCGGCGTGGATCGAACCCTCGGCTCAGGTGCAGGCGTCATGTGTTGCTGCCGGCATCCGGGCGGTCAAGACAGGACAGCACGATCTGGCGCGTCGACTGCTGCGCGAAGCCGCCGGGCACCTGGTCGAGCGAGGCGCGGGTGTGCTGGTGATGGGCTGCACCGAGGTGCCGCTGGCGCTGACGGAAACCGATGCCGGCGTGCCGCTGGTCGATTCGACCGACGCCCTGGCGCAGGCTTGCGTGCGCTGGGCGCTGGCGTCGGCCGATGGCGGTCCATAAGTTGCTTGCGAAGCTGGTATCAACCCGCACGCGGTCATCCGACTGCGGCTCGACTTCGTTTCGGTCACTGGTGCCTGTCCGGCACCTTTTCCCGAGTTTGTCCCTGATCCCGATCCCCATGCCCCGCGCATTCCAAAGGAGCTGAAATGACCCGCACCCGAATCTTTCCCGCCGCCCTGTTGTCGATCGGCATGGCCGTCGGCGCAGTCCCTGCCATGGCCGAAGGCACGCTCGACAAGATCAAGGCTGCCGGCAGCATCACGGTCGGCCACCGCGACGCATCGATCCCCTTCGCCTACCTGAACGACCAGCAGCAGCCGGTGGGTTATTCGATGGACCTGTGCGCCAAGATCGTCGAAGCCGTCAAGGCCGACCTGAAGATGCCCGGGCTGAAGGTGGCCTTTCAACCGGTGACATCGGCCACGCGCATCCCGCTGTTGGCCAACGGCACCATCGACATCGAGTGCGGCAGCACCACCAACAACGCCGCGCGCCAGCAGCAGATCGCCTACACGCTGACCAGTTTCGTGACCGCCAACCGCTTCGTCTCGAAGAAGGCCGACAACCTGAAGACGCTGGCGGACCTGAAGGGCAAGACCATCGTCTCGACCTCGGGCACCACCAACATCAAGCAGATCACCGAGCTCAACGCCGCGCAGAACCTGGGGCTGACCATCCTGGTGGCCAAGGACCATGCCGAGTCGTTTCTGATGGTCGACACCGGGCGTGCTTCGGCCTTTGTGATGGACGACATCCTGCTGGCCGGTCTGGTCGCCAACAGCGCCAACCCGGCGCAGTGGCAGGTCAGCAGCGACGCGCTGTCGGTGGAGCCCTACGGGATCATGCTGCGCAAGGACGATGCGGCTTTCAAGAAAGTGGTCGACGGCGCGATGGCCGGGCTGATGAAAAGCGGCGAAATCAAGACGATCTATGCCAAGTGGTTCATGAGCCCGATCCCGCCGAAGGGCATCAACCTGAACATCCCGATGAGCGATGCGCTGAAAAAGGTGATGGCGAACCCGACCGATTCGCCCGACCCGGCCGCATACCAGTAGGCGCACCTTCCGATGTTCATGACGGACCCTGCGTGACACACCTTTCGTGACCGACCTGTCGTGACTGAGCTTTCGTGAACTACCACTGGAACTGGGGCATCTTCTGGGAGTTGTCGCCCGACGCCAGCGGCACCTTCCTGCAAACGCTGTTGTACGGCCTGGGTTGGACACTGGCCACGGGGCTGACCGCCTGGGTCTTCGCGTTGCTGCTGGGCGCGCTGGTGGGCACCGTGCGCACCACGCCGGTGAAGTGGGCGGTCAGGCTGGGGGATGCCTATGTCGAGCTGTTTCGCAACATCCCTTTGTTGGTGCAGATGTTCCTGTGGTTCTTCGTGGTGCCCGAGCTGCTGCCGCGCGACATCGGGTTGTGGGTGAAGCAACTGCCCAACGCCAGCTTCATCACTGCGGTGGTGGCGCTGGCCTTCTTCACCTCGGCGCGCGTGGCCGAGCAGGTCAAGGCCGGCATCCTGTCGCTGTCGCGCGGGCAGGCGGCTGCTGCCACCGCACTCGGCCTGACGTTGCCGCAAACCTACCGCCATGTTCTGCTGCCGATGGCGTTCCGGATCATCCTGCCGCCGCTGACCAGCGAGTTCCTGAACGTGATCAAGAACAGCGCGGTGGCGCTGACGATCGGGCTCATGGAGCTGACCGCTCGCGCCCGGTCGATGCAGGAGTTCAGCTTCCAGGTGTTCGAGGCGTTTACCGCCGCCACCGTGATCTACCTGATCGTGAACATGGTGGTGGTGGTGGCCATGCGCGGGGTCGAGCGCCATGTCGCGGTGCCCGGCTATGTCGGCGGCAAAGCCCCCTGAAGCGCTTCGGCCTGCACCCCTCCCATGTTCCAGAATTTCGACTTCGACATCATTGCCAGAAGCTGGCAAACGCTGATCTTCAAAGGACTGGCCTTCACCGCCGAAGTCACCTTGCTGGCGATGGTGGGCGGGGTGATCCTGGGCACCATGCTGGCATTGATGCGGCTGTCGTCGGTCAAGCCGCTGTCGTGGCTGGCCGCGGGCTATGTGAACCTGTTGCGCTCGATTCCACTGGTGCTGGTGATCTTCTGGTTCTACTTCCTGGTGCCCTACATCGGCGCCTGGGTGATCGGCTCGTCGACCCCGGTCAAGGTCGGTGCCTTCACATCGGCGCTGGTCACCTTCATCCTGTTCGAGGCCTGCTATTACTGCGAGATCATGCGTGCCGGCATCCAGAGCATCCCGGCCGGGCAAGCCAACGCCGGCTATGCACTGGGGCTCAACTACTGGCAGGTGATGGCGCAGGTGGTGCTGCCGCAGGCCTTTCGCAACATGACGCCGGTGCTGCTGACCCAGACGATCGTGCTGTTCCAGGATGTGTCGCTGGTCTACATCATCTCGCTGCCCGACTTCGTCACCCTGGCCAGCAAGATCGCGCAGCGCGATGGTCGGCTGATCGAGATGTACCTGTTCGTGGCCGTGGTGTACTTCGCCATCTGCCTGTTGCTGTCGTTCTGGGTCAAGCGCTTGCAGACCCGGATGGCGATCGCACGTTGACCCACTGATTTTCCAGAGCAGCACGCGAGAGCAGCACACGCATGGCCATGATCGAGATCGAGCACGTCAGCAAGTGGTACGGCAGCTTCCAGGTGCTGAAGGATTGCAGCACCACCGTCGACAAAGGCGAGGTGGTGGTGGTGTGCGGGCCATCCGGCTCTGGCAAGTCGACCCTCATCAAGACCGTCAACGCGCTGGAGCCCTTCGGCAAGGGACGCATCAGCGTCGACGGGGTGTCGGTGGGCGGCAAGGGCGTCGACCTGCCGCGGCTGCGGGCGCGCATCGGCATGGTGTTTCAGAACTTCGAGTTGTTCCCGCACCTGTCGATCATGAAGAACCTGGTGCTGGCGCAGGTCAAGGTCTTGAAGCGCGGTGAGGACGAAGCAGTGGCGCGCGGCGAAAAGTTGCTGGACCGGGTCGGCCTGCGCGAGCAGCGCGACAAGTACCCCGGCCAACTCTCAGGCGGTCAACAGCAGCGGGTGGCGATTGCCCGTGCGCTGGCGATGGACCCGATCGCGATGTTGCTCGACGAGCCCACCTCGGCACTCGACCCCGAGATGATCAACGAGGTGCTGGATGTGATGGTGCAACTGGCCCAGGACGGCATGACCATGATGGTGGTCACGCACGAGATGGGTTTTGCGCGCAAGGTGGCCAACCGCGTGGTCTTCATGGACCAGGGCGAGATCGTCGAAGACGCCGCCACCGATGCCTTCTTCGGCAGCCCGCGCAGCGAACGGGCGCAGCTGTTCCTGTCGAAGATCCTGCACCACTGATCCGGGTCGCTGTCTAGAACCGGCAAGCTGCGGCATCATTGCCGCCATGGCTGAAGCGCCGCTTTCCATCCTGCTGGTCGATGTGCGTGCCGACGCGGCCGCCTCGCTCGCTGACAGCGCGCCGGTGATGCAACTGCATCCTGCATCGGGTCTGGACACCGCAGCGGCGCACCATGCGGTGCTGCTGCAGGCCGATAGCGCGGCCTCGTTGCAAGCCTGGAGCCAACAACCCGAGCTGCTGCGGGCGGCGGTTGCGACCGCGTTGGTGGTCGTCACCGACATCGACGACGACGCGCTGGAAGCGGCTCTGCTCGAGCGCGGTGTGCAGGCGATCGTGCCCACCGGCGCCGATCTGGCGAAAGCCGTGCGCCATGCCATCAAGCGCCGCCGGGTCGAACGCGCCGCGCGCCTCGCCTATGCCACCGACCTTGCCACGGGCTTGCCGCATGAAGCACAACTGCTGGAACACCTGACCCAGCTGCTGGCACTGCGCGAACGCGAGCCGGGGCCGATGGCGTTGATCGTGTTGCGGGTGCGCGGGGTGGCGCAGGCCACTGGCGACCTGGGTGCAGAAGCGGCCCACCTGTTGCGCCGCAAGATTGCAGTACGGCTGCGCAGCGTGCTGCGTGCCGGTGATGTGGTGGCGTCGATCGGCGACAGCCGATTCGGCGTGCTGCTGGCCCACCTGGAAGCCGCGGGTGATGGCGATGCGGTGGCGACGAAGTTGATGCGCTCGCTGCAGGAGCCGTTGACGGTGGCGGGCCGTGCCTGCCGAGTCACAGCCGATTTCGGCATCGCGCATCATCCGGCCCACGGCAAGGACCCAGCCGCCTTGCTGCAACGCGCCACCGCGCAAGCGCTGTCGCTGGGCACGACGGCGGTCGAGCGCGTGGCCACCTTGCCGGCTCGGGATGAGCGGCGAGCGGCCAACGACGACGAAAACGGCGACGGCGGCGGCAAGCCTTCGGCCCCCTAAAATCAGCGCCCCTCCTGCGATGGCCTTCTGGCGCGGTGCAATCCGCTGCGTCAGCCCGCCGCAGCACCTCCCGTTGCAGCATCCCCCTTGCAACCCGCACACCGAGAAGCCGACGCATGAAAGCCGCCGAGATCCGATCCACCTTCCTCGACTTCTTTGCATCGAAAGGGCACATTGTGGTGCCTTCGAGCCCGGTCGTGCCGGGCGACGACCCGACCCTGCTGTTCACCAACGCGGGCATGAACCAGTTCAAGGATGTGTTTCTGGGCTTCGACAAGCGGCCGTACCAACGTGCCGCCAGCAGCCAGAAATGCATCCGCGCAGGTGGCAAGCACAACGACCTGGAGAACGTGGGCTACACCGCACGCCACCACACCTTTTTCGAGATGCTCGGAAATTTCAGCTTCGGCGACTACTTCAAGAAAGATGCGATCGAGTTCGCCTGGGAGTTGCTGACCCAGAAGTTCAAGCTGCCTGCGGACAAACTCTGGGCCACGGTTTATGCCGATGACGATGAGGCCTATGCGATCTGGCGCGACACCATCCGGTTGCCCGAAGCGCGGATCGTGCGCATCGGCGACAACAAAGGCACGCGCTATGCATCCGACAACTTCTGGATGATGGGCGACACGGGTCCGTGCGGACCCTGCAGCGAAATCTTCTACGACCACGGCCCCGATGTGGCCGGTGGCCCGCCGGGCTCGCCCGACGAGGACGGCGACCGCTACATCGAGATCTGGAACAACGTCTTCATGCAGTTCAACCGCACCGAAGACGGTGTGCTGCACCCATTGCCCAAACCCAGCGTCGACACCGGCATGGGGCTCGAGCGTTTGACGGCTGTCTTGCAGCATGTGCACAGCAACTACGAGATCGACCTGTTCGTGAACCTGCTGGCCGCCGCGCGCGCGGCTGTGTCGAAGGCTGCAGGCGGAGTCGATGTGGATGCGGAGTCGCCCTCGTTGAAGGTGATCGCCGACCACATTCGCGCTTGCACCTTCACGATCGCCGACGGCGTGATTCCCGGCAACGAAGGCCGCGGCTATGTGCTGCGCCGCATCGCACGGCGCGCCATCCGCCATGGCTACAAGCTCGGTGCGCGCAAGCCCTTCTTCCACACCCTGGTCGAACCGCTGGCCGCGGAAATGGGCGATGCCTACCCGGAGCTGCGGCGCGAAGCCGCGCGCATCACCGCGGTGCTGAAAACCGAAGAAGAGCGCTTCTTCCAGACCATCGCCAACGGCATGGAAATCCTGGAAGCATCGCTGGCCGCGGTCGAGCGGAATCAGGGCAGTGCACTCGACGGCGACACCGCCTTCAAGCTGCACGACACCTTCGGCTTTCCGCTGGACCTGACCGCCGATGTTTGCCGTGAGCGCGGCCTGACAGTCGATTCGGCTGGCTTCGATTCGGCGATGGGCCGCCAGCGCGAGCAAGCCCGATCGGCTGCCAAATTCAAGGTGGCGGCAGGCCTGAGCTACAGCGGTGCACCCTCGACCTTTCACGGCTACGAGCACCTGGTGCGCGAAAGCAGCGCGGTCAGCGCGATGTATGTCGATGGCACCTCGGTCGAGCAAGCGAACGCCGGTGACGATGTGCTGGTGGTGCTGGAGCACACCCCGTTCTATGCCGAAAGCGGCGGGCAGGTGGGCGACACCGGCGAGTTGCGCAATGGCGCAGCGCGCATGCTGGTCGAGGACACGGTCAAGGTGACCGCGGCGGTGCATGGCCACCAGGGTCGTTTGGTCGAGGGCACGCTGAAGGTGGGTGATCGCGTCGATGCCAAGGTGGACGCGGCACGGCGCGCGGCCACGGTGCGCAACCACAGCGTCACCCACCTGATGCACAAGGCGCTGCGTGAGGTGCTGGGCGGTCATGTGCAGCAGAAGGGGTCGCTGGTGACGCCGGAGCGCACCCGTTTCGACTTCACCCACAACACCCCGGTCACCGATGCGCAGGTCGCGCAGATCGAATCGATGGTGAACGCCGAGATCCTGGCCAACGTGGCCACTCAAGCACGCGTGCTGTCGATCGACGACGCGCAGAAGACCGGCGCCACGATGCTGTTCGGCGAGAAATACGGCGACGAGGTTCGGGTGCTGGACATCGGCAGCAGCCGCGAACTTTGCGGCGGCACCCATGTGCAGCGCACCGGCGACATCGGCCTCTTCAAGATCGTGGCCGAGAGCGGTGTGGCAGCCGGCATCCGGCGGGTCGAGGCGGTGACCGGTGCCAACGCGCTGGCCTATCTGCAGCAACTGGAAGCCACGCTGAACCAGGTGTCGGCAGCGGTCAAGGCGACCCCGGCCGAGGTGCCGCAGCGCGTGGCTGCCTTGCAGGAGCAGTTGCGCTCGATCGAAAAAGAAATGGTGGCGTTGAAGAGCCGCCTGGCCTCTTCGCAGGGCGACGACCTGGCGTCTCAGGCAATCGACATCAAGGGTTTGAAAGTGCTGGCGGCCACGTTGAACGGTGCCGATGCCAAAGCCCTGCGCGAAACCCTGGACCAGCTGAAGAACAAGCTCAAGACCGCGGCGATCGTGCTGGCGAGTGTCGAAGGCGGGCGCGTGCAGCTGGCTGCAGGGGTCACGGCCGACGCCATCGGCCGCGGACTCAAGGCCGGCGATCTGGTCAGCTTCGTGGCTCAGCAGGTCGGCGGCAAGGGCGGCGGCAAACCCGACCTGGCGATGGCCGGTGGCAGCGATGCCGCGGCCTTGCCTGCTGCGCTGGCGTCGGTGGCAGGGTGGGTGGAGGAACGCGTTTGAGCCCGGACGCGCATCCGGCGATCGACCCAGCCGGTGTGCCCATTTTTGCTGCGGAGCGCGCCAGGGCAACCGCGTTGCCGGTGACGCTGCGGCGCGCCACCACCCAGGACGCGGCGGCCTATGCCCGCCAGATGGGTGACGACGCCATCTACCCGGGTTTGATGCAGCTGCCGTATCCGAGTGAAGAGCTTTGGAAAGCACAGCTGACCGAGAACCTGTCGCCGGCCCGCGCTGACCATTTGCTGTTGGTGGCCGAGCACGACGGCACGGTCGTTGGCAGCGCGGGCCTGCATCCGCAACCCCGGTTGCGCCGCCGTCACGCGGCGACCCTCGGCATCAGTGTGGCGCGCGACACGCAGGGCCGCGGTGTCGGCACCGCGCTGATGCAGGCGCTGTGCGACTACGCAGACAACTGGGCGCAGGTGCTGCGCATCGAGCTGACGGTGTTCGCCAGCAATGCCCGCGCCATCGCCCTGTACCGCCGCTTCGGGTTCGAACACGAAGGCCGGATGCGCGGCTTTGCGCTGCGGGCCGGGGTGTACGAGGATGCGCTGGCGATGGCACGCTGGCATCCGAAGCCGCCGCAGCGGGCTGCTGCAGCGGACGAGGTCGAGACCCCGCCGGCTGCGCGGTAGGCACGCTCAGAACTGGTACTTGACCGTCGCCTGAACCGCCCACTGCGACTCGCCCTTGTTCTGCCGAGTCACATAGTCCTCGGTCGGGCCGACGTTGTAGATGTAGCGCCCCTGAGCATCGAGACCGCCGTAGTAGACGAAGCTGCGCGCCGGCCCGCCCGCGGACTGGAAGGCCACCTCTTCGATGCGACCCCACTTCTTGTTCAGCAAGTTGCCGACGTTCAGGATGTCGAAGGACACGACCGCCTTGTGGCCCGCGACGAAGCCCGGCAGCTCCTGGCTGATGCGCATGTCGAACTGGTTGGTGAACGGCGCGAAGCTGGCGTTGCGCTTGACCACGCTGCCCTTGGCGCCACTGAGTTCCGAGTAGTTGTTGACCACCGACCAGAACGCCTGTTCGTTGGGGCCGTTCGGCGCGGTGTCGCCGCGGAAAACCACCTCGCCCGAACCCGGTGCGCTCGGGATGTACATCAGGTCGTTACCGCCCAGTCCGTCGCCGTTCAGGTCGTTGATGTAGGTCCAGCTGTAGGGCTTGCCGCGCCGGCCCTCGTAGAACACGCCGAAAGTGGTGTTGTAGTTGCCGACGAAAGCTTTGGACCACGCCAGGTTGGCGTTAAAGCGGTCTCGCACCAGGTAGGTCGAATTGGCGGCCACCTCTTCGTTGACGTTGAACACCGACCGCCCCGACCAGTTGGAGTTCGAGGTCGACGAGGTCAGCGGGCTGACTTCGGTGGCGGTGGTGCGGGTGTAAGCCACCTGCCACGACAGGCCGCGCAGCAGCGGCTGGCTCAATGCCAATGTCACCGCATTGCCACCGCCCTTGTCGCTTTCGGTGGCCAGCAGCACGTTGTTGAAGGCCGGGTTGTTGAGCGCCCGGGTACGAAAGCCGGTGCAGGCTGCGCCGGTGGTCACGCTGCCGCCCACCGCGGTCCAGCAGGCCGCGTCATAGCCTTGCGGCGTGTAGAACAGGTCGCGACCGTCCTTGCCCTGACGGGTCGGCGCACCCAGGTTCAGCTGCTGGTAGTAGATGCTGCTCTTGGTGCGGGTGTGGATCCACTCGGCGCTTCCCACCAAGCCGGCCAGCGGCCCGGCAAAAGCCGGCAGTTCCGATTCGAAGGCCAGATTGGCCTTCCACACCGAAGGCTGGCTCAGCGAAGGCGAAAGGAAGTCGACGTTGGCCGCCGATGCTGCGCCGCTGAAATTGGTGAGTTGGTTGTTCGGGTCGGGGTTGAAGATGCCGCCGGCGCTGTTGCAGGCGGCGTAGCCCGAAATACCGCAACCCACCACCCGCGTCGGGATGCCGGAGTTGCTGTACGGGTTCGACAGCCACACGCTGGCGGCAGCGCCCTGGAACAAGCCCAGACCGCCCCGCAGTTGCATGCGCTGGGTGTCGCTTCCGAGGTTCCAGTTGAAGCCGAGGCGTGGCTGGAACAGGTTTTCGCCATCGAGCGTGCGGCTGTTGTCCAGGCCGAAGCCTCCCGCAGCGCGCCCGGTCGTGGCATTGACAGTCGGCGCGGCCGCAGCGGCGGCATTGACCAACGGCCTGTCCGATGTGCTTTGCTGGTCGATGCGGGCGCCGGCCATCACCGACAGGTTCTTCGAAATGCGCCAGGTGTCTTGCAGGAACAGACCCTTGCTGGCGAGTGTGAAGCGCGACACGCCGTCGTCCAGCGCGAATCCGGGTGCGCCGGTCTGCACCGAATACGACGACGGCCGGCCGATGCGGAAGTTCTCCAGCACCGCGGCTTCGACCTGCGCACCCGTGGCGGTGCCGCAATTGATGGCACCGAAGCTGTAGGTGTAGGTGGCACTGCTGTTGACGCAGCCAAAGGTGTAGTTGCCCTTGGTGTCCTGCAGGAAGGCGTTGTAGACCTCGTTGCTGCTGTAGTCGGCACCGAACTTCAGGTCGTGGTCGCCCAGATTCAGGTTGGCGCCAAGATAGAGGTCGTCGGTGGTGGTGGCCAGCACGTTGAAATGCCTGCTGCGTTCGGTGCCGAAGTACAGACCCCGGCTGAGCGTCGACGCACCGGCCGGCGAGCCTGCCGGCAATGCGCCGGTGAAGGTCAACAGCACCTGCGGCAGGTCGGCGCGGTTGTTGGGCTGGCTTTCGTACTCGCGGCGCGACAGCTTCAACTCGGTCGAGAAGGTCGGCGTCCAGTCGGCGAACCACTGGCCCACCACGGTTTCGATGCTCTTTGCCTGGTCGTAGTACTGCGATCCCAGCGCCAGGTTGCGGGTCGTGAAGTTCGGAAAGATCGGCTCGGTTTGCTCGGTCTTGGTGTAGCGCACGCTGACGCGCTGGGCATCGGTGATGTTCCAGTCCAGCTTCAGCAGGGTGTCCTTGACCACCAGTTCCGAGCCGCTCGGAATGTCGAACCCGCCAATCGGCATGTTGCCGTAGGTGTTGGTGGCGATCGCCTGCGCGCCGGTGATCGAAGACTGCGAGATCGGCACGATCACGAGGCTGCTGCCCAGCGGGCCGAATTCCGGGCTGCCGCGGGTGCTGTGCAGTTCTTCGTAGCTCGCGAAGAAAAACAGACGGTCGGGGATGATCGGCCCGCCGAGCGTGAAGCCCTTGGTGGTTTCCTTGAAGGTCGGCGGCTGCGAGTAGTCGCCAGTGGTTCGGTCGTAGCGCTTGCCTGACAGGTCGTCGTTGCGGAACACGTAGTACAGGCTGCCATGGAAGTCGTTGGTGCCCGACTTCGTGACGGCGTTGATGTTGGCGCCGGTGTAGCCCTTCAACGTGGCGTCGTAGTTGCTGATGTTGACCTGCACCGATTGGATCGCCTCGATCGAGATCGGCTGCTTGGCGGTCGGCAGGTTGTTGGACTCCAGGCCGAAGGTGTCGTTGATGGTGACGCCGTCGATCGTGATCGAGTTGAAGCGGCTGTTCTGGCCGCCGGCTGAAATTTCGCCGCGTTCCTTGTCGGTCTGCGACAGCCGCGGGTCGATGCGGGCGTAGTCCTGCAGGTTGCGCTGGACCGACGCGTAGGCGTTCAGGTCGCGGCTGCCGATGTTGGTCGTGGCCCCCATCGCATTGCTGTCGAAAGCCTGCGCCACACCGCGCCCGGTGATGGTGATGGTTTGCGTGCCCAGCGTGGTGTCCAGCGCCAGGTTCTCAGCCAGCGTCAGGAACACGTTGTCGCGCTTGTCGACCACGCCGCCGCGGCTGACAGTGATGGTGAAGGGCCCGCCGGGGCGCAAGCCGCGTGCGCTCCAGCGGCCTTCGTTGTCGGTGGTGACGGTGCTGGTCGAGCCAGAGTCGATGTGCACCACGCTGACGCTGGCACCGCCCACCGGCAGGCCGTCCGGGCCGAGCACGCGGCCATTGATGCCGGCGGTGGTGTTCTGGGCCAGCGCCGGGGCGCTGACCACCACCGCCACGGCCAGGGCCAGGGCGGTGCGGGTGAAGGTGGTCCAGTCGTTCATGGGTCGGTCTTCCTGGGTGACGAGGGTGGGGAAAGATCGGGAAAATCGCTGCTCGGCTATCGGTGGCGCGCATCAACAGACATGCGAATATCCACCGCCGCGCGCGCAAGGCGCATGCCGCGGATGATGCCTTCTGTGGCGGCTTCCGCGGCTGCCGCCGGGGCGCTGTCGCACGCGTGGGACACTTCTGCAACGCTGCCTTGACCCGCAGCGGATTTATTCGCGCAATCCCGCGCCGCTGCTTCAAGCGCCCCATGGGTTTTCACATCCTTCCCCCACAGAACTCGCCTGCTGAACTCGACGCGTTCGACGGTGTGTGCCGCCAATTGCTGGGCTTCGATGACAGTCTGAGTTTCGAGCGCATCGATGGCTTCCTGACTGCACTCGTCGCCGGGCCCAGGCTTCCGCCCGAAGCCGAATGGTTGGGTGCACTGTGCGGCGGCGCTTTCGAGCGGGCCTTCGGCGATCCCGATGCGCATGCCGCAGCGCTGCAGGTGTTGCAGCGCCGTTTGAAGGTGCTTCTCGCCCAGTTGAAGCTCGACGCGCTGTTCGACGATCCGGATGCGCTGCGGCTGAACCCGCTGGTGATGGAATGGACCGATGCCGAACGGCAACGCCTGGTCGATGACGAAGGCTGGACCGACGAGCAGGCTTCGACCGCCCAGACGGGCGCCGTCTGGTGCCTGGGTTTCGTCGACGCGGTCGAGCATTTCAATGCGCTGTGGGCGCCACCGGCCGATGAAGAACTGGCGGGCCACATCGACCTCTTGTTCGAACGCGTCGGCGTGATGGTGCTGCCGCCCGGGGATCCCGAGTGGGATGCCCACCTGGCGACCCATTACCCAAAGCCGGCCAGCGGCGCGTTGGCTCCGGACCGGGACTCGTTATTCACTGACGCGCTCATGGCTGTTCAGGATCTGCGCATGGCCTGGGCCGATGCGGCGCCAAAGGGCGATCCGCACCGCAAGGAGCCAACCCCCGGCCGCAACGACCCTTGCTCTTGCGGCAGCGGAAAGAAATACAAGAAGTGCCACGGCGCCGCGGCTTGAGCCGCGTGGATCGAGCCCAGCCGATCAGCTCGTGCGTCGGGAGCGACCTTCGGGCACCACGGTGGCCGGCACATGGACCTCGACTCCGCCCGCTTCGGCAATCGCCAGCTTGCCCCGCACCGTCAAATCGCTCGTGAAGGCGAACTGGTCGCGCATGTCGAAGGGGTAGGCCTTCAGCTTGTAGTGCGTGGCCCACGGGGTCTCGCTCAGCACCACCACCACCGGCTTGTCGAATTCCAGGTACGCACTCGTGACCGCCACATCGCGCAGCGCCCGCTGCACCAGCGCGGCGTCGTGCCGCGGGGCCAGGTAGAACGACGCCACGCACATCAGGGTGCGGGCACCGTCGTTGGAATTGGCGATGTTGCTCTGCCAGATTTTTTCGTGCGGCACATGCACGATGTCGTCTGATGGAGTCCGCAGCTCGATGGTGCGCAAACCCACCGCGCGCACCTCGCCGTAGTCGCCGCCGACTTCCACCCAGTCGCCGGGGCGGTAAGGGCGCTCGAAGATCGCCACGATGCCGGCGATCAGGCTGCTCACATAGTCCTTGAACGCAAAGCCGATCGCCACGCTGACTGCACCGCCGATCAGCAAGAAGTTCTGCAGCGTCACATTGAAGACGATCGGCACCACCCACAGGATCGCCACCGTCAGCAGCACCAGCCGTGTGATCGGCACCGTGCCCAGCAGCACCAGGCGCAATTGGCTGGGTCCGCGTTCGGCCAGAAACGGCAGCAGCTTGCGGATCAACACGATCGCCAGCGCTGTGCAGCCCACGATCAAACCGATCTTGGTGAAGCTGATGTCTTGCAGGTCGTTGATGAGCTGCGCCGCCTTCTGGCCACCTTTCTCGGCGGCCGACGATGCCGCAGCGCTGGCCGACGAAGCAGCCGTCTGCGCGGCACTGGCAGCGTGGGCGGAGGTCTGGGCGGTGGCCATTCGGGTGGGGCGGTCAGAGCCGGTCCAGCGGAAAGCCCGCCGAAGCCAATACCTGCCGCGCTTGTGGGTAGGCAGCCGGGCGCACATGGAAGTCGTCGCCGTCGCGGGCCACGAAGCCGGCATGCATCAGCGCTGGCACGGTGTCGACTTCGCCCACGTTGGGCAGCACGGCACGCAACTCCGCGCCGCTCAACTCGCCGTGCAGCAGCAGCGCATGCAGCACCAGCAAGGCATCGTCCAGATGCCGCTGCGGCAGCGTCAGTTCCTGAAAACCCGTGACCCACAAGGTGTGTTCGTCACCATCGGTGGCGTCCTTGACGTCGTCGGTGACTTTTTCAGAAACCTCGTCGGACTCCAGTCGGGTGCGCAGGCTCTGGCGCCACAGGTGCCAGGCCACCCACGGGATGCCGAAGCTGCGTGCCGCCAGGCGTTTCAGGTAGTCGTCCTGTTCTTCTTCGTCGCTGTTGCCGCCCGCTTTGCCACTTCCTTCTTCGTTCTCCTTCCCCTTGCCGTCGCCGTTGCCCGCAAGCACATTGCGGCCGCTTTCAGCCAAGCGGAAGGTCATCGCAGGGGTGCGCTCATCGAAAGCCAGCCGGCTGAACCAGTCGCGCAGCCGATCGGCGTCGAAAGCCTTGAAGGTCATCGCGGTTGGCAGAACCCTGTCTACCGCCAACGCCCGGCTGAGGTAGGCCCAGGCCCAGCTGTTGCACCCGATCACGCAGTGGCGCTCCAGTTGCCCGATACCTATCAGCAGTGTTCGCAGGGCCTGCAAGGCATTGCGGTGGCGCAGGAACCAGCGCTCGAGTTCGGGAAGCACCAACACGCCGTCACCTTCCAGATCGGGCAGCACGTTCGGCTGCCCTGCCAGCAACTGCGCGCGGCTGGGCGCTGGCAGCAGTGAATGACCATGTCGTTCGGCCCATGCGGTCATCAAGCCGTTGCGGTCGCCCGGTGGCAGCACCACCAACTGCAGCCAGGCAGCAGGCTGGGCTTCTGCGCACCAATCCCCCAACGTGTGGTCCAGCTCGTCCAGCAGGGAGCCGAAGGCGGGCGGTCCGACGATGTCGTCCAGCCGCTCGGGGGTGGCGCGCTGCAGCCGGTCGTTCGACAGCATCGGACCTTCGTCTGCCTGACCGAACTTCTTCAGCACCAACGTGGCATAGCGCCGCAACGCATGCACCGTGGGCATCTTCGGCAGCTCGTATTGGCCGATCGGATGGAAGGTGGTCGGCGCGGGCGGGTCTTCGGTGGCGTCGGTTGCGGGGGGCATCGCGGCGCATCGTAGCTTGGCGGACCGGCCGGGGTCTGCGCGGCACAATGCGCCTCAGATGAGCAAATTGCCGCTCCTGCCGGTGCTGGCCTGTCTTTTGCTGCAGGGCTGCATCACGCGTTCGACCGAGGTTCGCGCCGCGCGAATCGACCCGGCCGAGTTCGCCGATTTGAGCTGTGTGCGCATCGACGACGCGCTCGACGAAGTGCAGCACCGCGCTGCCGATGTCGCGTACTCGGTCGACGCGCAAGCGGGCAACAACATCCTGGCGATGGGGCTCGGGGTGATGCTGTTCTGGCCGGCGATGCTGGCCATGCGCCCGGACGGCCTGGAAGCAGCTGACCTGGCGCGTTTGAAAGGCCGTTTCGATGCGTTGACGGAAGCCTCGCGCCGCCAGGGTTGCCCGCCACCGGGTGACGTCCCGAGCGCGGCCCGGGCCGCCCGCATCACCTTGTCGCCCGGTGAAAGCTTGGTCTACGAAGACCGTTCGGGCTCGCGCGACCCGGTTCGTCAATGGCGGGTCCGCGTGGATGCCCTGCGGCGCGGCGGGCTCGACTACACGCTGCTCGGGAGTGGGAGCGTGGCTGTCGGCCGGGTGCAGCAGGACCATTCCGGCAACATCGTCATGGCGCCAGCGGGCGAGCTGTCGTGGCCCCACCTGCTGCGCAACGACTTGCGCCTGGGTGCGGTCACAGCAGGCGACATCGTCCGGGTTGGCGACCCGTATACACGGGCGCGGATGCGGGGGCAGGTCGTGGCTGTGGGGCCGCAAACCGTGGCCGGGCGGCGTTTCGATGTGGCGGTGGTCGAGTTGTTCGGCGACACCGAGCGCGAAGAGGGCTTCACCCGCGTCGACGGCGCCATCGTCGTCGACCGCCACAACGGCGTCTTGCTGCGTCTGGATCTTCGCAGCACCGACCCGGGATTCAGGCTGCAACGCCGCTTGATCCGGGTCGATGCGGCACTGCCGGATGCGGGCCCGCTCACCCAGCCACTCGCCCAGCCGTCAGCCAGGCCCGGTCGGTGAGGCGCCACGTATCTTTACCCCCGATCCAGGTTTCGCTTCACCGTTGCGGCCCAGCATCCTTTCATCGCCAACCCACTTGAAAAGGATTCCGATGACTGCCACCACCCGCCCCATCTGCCGCCCGATTCAGCAAGCCAAGCCATGGCGCCTGGCGCTGGCCACGCTGGCCCTGGCGGCCGCGGCCAGCTTCGTGCAGCCGGTTTCGGCTCAGCCGATGGGTGAACACGGCACTCGCCACGGCCACGAAAGCGGCGGACGCGACAGCGTCCGCCACCTGCAGAAAATGCTCGACAGCGTCAACGCCACCGACGCGCAACGCGAGCAGATCAAATCCATCATGCAAGCCGCCCGCGCGGATCTGACCGCGCTGCACGAGTCGGGCCGCACCCTGCGCGACCAACAAGCCGCGTTGCTCGCGAAACCCAGCATCGACGCGCGCGCTGCCGAAAGCCTGCGCCAGCAGGGCATGGCGATGCACGACCAGGCCAGCAAGCGCATGTTGCAAGCCAGGCTGGACACCGCCGCGGTGCTGAGCCCCGAGCAGCGAGCCCAGATGGCCAGCAAGATGGCGCAACGCCGCAGCTTGATGGAGCGCCACCGCGCCGAGCGCCAGAGCCTGGACGGCAAGAGCCGCTGAGTCTGAGGCGAGCCACGCGACATCGATGACCCAACGCCTGCTGCTGATCGACGACGACACCCGCCTCACCGACATGGTGGGCGGCTACTTGCGGCAGGCGGGTCTGCAGGTCGACACCGCAGCATCGCTGGCCGATGGCCGCCGGCAGCTGCAGCACGGCGACTTCGACGCGCTGGTGCTGGACCTGATGCTGCCCGATGGCGACGGGCTGGACTACACCCGTGAACTGCGCGCAGCACCGCGCACCCGGCGCCTGCCGCTGTTGATGCTGACCGCGCGCGGCGAGCCGCTGGACCGCATCGTGGGGCTCGAGATCGGCGCCGACGACTACCTGGCCAAACCGTTCGAGCCGCGTGAGTTGCTGGCGCGGATCAAGGCCCTGCTGCGGCGTGCGGCACCGGATACCGCCGACGACGCGATGCTGTCGTTCGGCCGGCTCGAGATCGACCTGGGTGCGCGCCAGGTGCGGCTCGACGGCAATGCCTGCGACCTCACCAGCCACCAGTTCGAACTGCTGATGGTGCTGGCCCGCAACCCGGGCCGGGTGCTGTCGCGCGACCAGATCATGGACGCCTTGAAGGGCCATCCGCTGGAAGCCTTCGACCGCAGCATCGATGTGCACATCTCGCGCATCCGGGCTGTGATCGAAGACGACCCGAAAGCGCCGCGCCGCGTGCTGACGGTGCGCGGCAGCGGCTATGTCTTTGCCCGCAAGCAGGATGCAGACCCGGCGTAGGCGGCATCGCCCAGCTGGCGGGGTCGGGCCTCGGCGAGACTGAGCGGGGCAAGCCATGCGCTCGCTGTACCTTCGCATCTACCTCACCGTGGTGCTGACGCTGGCGCTGTTTGCGGCCGTGTCGGGCTGGCTGCTGCAGCAGCAGCTGGAACGCCAGCGCGGGCTGGCGGAAGGTTCGATGCGTGAACGCTCCGGGGCTTGGGGCGAGCTGCTGCAGCGCTCGCTGCCGCCGGTGGCCGCACCGGCCGACGAACAGCAGGCCGCGTTGCGCGACTGGTCGCAACGGTTGCGCATTCCGATGGCGCTGGACGATGCAGGCGGACAGCGCATTGCGGCATCGGACTCGTGGCTGCGACGCGACCTGGACGGGGCCGATGCAGCGCAGCGGGTGCGCTCGATCCGCCTCGACGACGGCCGCACGCTGTGGTTGTCCAGGCCCGGCAGCGGTGGCGGCCGGTCGGCATCGCCGGCCCGGAGCGTGACCCGACCGCCCTGGCTCGGCCCGCCGCACTGGCCCGACGGGCTCGGCCTGGCGGTGCTGCTGGTGCTGTTGTTTCTGGCCGTGGCCGGCGCGGCCTGGCCGGTGGTGCGGCGGCTGACGCGGCGCCTGGAAGCCTTGAAGCAAGGGGTCGAGGCTTTCGGCTCGGGCGCGCTGGACCAGCGCGTGGCCGAAGACGGGCGCGACGAGGTGGCGGCGCTGGGCGCCAGCTTCAACCGGGCAGCGGCGCGTGTCGAAGCGCTGATGCAGGCGCACCGCAGCCTGCTGGCCAATGCCAGCCATGAACTGCGGTCGCCGTTGGCGCGGCTGAAGATGGCGGTTTCGCTGATCGACAACGCGCCCGCAGAGCAGCGGCCCGCTCTGAAGCGCGAGATCGACACCGACATCGCCGAGCTGGACGCGTTGGTGGAAGAGGTGCTGTTGGCGAGCCGGCTGGATGCATCCGCGTCGCTGGATCTGTCCCAGTCCGTGGCGCTGCTGCCGCTGATGGTCGAAGAAGCCGCTCGCGCCGGGGCGCTGGCCGAGGGCGACGATCTGGTGGTGCCGGGCGACGAACGGTTGCTGCGGCGCGCCTTGCGCAACCTGCTCGAGAACGCGCGGCGCTATGGGGGCAGCGAGGTGGAGGTCCATCTGAAAGCCGTCGGGCCGATGGCCGAGTGGCGGATCTGCGACCGCGGCCCAGGGGTGCCCGATCCGCAGCGCGAACGCATCTTCGAGCCCTTTTTCAGGCTGCCCGGCCATGCCGAGCGCGCCGGCGGCGTCGGCCTGGGTTTGTCGCTGGTGCGGCAGATCGCCGAGCGTCACGGCGGCAAGGTGCGCTGCGAAGCGCGAGCCGGCGGGGGCAGTTGCTTTGTTGTTCAGCTGCCGATGTAACGGCGCCAGCGGAGCGCAGCGCACCCACCAAGAAGAGCCGCGGAACCGGCTTTGCCGGGCCGCAGGCGGAGCGCCCCCACCGGGGTCAGCGACCGTCAGGGAGCGTGGAGGCTCCTTTCGGCATAGCGGTTGAAGCGCCACGCCGTGCCGTCCAGCGTGATGCGCCGCCACACCGTGCGTTTCTGGCCCGGGCTCATCGCGGTCCAGTCGCGCACCTCGTCGAAGCTGCGTCCGCAGCCCTTGCAGACCGCGTCGCCCTGGCTGGTGGAGCAGATCGCGATGCAGGGTGCGTCGGCCGTGATGGCATACCAGGCGAGCCATGCCTCCTTGGGTCTGGGCGGCATCGAGTCCTCATCGCAAAGAGGCTCGCGGTGGTAGACCATCAGCGCATAGATCTCGGCCAGTGCACGCACCTCGGCGCAGGCGGTGATGCCATCGGGCGAGGGTGATCGGTCGCGCCACCAGTTGATGGCCGATTCGATGTCGGTGATGTGGATGCCTGCCATCGTGCGTTGCCAGTCGGGGCGGCGAGTGTAGGGCGCCGCTGCTAGAGTCCGCGGCCATGTCTTTGGTCGTTCCCCCGGTCCTGTCTTCCCCTGCCGAACTGCGAGGCAAGCACGTGTTGCTGGGCTTGTCCGGCGGCATCGCTTGCTACAAGTCGGCCGAGCTGACGCGGCTGCTGCTGCAGGCCGGCGCCACCGTGCAGGTGGTGATGACGGATGCCGCCACCCACTTCATCACCCCGGTGACGATGCAGGCGCTCAGCGGTCGCCCGGTCTACCTCGATCAGTGGGACGGCCGGCGCGACAACAACATGCCGCACATCGACCTCACGCGCGAGGCCGATGCGGTGCTGGTGGCCCCGGCCAGCGCCGACTTCACCGCAGGCCTGGTCGCCGGCTGCCGGGCCCCGCAGCGTGGCCCCATCGGCCTGCACCGGGGCGATGTTGCGCTGGGTGGCCGGATGCGCCCACATCGCGCGGTTCCTCGCCGGGGCCAGCAGCAGCGGGCCG
>JBBSPW010000006.1:0-44150 GCA_038258365.1 Burkholderiales bacterium | reverse complement strand
GCACCTTCATCTGATGCGCATGGCTCATCGCACCGGGGTGGAAGGCCGTGATCTGGTTGTTGTCGCGGTCGGTGGTGATGTGGCACTGCGCGGTGTGCAGTTCTTCGTCGCGCAGGATCAGCGAGGTGTCGGCGCCCCAGGATTCGATGCGCGCCAAATACTCGCCGCCGTCGACCCCGAGTGCCGCCAGGATCGCCGGTTTCTCGCCCAGGCCCTGCAGGGTGTAGGCGATGTTGCCGGCGCAGCCGCCCCATTCGCGGCGCAGCGTGGGCACCACGAAGCTGACATTCAGGATGTGCACCCGGTCCGGCATGATCTGGTCGGAGAACCGCCCCGGGAAATTGGCGATGGTGTCGAAGGCGAGGGAACCGCAAATCAGCGCGGGCATGGCTACTCCAGTGGATGCAATCGGAAAGGAAAGGTCCGGCCGGCAGCAGCTGCCGCACGGCGCTCAGGGATAGAACAACTCGATCGTGTAGCCAGCCACCGGGTCGGTGGCGGTTTGCAGGGTGGCGCGCAGTTGCAACTCACGCCCGGCACCCAGTTCGGTCTGGTTCGCGCCGAGCTCGGCCGGGCGCAACACGCGCCGCGCCAGCAGCTTGCCCTGGCTGTCGGTCAGGCTCAGGTCGACCGCGGGCAGCGCCAGCGCGATGCCGCTGCGGTTGCGAAGGGTGAGCGAAAGCCGGTAGCCGTCGGTTTGCGCCACCCGCAGCAACCCACTGGCTTCGACGGTCAGCTCGTCGATCATCCGGGCCGGACCGATGCTGCAGCCGAACACCGCACACATCTGCTGCAACGCCGGGCGGGTGACAGCGAAACGTGCCGCCACCAGATCCCGGTAGACAAAAGCCACTTGTGCTGCCAGCGCCAGCACGGCCAGCAGCGCCACCGCCACAAGCGCCAGCCGCACCCCCGGCCGGCGCCATTGCTCGGCGCGGTCGGCACGGCGCACGAAAGAGGGCGTGGCGCGGAAGTCGGCGAATGTGGGAGCCGGGTCGGGTGGCTCGGGGGGCGAGGCGGGTTCGGTAGGGTCGTTGGACTCGTCGGAGTCGATCGGCTCGCCAGTCTCGGTTGGCTGCAGCGGCGCTAGCGGATCGGGCAGGGCCAAGGGCTCCCAAGGACCCAGCGGCCCGGCCCCTTGATGGAAGTCGCCGCTGGCGGACCCACCGTCCGGGTCGGTTGCAAGCAGCGGCCCGACCGGCTCGACCGGCTCGACCGGCCGAACCGGCGCATCGGGCGAATCGGGCGCATCCGGCGCATCCGTGCCGATCGATTCGACCGGGTCAGCGCGTTCGATGGCGCCGAAGTCCGGTCTCGCATCGGTCGGCGCGAGCCGTTCGGCTTCGCTCGCCTCCGGCACGTAGGGGCCGTCGGCCTCGGCGTCATCGCCAAACAGCACCTGGGTGGTCTCGAACGGCGAGTCCGCGCCGGAGTCGTCCGAATCGTCTGTTGCAAGCGCGGCGTAAACGTCGGGTGTCGCAGCTGCCACGCCGACCGGCAGGTGGCGAGGCGCACCCGTGCTCGCATCGAGCAGCGCCTGGGCCGCGTTGAAAACCTCGGCGCAACGTCCGCACCGCACCCAGCCATCGGAAATCCGCAACTGGTCGGGTACGACTCGAAACACCGTGCTGCAGGTTGGGCAGCGCGTGGCCAGGTTGGTGCTCACCGGGCGATTCTCAACGGGTCAGGCCGGGGCGCATGCCGTCATCAGGATCCAGCCTTCTTCCTGGTCGCTGACAGCCAGATCGAGCCACGGCGCATAAGCCGCCTGCAGTTCTTCGGCTTGTCGCTGCAGGATGCCGGCCAGCACCAGCCAGCCACCCGGTGCCACATGGCCGGCCAGCAAAGGCGCCAGCAGTTTCAGCGGCGAGGCCAAAATGTTCGCCAGCACCAGGTCGTAGCGCCCCTCGGCTTGTTCGGGAAGCCCGGCGCGCAGGGCGACCCCGTTGCGCTCGGCGTTGTCGCGGGTGGCCTGCACCGCGGCCGGGTCGATGTCCACCGCGTCGATGAGGCTGCCGGAAGCGGCGGCACCGGGCGCGCGCCAGACGCCATGTCCGAGCAGCGCAGCGCCGATCGCCAGGATGCCCGAGCCGCAGCCGTAGTCCAGCAGCCGTTCGCCGGACCCGCTGCGTTCGATGTGTTCTGCGGGTCTTCCGGCAGCAGCGGCCGCTCTCGCCGCCAACCAGCGCAGGCACATCCGCGTGGTGGGGTGGGTGCCGGTGCCAAAAGCCAGCCCCGGATCCAGCCGCAACACGATCCGGGCGGCCGCAGGCGGCTCATGCCAGCTGGGAACGATCCAGAAGGCATCGGTGATGGCCACCGGCGCGAACTGCGATTGCGTCAGCCGCACCCAGTCCTGCTCGGCCACCGGGGCGATCGACAGCAGCTGCACACCGCCGAGGTCCGGCTGCGCCAGCACCCATGCAGCGCCGGCATCGGCAGCCGCCTCATCGTCGAACAAGGCCCGCAGAGTCGACCGCTGCCAACCGGCAGCAGGCGGCGGCATGTCGGGTTCGCCGAACAGCGCCTGCTCGTCGCTGCTGTCGGCATCGGCGTCCTCGACCGACACCGACAGCGCCCCCGCCTCATCGGCCAGCAGATCGGACACCGCATCGACCAGCGCCTGCGGCGCCAGCAACGTCAACTCGTGTGTCATCTCCTGGACAACCACCCTTCGAGATAGTGAATGCTGGTGCCGCCTTCCATGAACTTGGCATCGGCCATCAGCTCCCGGTGCAGCGGGATGTTGGTCAGTATGCCTTCCACCACGGTCTCCGACAGCGCGGTGCGCATCCGCGCCAGCGCTTGTTCGCGGGTGTCGCCGTGGACGATGATCTTGCCGATCATCGAGTCGTAGTTCGGCGGCACCATGTAGTTGGTGTAGGCATGCGAGTCGACCCGCACACCCGGTCCGCCCGGCGCGTGCCACAGCGTGATCCGCCCCGGTGAAGGGGTGAACTTGTAGGGGTCCTCGGCATTGATGCGGCACTCGATCGCGTGGCCGCGGGTCTGGATTTGCCGCTGGGTGAAGGGCAGCTTCTCACCCGCCGCCACGCGGATCTGCATCTGCACGATGTCGATGCCGGTGGTCATCTCGGTGACCGGGTGTTCGACCTGCACGCGGGTGTTCATCTCGATGAAGTAGAACTCGCCGTCTTCGTACAAGAACTCGAAGGTGCCGGCGCCGCGGTAGCCGATCTTCTTGCACGCTGCCGCGCAGCGATCGCCGATGCGTTCGATGGCGCGCCGCGGCAAGCCCGGTGCCGGTGCTTCCTCGATGATTTTCTGGTGGCGGCGCTGCATGCTGCAATCGCGCTCGCCCAGCCAGACCGCGTTCTTGTGCTGGTCCGCCAGCACCTGTATTTCGATGTGGCGCGGGTGCTCCAAAAACTTTTCCATGTAGACCTGCGGGTTGCCGAAAGCCGCACCGGCTTCGGCTCGCGTGGTCTGCACGGCAGTCAGCAGCGCCGCTTCGGTGTGCACCACCCGCATGCCGCGCCCGCCGCCGCCGCCCGAGGCCTTGATGATCACCGGGTAGCCCACCGAGCGGCCGATGCGGATGATCTCTTTCGGATCATCGGGCAGCGCGCCTTCGGAGCCGGGCACGCAGGGCACGCCGCTCTTGATCATGGTCTGCTTGGCGCTGACCTTGTCGCCCATCATGCGGATCGATTCGGGGGTCGGGCCGATGAAGCAGAAGCCGCTTTTCTCGACCCGCTCGGCAAAGTCGGCGTTCTCGCTCAGGAAGCCATAGCCCGGATGCACCGCTTCGGCATCGGTGACCTCGGCGGTGGCGATGATCGCCGGCATGTTCAGGTAGCTGAGCGCCGACTGGGCCGGGCCGATGCACACCGCTTCGTCGGCCAGCTTGACGTACTTGGCTTCACGGTCGGCTTCGGAATAGACCACCACCGACTTGATGCCCATCTCGCGGCAGGCACGCTGCACGCGAAGGGCAATCTCGCCCCGGTTGGCGATCAGGATTTTCTTGAACATCGGCTGTGCGCCTTCAGCCGACCACGAACAGCGGCTGGCCGAACTCGACCGCCTGCCCGTTCTCGGCCATCACGCGCAGCACCTTGCCGGCGCAGTCGGACTCGATCTCGTTCATGATCTTCATCGCCTCGATGATGCAAACCGGCTGGCCTTCCTTGATGTCGTCGCCGACATCCGCCAGCGACTTGGCACCCGGGCTGGCGGCGCGGTAGAAAGTGCCGACCATCGGCGAGGTGATGATGCGGTCGGTGCTGGGAGCAGGCACCGGCGGCGATGCCGCCGCTTCAATGGCAGGCACCGTCGACAGCGCCGCCGCCGGTGCGGGCGCGGCGGTCGGTGGGGCCATGCCGCCCTTGACGATGCGCACCTTGCCCTCGGCTTCGGTGATTTCCAACTCGGAGATGTTCGAGTCGGACACCAGGTCGATCAGTGTTTTCAGTTTTCGCAGGTCCATCGGACGGGTCCTTGGATGGGTGGGTGAATGGGCTTCAACCCAGGGCGTCGGATCGGGGCATCAAACCGTCAGCGGCGCGGGCCGCAGCGACAGCGCATGGCGCAGCGCCAGCCGGTAGCCATCGGCGCCCAGACCGCAGATCACCCCCAAGGCCAGCGCCGACAGATGCGAATGGTGGCGAAATGCTTCCCGCGCATGGATGTTCGACATATGCACCTCGATGAAAGGCAAGCCGACGGCGGCCAAGGCGTCGCGCAGCGCCACGCTGGTGTGGGTGAAAGCAGCCGGGTTGATGATCATGAAGCGGGTACCGTCCTCGCGCGCCGCCTGGATGCGGTCGATCAGCACGCCTTCGTGGTTGCTCTGCAGCGTTTGCAGCTTGTCGCCGGCATCGGCGGCCATCTGCGCCAATTCGGCGTCGATCTGCTGCAGGGTTTGGTGACCGTACACCTGTGGCTCACGCGTGCCGAGCAGGTTCAGGTTGGGGCCGTGCAGAACGAGGATGCTCATGTAGGGGGCCTCACCGTTCAACCCGCTGGGGTGGGGCGCCGAACTTTACGCCAGTTTGACGACCGTTCGCTGCTGCACGGAGCCAACTGCCGGCTTTTCGCGCCGGGGACAGGCTGGACGGTGGCAGCGCTCAGAGCTGCCGCGCCCAGGCCGCAAGCTCTACGTAGCTCGTTTCGCCCAACTTGCGCTGCACGATCTGGCCTTTGCGATCGAACAGCACCGTGAAGGGCAATGCGCCGGTGGTGTTGCCGAGCCCTCGGCTCAACTCGGTGCCCTCGAATCCGGCCAAGCCGATCGCATAGCCAACCGGCTGAGCGGTCAGAAACTTGCGCACCGGTGTCGGGCTGTCGATGGCCAGGCCGACCACGCGCAGGCCCGCTTGCGCATGGTCTCGGGCGAAGCGGTCCAGCTCGGGCATCTCCTTGATGCAGGGCGGGCACCAGGTGGCCCAGAAGTTCAGCAGCAACGGCTGGCCTTTGAAGGAGGCCAGCGCCAGGGTGCCGCCATCTGGCGTGTCGAAGCGGGACGCCCAGGGCGGGGAGCCTGCGCTGGCGTCTGTGCTGGCGTCTGTGCCGGCGCTGGTGTTCACACCTTGTTCGGCCTTGGCGCCGCGCCCGCCAGACCCACCGGCCCGCTCCCGCCATTGCTGCCAAGTCACCCCGGCGACCGCAGCGGCTGCGCCGGCCGTGCCCAGCAGCCAGCTGCGGCGCTTCATGCCAGAGCCGCCGGCGACGGCTGCAGCGCCAGCAAGCGCTCGAGGCCTGCCAGGTCGCCGCGCCAGCGCTGGCCGCGCGCGTCGGGCTTGAGCGCGCCGCGCTGGTCGTCGTAGTCGTGCAGCAGCAGGTGCACGGTGACGGGTTCGCCCAGCTCGCGGCTGGGCTCGGCCACCGTCAGCACATTCAGCGGGTCGCGGCTGCCGCTGCGCCCGGGGCGGTCCAGCGCGCCCACGTCGTAGTGGACCCCGGCGTTGACGAGCGCGATCTCCGCGGCTTTCGGGTCGTCGCAATACAAGTCCAGGTGAACGGCAGACAAGCGGGTGGCGGTGCCGCGCCAGGCGGCGCCCGAGAGATGCGGTCGGAACTCGACCATGCGCTGCATCCACAGCCGTGCCACCTGGCGCAGGGCGCGCAGTTCCGCCGGTTGGGTGTCGGCCGCGAACAGCGCGATGTGCTCGCGCACCGCGTCTTCGATCGCTTCGTTCGAAGGCAGCTCGGGCCGGCCGCCGATCTCACGCGCGGCCTTGCGCTTGGCAGCGCCGTACTCCATGCCTTCGTCCACCACCAGGGCGGCAGCGGCATGGGCAATGGCGTCGGTTTGACTCATGGTGCCGGCATTGTCGGTGGACCGCTTGCGATTCGCTGGCGGGCTCAGCCGTTCAGGGCAGTTCCACCGCCGGCATGCGCGCGGCAATGGTGGCGGCGCGGCCGGTGACATAGGGCGAGGCCGGCCGCTTCTCGAAGCGCTTCGGTGCCGGCAGCATCACCGCCAGGCGCGCGGCGGCGTCGGTGCCGAGCTTTGCGGCATCGACTCGAAAGTAGTGGCGCGCCGCGGCCTGGGCGCCGAACAGGCCCTCGCCCCATTCGACGTTGTTGAGGTAGATCTCCAGGATCCGCTCTTTGCTCAGCAGCAGCTCCAGCATCAGGGTCAGCATCCCTTCCTGCGCCTTGCGCAGCACGGTGCGTTCGCCCGACAGCAGCAGGTTCTTGGCCAGCTGCTGGGTGATGGTCGAGCCACCGACGAGCTTGGCGGCCACCGGGGCTGTGCCGGTCGCTGTCTTGCTTGGCGCAGCGGCTGCACGCCGCTCGGCACGCGCTTCGGCGCGCTGGTTCTTCTCCCAGGCGCCGCGGATCGCGTCCCAGTCGACTCCGCCATGCGCCGTGAAGCCAGCGTCTTCGCTGGCGATGACCGCGCGTTTCAGGGTGTCGGCGATCCGGTCGCCATCGACCCATGCCTGTGCCCAACCGGATGGCCCGGGTTGGCGCAGCAACCGCCAGGCCTCGCTGCGCTGGAAGGCAGTGGATTGCGGGTCGACCACCCCCATCAGCGCGATGCGCAACAGGAAGACGAGTTGCAAGGCCAGCGCGCTCAAGACCAGCAAGGCGAGCAACCGCCCCACCTGCCGCAGACCGGACCTTTGAACCTGCGGGTTGCTCATCGCGCCGCCTTCTGCAATGCCAAGTGTTCGCGCAGCATTGCCAGCACTGGCGCTGTCGGTGGCCGCACCCCGCGCCAGACCTGGAACGATTCGGCTGCTTGCTCGACCAGCATTCCGAGCCCGTCCCTGCCAGTCGCGCCGCTGTCTTGCGCCCAGGCCAGAAACGGTGCGGCGGCATCGCCGTACATCAGGTCCACCGCCAGCGTGCCTTGCGCCAGCACCGTGGCCGGCACCGGCGAGGCCGCGCCGTGCAGGCTGCTGGCGGTGGCGTTGATGACCACGTCGTAGGGTACCGGCACGCCGTCGAAGGGCGAGCCGATGGACGCAGTCTGCAGCCGGGCGCCGTGCGTGGCGGCCCATTCCCGGTGCCCGGCGGCCAGAGCGTCCGCGCGATCGGCGCTGCGGTTGCACAGCACCAGCGAAGCGGGGCGTGCGGCCAGCAGCGGCCCCAGCACCCCCGCTGCTGCGCCGCCGGCGCCGATCAGCAGCACCCGCCGCCCTTCGATGGCCACACCGGCACCGCTTTCGATGTCGCGCACCAGGCCGACCCCGTCGGTGTTGTCGGCTTGGACAGCGCCCGCCGCATCGACCCACAAGGTGTTGGCGGCACCCGCCAGCGCAGCGCGCGCGCTGCGTTGGGTGGCCGCCTGCAGCGCATCGAACTTGAAGGGAACGGTCACATTGCAGCCACGCAATCCGGTGTCAAGCAAGGTGCGCAGCAGCGCCGCGAATCCGCCTTCTGCACACCGCTCGCGCCCGTAGCTGAGCACCTGCCCCGACAAGCGCGCGAACTCGGCATGGATCAGCGGCGACAGGCTGTGCGCCACGGGGTTGCCGATCACCAGATACCTGTCGATCGTGCGGTCGCTCATCGTTGGATCACGGCCGTGCGGTCAGCGAAGTTTCGAGCCCGTCTTCGCGCGTGAATCGAAACCGCGAGGTGACCACGATCTGGTCGGCCTTGGCGCGCATCTCGGGCGTGAACGGGCCGAAGGGCGAGGCGGCACGCACGATCGCCACCGCCTGCATGTCGAGCCGCCGCGAGGCGGACGGCTTGACGATGTCGGCTTCGACCACGCGGCCCACCGCGTCGACGGTGACATTCATCGTCAGCTCGCCATACAGCTTCTGGCCGTTGGCCTCCGGAAAGTTGCGGGTGCCGCGTTCTTCGATGCGGCGGCGCAGCGTGTCGTAGTAGATCGCATAGACCTCTTCCCGCGTGGCCGGGCTGATGTAGCGCTTCTTCGGCCGCGCATTTTCGTCGTTGATGCGTTTTTCGATCTCGGCCAGCAGTTGCAGCAACTGGCGCCGGCGCTCGTCGACCTCGCGTTGCGGCAGGGTGCCGTCTTCGCGCCGCGGATCGGGTGGGGGCAGGGCAGCGACCTCACGCCGGATCTGCGTCAGCAGCGCTTGTTGCTCCTGCTGCATGCGGTCGATGCTGCGGCGCGCATCGTCGTCGGCATCGCCCAGTTGCACGGTCGCCGAAGGGGGCAGGGGCGAGGTGGCGCGGCCGGCATCGGATTCGCCGCCACCGGCCAGGTTGGCCTGCGCAATGGCCTGGGCCTGGGTCGGCGCTTCGTTCGAGCGGGCATTGACCAGGATGACTTCCAGCGGCGTGTCGCTGAAGGCGCGCTCGAAGCCGGCCGGGTCGATGAAACGAATGCTCAACGGAATCAGGTGTGCAGCCACCGACACCATCAGTGCCCATTGCAGCGTGGAGAGTTCGCGCCAGCGCATCGTCAACCCGGCCCTCGGCGTTTCGTGTCTGCCCGTTCGGGCTCAACTGCCCGGGGTCGACGCGGCAGCCGCGTCACCGGCATCGATCGCCAGCTCCAGCGGACCGGCAGCCGCGCTGCTGCCGCTGTCGTCGTCGCTGTCGCCACCGCTGTCGTCGTCGGCGGCGTCACCCGCGCCCGCCACTGCGGCGCCAGGCTGCGCCGCATGACCGGCCAGCGGCGCCGAACTGTCGTCCAGCCGCGCCGACAGCGTTGCATGCAGGTCCAGCGTCAGCAGGTCGATTCCCATCACCCGCACCCGCACCCGGCTGCCGCGCAGCAGGCTTTCGGTGCCGGGCACGCGGAACACCAGCGGCACGGCATCGGCTCGCACCAGGCCTTCCTTCATCACCGCCGCGTCGATTTCGGTGGTGGCGTTCTGCTGCAGGTGGCGCAGTGTCCAGTAGCGCTCGATCGCCTGCTGAAAGCCGTTGTAGGCCGCATGCGCAGCGTCGAAGGCCGAGATGATCGAGAACAGCGCTGCATCCTTGGGCTTGAAGGGCGCCACCAGTGCCGCGGTGCGGCCATGGCGGGCGCAGGCAATCAGCTGCCACTGGTTCACCAGGTCGACATAGCGTCGCAGCGGCGATGTGGCCCAGGCGTATTGCGCCACCCCCATGCCGGCATGCGGCGCCGGCCGCACACCCATCCGCACCTTGATGCCCGGCTGCAGGCTGGCCTGGCTGCGGTAGATGGCTGGCACGCCGTGGGTGGCGAGCCAGCCGCCCCAGGTGCTGTTGGCCAGGATCATCGCTTCGGAGACGATCAGGTCCAGCGGTGCGCCGCGGCGGCGCAGATCGATTCGCACAGGCTCGTCGCCGCTCGGCTCCGTGCCTGCCAGAGCCGGATCGCGGTCCAGCTTGAAGTTGAAGTCGGGGCGGTTGAAGTTCTCGGGTTTGCCGCGCACCACCTCGCGCTGCGCTTTCAGGTGCTTCGCCAGTCTGAAGCCGAACGACAGCTCGGCCGCAAACGGAAACTCGGCCGCGGCCTTGCCGGTCAGCGCGTCTTCCGTCACTGCAGCGTCGAGCCGGTCGTGGCGCAGATTGGCCGCGATGTGCACCCGTTCGACCACGGTGCGGCTGCCGCGCAACTCCAGTGTGGCTTCGTCCAGCGTCACATACAGGCTCAGCGCCGGACAGTCACGGCCCTCGGCCAGCGTGTAGGCCTGCACCACCGCATCGGGCAGCATGGTGATCTTCATGCCCGGCATGTAGACGGTGGACAGCCGTTCGCGCGCCACCTTGTCCAGCGCCGAGTCGGGCAGCAGCGCCAGACCGGGGGCGGCGATGTGGATGCCGAAGGTGACGAGTCCGGTGCCCAGACCTTGCACCGACAGGGCGTCGTCGATCTCGGTGGTGGCGGAATCGTCGATCGAGAACGCCTGCACGCCGTCGGCCAGTGGCAGTGCGTCGGGCGTGTCCTTGGACATGTCCTTCGACAACGCGGGCACGGCATCGGCAGCTTCCAGTGCGGCCGGGAACGCATGGCCCTTCGGAAACTGGTCGAACAGAAAGCGTTGCCAATGAAACTGGTAGGGGCTCGTGATCGCGCCAGCGCTGCTCAGCAGATCCAGCGGCGCGCGCTGCGCCTGCTTCGTGGCTTCGACCACCGCCTTGTATTCCGGCGCGTTCTTGTCGGGTTTGAAGAGGATGCGAAACAACTGCTCGGCCACCGGCGCGGGGCAGCGCCCGGCCACCAGCTCGGCCGCCCATTCGGCGATCTGCGCGGCTTGCTGCTTCTTGCGCTCGATGCCCAGCAGCGCGGCTTTCACGATGTCTTCGGGCGCCTTGCGAAAGACGCCCTTGCCCATGCGGCGAAAGTAGTGCGGGGCGTCGAACAAGGCGAACAGCGCGGCGGCTTGCTTGTCAGGGCCGTAAGGGGCCTCGAAGTAGTCCTGCGCCAGATCGGCGAAACCGAACTCGTCTTCGGGTGCGAACTCCCACGCCAGGTCCAGATCCAGCTGAGCGGCCAGCGCTTGCGCTTCGGCCATCAATTCGGCCGGCGCAGGCTTGTCGAAGCGCAGCATCACATTGGCGGCCTTGACCTTGACGCGCTTGCCGGAGTCCAGCTCGACCTGCATGGAGGCGTCGGCTTCGGACATCACGCGGCCGGCCTGAAATTTTCCGGCGTCGTCGAACAGTGCATACATCGGTCCATTGTGGCCGGGGCGGTGGCTGGCTGAAGCGGCTTAGCCAAGCGTGCCGTCGGGAACCCCCTCGATCAACTGCAGGAACCGCAGCAGCTGCGGCAGGTGCGCGTCGAAGTCCGACAAGCCATGGTCGCTGTGCTCCAGCAGCAGGGTCTGGGCGCCGGCATGGCGGGCGCTCATCTCGCGCCAGTCCAGCACCTGGTCGCCCTTGGCGATGATCGCCAGGTTGCGCTCGGGCCGTGCCACTTGTTGCAGCGCCATCGCCTGCAGCTCGGTGACGTGCTCGGGTTTGAAGTCGAACGAGGCTTCTGGGTCGTGGAAGGCGGTTTGCCATCCGATGTGTGCGGCCAGATCACGCGCCGGGTCCACCGCAGGATTCAGCAGCACCGCGGGCCAGCCGGTCTGGGCACTGATCAGCGTCGCATAGAAACCGCCGAGCGAGCTGCCGATCACCACGGACGAGGCGACCGGCCAGCCTTCGATGCCACGCCGCAGCAAGGCCATCGCCGCGCGGGGCGATGGCGGCAGTTGCGGGCACCACCACTGCACACCAGGCCGATGCGTGGCCAGCCAATCGGCCATGCAGCGCGCCTTGAACGACTGCGGCGACGAACGAAATCCATGCAGGTAGAGCAGGTGGGTCGGCGGCACGGCGCACAGTCTAGTGGCGGCAGTCACGGTTGATGGCAATCGATTGCGAGGCGATAGCCAACCGCGCCCTTGGAGATGGCAGCACACGACAAAATGCGCGACTTCGCCAGAGCGACAGCAAAAACTGGTGCCTTCTTCCACGTTGCCCGAGCCTTCATGCACCCTGATTTCCGCCGACCCCTACTGAAGCCGGCCTGCCGTCGCCTCCAACCAATTGCCTGGGCTGCGGCCGCCGCGCTGCTTGTGGGCTGCGTCACGCCACCCGCCGTCGTGCCGGGTGCCGATGCCAAAGGCAAGCCCGATCCGGCGGTCAAGGCGGTCGCCGCCACCCCGCCGTCGCCGGCCGGTTCGGCTCCGGGCACCGTGCCGGGCGCGATCCCGCCGCGCCCGCCCGAAGCCGGCGCCCCGAAAGCTTTTGCCGAAGTGATCAAGGACGCCCGGCGCGACGACGGCTTTCTTCCGGTGTGGCGCAAAGACGAAAAGGTCTGGCTGGAAGTCGCCCCGGATCAGATCGGCAAACCCATGCTGGTGTCGGTGAACGTGGCCAGTTCGGTGGGTGAGCGCGGTTTGTACGGCAGCCAGATGGGTCCGCGCTGGATGGCCGAATTCCGCAAGGTCGGCAGTCAGATGCTGTTGGTCGCCCGCCAGACCGGCTTTCGCGGCAACCGCGACCCGGCCACCGCCCGCGCGGTGGCAGAAGCCTTCAGCGACAGCCTGATCGGCAGCACCCCGGTGGCCAGCGCGCCCCATCCGGAACGCAAATCGGTGCTGATCGACGCCAGCTTTCTGCTCGGCGACCTGGCCGGCTACAGCACCCGTCTGGAAGCCGCCTACCGGCTGCCATTCACCCCCGACCGCGCCAATTCGTACTTCGACAGCACGCGCGCCGAACCGGGTTTGACTGCGCTCGGTGCCAATGTGCACTTCGCGATTCCGCGCATCCCTGCCGCGCCGGTCTTCATTCCCGGCGCGCCGCCGCCGCCGCCGCGGCCCACACCACCCACCACCACCGGCGACCCGCGCAGCCTGTTCGTCGGCTTCGTCTACAACTTTCGCGAGCTGCCTGTGCAGCCGATGCGAGCCCGCGAAGCCGACCCGCGCGTGGGTTTCTTTACCGACAGCTACAGCGACCTGTCGGACGACCTGCGACCCAACACGCGGGTTCACCACCTGAAGCGCTGGCGGCTGGAGAAAGCCGATCCGGCAGCCGCCCTGTCGGAGCCCAGGCAGCCCATCACCTATTGGCTCGACAAGAACATCCCGGCCCGCTACCGCGACACGATCCGCGCCGGCATCCTGGAGTGGAACAAGGCCTTCGAGCGCATCGGCTTCAAGAACGCCATCGTCGTGCGTCAGCAGCTGGACGAATCGCCGTTCAACAACATGGATGCCGGCCATGCATCGGTGCGCTGGTTCGTCGGTGCCGATGTGGGATTCGCGATCGGCCCCAGCCATTCCGACCCGCGCAGCGGAGAGATCCTGGACGCCGACATCGGCATGAGCGATGTCTTTGGCCGCGGTGCCCGGCGTCTGGTCAGCGACGACCTGCCTCGCCCTGGTGCGCCATTGCAGGAAACGCACTCGGGCCTGGCTTCGATCTGGGATCACGGCCACGACCACAGCCTGTGCACCTATGCGATGGAAGCTGCCGGCGAATTGCACTTTGCGCAGGACTTGCTGGAAGCGCGGGGCGACCTGGACCCTGCGAGCCCGGAAGCGGATGCCTTCGTGCAGGCTTACATCAAGGACGTGACCATGCATGAGGTGGGCCACACGCTGGGCCTGCGCCACAACTTCCGCTCGTCCACCACGGTGACCCGCGCGCAGTTGCAGGACGAGGCCTTCGGCACCGCCAACGGCATCACCAATTCGGTGATGGACTACACCCCGTTCAATGTGCCGGTCAATGGCGAGCGCAAGGGCCAGCTCAACATGACCACGCTGGGCGCCTACGACTACTGGGCCATCGAGTACGGCTACAAGCCGGTCGATGCAAAGCTGCCGGCTGCCGATGAACGCCAGCAGATGCAGGCCATCGCCGCGCGCAGCGCTGCCGACCCGCGGCTGGCCTTTGCCGACGACGCCGATGCCAGCATCGGCCTCGATCCGATGGTGAATGTCTTCGATCTGGGTGACGATCCGCTGGCCTGGGCCGCCAAGCGCCTGGCCCTGTCGCGCGAGCTGTGGGCGCGCACCCAGGACCGCGGGCCGAAGCTGGGTGACGAGCCGCTGCGGTTGCGGCGCAGCGTGCTGGAAGGCTTCAGGCAACTTGGACGCATGCCCGACATCGTTGCCAAGTACGTGGGCGGCATGCATGTCGAACGCCAGCCTGCCGGCACCACGCAGCAGCCGGTGTACCGGCCGGTGGACCCGAGGCAGCAGCGGCAGGCACTCGCGTTTCTGAGCGATGCGCTGTTCAAACCCGAGAGCTTCGACTTCAGGCCCGAGTTCCTGGCGAGCCTGTCGCCCGACTTCATCGAATGGGACCGCGGCGGCCCGCTGGGCGTGCCGCAGGCGGTGTTGCGCCTGCAAACGGAAGCGCTGGACCGGTTGATGTCGCCTGGCGCCGCGCAGCGACTGCTCGACTTGCCGAACTACCTGCCGGCAAACCAGCGCGCTGGTGCGATCTCGCTCAGCGAGGTCTATTCGACCTTGTCGGAGACGGTCTGGAGCGAGTTGAAGACCGGCCGCAGCATCGACCCGATGCGCCGCAGCTTGCAACGCGACCATTTGCGACGGGTGCAGTCGGTGCTGCTGCGCCCGTCACCGATGCTGCCGGCCGACGCGGTGAGTCTGACCCGGCTGCATGCGGTGGAACTGCAGTCGCGTCTGCAGCAGGCGGTGGCGCGCAAAAGCGCGTCGGTGGAAACGCGGGCGCATCTGCAGGAGAGCCTGGGGTTGCTGACCGAAGCGCTGCGGGCGGCCATGCAGCGGGGGTGATGCAATCCGGGCTTTGCCAGCAGCAATGGCGGGGCGCGTGCCGGGGCGGTGATCGCAAGCGTTGCCGCGCTGCGCGCATAGGGCTTCAGCCCCGCAGTTGCAACGCCTTCAGCAACTGCTCATGAATCCCGCCGAAGCCGCCATTGCTCATGCACAGCACATGGTCCCCAGGCCGCGCCACAGCCACGATCCGCTGCACCAGCGCCGGCACCGAGTCGGCCACCACCGCTGACGCACCCAGCGGCGCCAACGCCTCGGCCACGTTCCAACCGTAGTCGCCTTGCAGACAGAAGTTCAGGTCGGCTTCTTCCAGCGCCCAGGGCAGTTGCGCTTTCATCGTGCCCAGCTTCATGGTGTTGGAGCGCGGCTCGAACACCGCCAGCAGGCGCTGGCCGCCCGCCGGATGGGCATCGATGCGGTGCTTCAAGCCGGCGATGGTGGTGCGCATCGCTGTCGGGTGGTGGGCGAAGTCGTCGTAGACCGTGACGCCTGCAGCTTCTCCGCGCACCTCCATTCGTCGGCGCACGTTCTGGAAGCTTGCCAGAGCGTGGCACGCGGCCTCGGGATCGACTCCCACCGACTCGGCCGCACCGATCGCCGCCAGCGCATTGAGCTGGTTGTGCTCGCCCAGCAGGTCCCACTCGACCCGACCGAGCTTCAGGCTGCTGCGCAGCACATCGAAGGCTTGCGGGTCGCCTCGGGCGCACAGGCCACCGGGTTCCTCGCGACGGGTGCCGAAGCGCTGCACCGGTGTCCAGCAACCGCGCGCCAGCACGCGCTGCAGCGCGTCGTCGCGGGCATTGACCAGCAGTCGGCCATTGGCCGGCACCGTGCGCACCAGGTGATGAAACTGGGTTTCGATCGCGGCCAAGTCGGCAAAGATGTCGGCGTGGTCGTGCTCCAGGTTGTTCAGGATCGCGGTGCGCGGCCGGTAGTGCACGAACTTGCTGCGCTTGTCGAAGAAGGCCGTGTCGTACTCGTCGGCTTCGATCACGAACGGTGCATCGGGTTTGCCGAGCCGCGCCGAAACGCCGAAGTTCAGCGGCACGCCGCCCACCAGAAAGCCCGGCTGCAAGCCGGCTTGCTCCAGTATCCAGGCCAGCATCGCGGTGGTGGTGGTCTTGCCGTGCGTGCCAGCCACTGCCAGCACCGGGCGGCCCTGCAACACCTGCTCGGCCAGCCACTGCGGACCGCTGGTGTAGGGCGCCCCGGCGTCCAGCACCGCTTCCATCAACGGGAAGCCGCGCGTGACCACATTGCCGACCACGAAGGCATCGGGCGCCAGCGCCAGTTGCTCGGCGCCATAGCCCTCGGTCAGGCCGATGCCGAGTTGCTGCAACTGCTCGCTCATCGGTGGGTAGACATGGGCGTCGCAGCCGGTCACGCGGTGGCCCGCTTCCACCGCCAGCGCGGCCAGCCCGCCCATGAAGGTGCCGCAGATGCCCAGGATGTGGATGTGCATCGAGCAGATTCTAGGATCGGGGGTCGTTCAGACCTTCGCCCTTGCTACACGATCGGAAACGTTTCACATGCCCATCGTCACCGGCTTCACCGGCCTGCCCTGGATCGCCAGCAGCACCTGGGCTTATCCCGCGCTGGAAGTGCTGCACATCATCGGCATCGCCGCGCTGCTGGGCAGCCTGCTGGTGCTGGACCTGCGCGTGTGGGGTGCGGCACCCGATCTGCCGGTGGCTGCGCTGGCGAGCTTGTCGCTGCGGCTGACCGTGGCGGGCTTCGCACTCGCGGTGGTGTCGGGGTTGCTGATGTTCGGGTCGCAGCCGAACGAGTTGATCGCCAACCGCGCCTTCGTCATCAAGATGGGGCTGTTGATGCTGGCGGGGCTGAATGCCGCGCAGTTTCATGCCCGCGGCGGCTTGCAGCGGCTGGACCGTGCGGCGCGGCTGCAAACCGCACTCTCGCTCGGCCTCTGGGTCGGTGTCATCATTTGCGGTCGCTGGATCGCCTATCTTTGAATCCGCGTGTTTGCAGAGAGCCAGGAGACTTCTGATGAGACGACGCACCCTGATCGCCGCCGCCCCGCTGTTGCTTTTTCTGCCGCGCGTGTGGGCCCACCATGGCTGGAGCAGCTTCGACCAGGGCCGCCCGATCTATCTGGAAGGCACCGCCGCCAAGGTGATGTGGCGCAATCCGCATGCCGAGCTCGAACTGGAACTGTCACCCGACCTGAAGGTGCCAGCGGAGTTGGCCAGTCGAAAACTGCCGGCCCAGACCGCGCCCGTGGAAGGCGCATCGCTCTTGAAGATGGCTCAGGTGCCGACCCGCAAGGACAAGCGCTGGGAGATCGAGCTGGCGCCGCTGTCGCGCATGTCGGCCTGGAAGGTGCCCGAGATCCAGATCGGCGACCGCCTGGCGCTGGTGGGCTTCACCACCCAGGGCGAGCAAGGCGAGCCCGTGCTGCGGGTGGAATACCTGTTCTACAAGGACAGCGTGTACGGGCTGCGGTCGTCCCCGGTGTAGTTGAGCCCCCACGCTCCCTGACGGTCGCTGCCCCCCGAGGGGGCGTTCGCGTGCGGCCTGGCGGAGCCAGCTCCGCCGCTCCACTCGGTGTCTTCGCTGCGCTTCGCTGGCGCTTTATCTCGAACGCTGCGCTGCCCGGATTTCCTTCTGGCTGAGATCGCGCTTTCTCACGCCATTTCGCGCAATGCGTCGCGTGCGGCTTCGATCGTGGCCGCGATGGCTTCGTCGCCATGCGCGGCACTGACGAAGCCCGCTTCGTAGAGCGCCGGTGCCAGGTACACCCCGCGGTCGAGCATGGCGTGGAAGAAGCGGTTGAAGCGCGCGCTGTCGGTGACCATCACTTGGCCGTAGTCTTGCGGCAACTCCGGTAAAAAGAAGAAGCCGAACATGCCGCCTTGACTGTCGGCGCAAAACGGGATGCCGGCTTCGGTGGCCGCAGCGGTGAGGCCGCTGGTGAGCTTTTTCGTTTGCGCAGACAGCGAATCGAAAAAGCCCGGTTTGGCGATCTCTTTCAACGTCGCCAATCCGCAAGCGGTCGCCACCGGGTTACCACTCAAGGTGCCGGCCTGGTAGACCGGACCCAGCGGGGCCAGCTGACGCATCACCTCTTTCGTGCTGCCGAATGCGGCCAGCGGCATGCCGCCACCGATCACCTTGCCGAACACGCTCATGTCGGGCTTGAAGCCGGGGATCAGCTCGGCATAGACGCTTTGCGCGCCGCCGAGCGCCACCCGGAAACCCGTCATCACCTCGTCGAAGGCCAGCAGCGCGCCATGCTCGGTGCACAACTCGCGCAGCCGGGTCATGAAGGGCACGCTGGCGCGCACGAAGTTCATGTTGCCGCAGATCGGCTCGATCATCACGCACGCGATCGCGCTGCCGTGTTCGGCGAAGCACTGCTCCAACCCCGGCACATCGTTGTAGGTCAACACCAGGGTGTCGCGCACCACCTCGGCCGGCACACCGGCGCTGGTGGGGTGGCCGAAGGTGGCCAGTCCGGAGCCGGCCTTGACCAGCAACGCGTCGGCATGGCCGTGGTAGCAGCCCTCGAATTTGACGATCTTGGTGCGGCCGGTGGCGCCGCGCGCCAGGCGGATCGCGCTCATGCCGGCTTCGGTGCCGCTGCTGACCAAGCGCACCTGCTCGACACTGGGCACCAGGTCGACGATGGCTTCGGCCAGTTCGATCTCGCGTTCGGTGGGCGCGCCGAAACTGAAGCCGCTGGTGATCGCTTCCTGCACCGCTTCCAACACTGCCGGATGGCCGTGGCCCAGGATCATCGGACCCCACGAGCCGATGTAGTCCAGATAGCGTTTGCCGTCGGCGTCCCAAATATGCGGTCCCTGCCCACGGGTGATGAAGCGCGGCGTGCCGCCGACCGCCCGAAAGGCGCGCACCGGCGAATTGACACCGCCGGGGATGACCCGCTGGGCGCGCTCGAACAACTGTCGATTGGTGCTGCCGGCGTCGCTGGGGCTGCTGGTCATGCCTGTCGTTTCAATGGACACGTCGCGGGGCTCCGTCGCTTTTGGGAACTTCGGGTTCGGCACCGCCCTCGCCTTCGGCGCCTTCTTCGCCTTCCTCGGACTGCGGCAACGCCCAGAAGAAGCGGTCGGGAACGATGTGGCCCATGCCGGGTCTGAATCCCGCGTCCAGGCTCTGGTCCAGAAACGACAGCGCCTCGCCGACCGCCGACTGCAATTCGCTGCCAGCTGCCAGCAGGGCGGCCAGCGCGGCAGCCAAAGTGTCGCCGGCGCCCATGAAGGCGGTGTCGAAACGCTCGAACTTCTCGCCCGTGATCGCACCTTGCGGCGATGCCAGGATGTTGTCGATGTACTGCTCCGGTCCCTTGCCGGGGGTCAGCATCACCCCGGTGACCAGCACATAGCGCGTGCCGTGTTCGCCGGCCGCGACCGCTAGCTCGCGTGCGGAAGGCGGGCGCTCGTTGTCCCACTCGGGCAGCAAGAAGTCCTGCAAGGTCTTGTGGCTGCCTACCAGTACCTCGGTGGCCGGCAGGATCAGTTCGCGGAAGGCTTCGAGATAGGGCTGAAGCACATCGTCTTCGACCCACGACAAATTCGGCAGATACGACACCAGCGGGATCTCGGTGTAATCGGACAGCACCTCGGCCACCGCCGCCACGTTGTCGGCACTGCCGAGGTAGCCGACCTTCCAACCGGAGATGGTCACGTCTTCCAGGATCGTGCGCGCTTGCTCGGCCACCACTTCGGCATCGAGTTCGTGCTGGTCGAAGGTGTCGGCGGTGTCGCGCATCACGATCGCGGTGACGATCGGCAGCGCGTGGGCGCCCATCGCAGAGATGGTGGCGATGTCGCCGGCCAGTCCGCCCGCGCCACTGGGGTCGCTGGCGTTGAAGCACAGCACGCAAGCCGGCGGCGGTTCGGGGTTGGGCTCTTCGGTGGCCGTGGCCGGGGTCAGGTCGGGGGTCATGGTGGGGTCGGTTCGGGCTTCGGCTGGATGCGTTCGAAGCCTGGAAATGGCCGGTAAACAACCTCCAGCAACTTCTCGGGAAGGTCGGCTAGGTCCCCACAATGCAACATGTTTTCGGATGTCGCCTGGCTACAATCTTTGCCCATTGTAGTGACGTGACAACCCGAGCCGTGAACCCAACCGATGGTGAATTTACGAGTCGATCCGCGACTCAGTCAGCGACCCAAGCCGCAACTCAATCGTCAGATGAGCCTCGCACCTGGATGTGTCTGATTTGCGGCTGGATTTACAACGAAGCCGAAGGTGATCCCGAACACGGGATTTCAGCTGGCACCGCTTGGGCCGATATCTCGATGAACTGGACCTGCCCGGAGTGCGGAGCCCGCAAGGAAGACTTCGAGATGGTTCAGATCTGACACACGGGTCGGGGCGCTTGCTGCCTGCGGCTTGCCACATCGTGAGGAGTGCGTCACTTGCAGATTCAGGGATTCGGGAGCCCATCGGGGGCTGACGCCGCCACGGCCGGCGTCAAGGTGCTGGTCATCGACGACAGCAACACGATCCGGCGCAGCGCCGAGATTTTCCTGCGCCAGGGCGGCCATGAGGTGTTGCTGGCCGAAGACGGCTTCGACGCCTTGTCCAAGGTCAACGACCATGCCCCCGAGTTGATTTTCTGCGACATCCTGATGCCGCGGCTGGATGGCTACCAGACCTGCGCCATCATCAAGCGCAACCCCCGTTTCGCGCACCTGCCGGTGATCATGCTGTCCAGCAAGGACGGTCTGTTCGACAAGGCCCGCGGCCGCATGGTGGGCTCGCAGGACTACCTCACCAAGCCCTTCACGAAAGAGCAGTTGTTGCGCGCGGTGGAAACCTTTCGCCCTGTCGCGGCCTGAACTTGCCTGACTTCGCCTGAGCTGCACCCCACCATGTCCATCCGCAAGATCCTGATCGTCGACGACTCCAAGACCGAGTTGCACAACCTGTCCGACATCCTCGGCAAGTCCGGTTTCGCGGTGCGCACCGCCGAGAACGGCGAAGACGCGCTGCGCCGCCTGGCCGAAGAAAAACCCGACCTGATCCTGATGGATGTGGTGATGCCGGGGCAGAACGGCTTCCAGCTCACCCGCAGCATCACCCGCGACCCGCGGTTCGCCGATGTGCCGGTGATCATGTGCACCAGCAAGAACCAGGAAACCGACAAGGTCTGGGGTATGCGGCAGGGCGCACGCGACTACATCGTCAAGCCGGTCAACCGTGACGAGTTGGTTGCCAAGATCAAAGCCTTCGACTGACAGGCGATGAAACGGCCCCAAGCTCACTTCGTTCGCAGCCCCCGAGGGGCGCGTCAGCTCCTTCGGGCGGCCGTGCGGAACTAGGATGAATCTGCCCCGAGCTCACTTCGTTCGCGGCCCCCGAGGGGCGCGTCCGCTCCTTCGGGCGGCCGTGCGGAACTGACATGGCCCGCCGCGACGCATTGCGAGAACTGCAGAGCCGCCTGGCGGACCGGCTGCAGGCTGCGCGCACCGAAAGCGCGCGCCGCAGCTGGTTGGCGGTGGAAGGTGCCGGGCTCGGCATGCTGCTGCCGCTGGAAACCGCGGGCGAGATTTTTCCGCTGACCGCGTTGACCGCGCTGACACCGGTGCACCACACCCAGCCCTGGTTCCTCGGCGTGGCCAATCTTCGTGGGCAGCTGCACGGGGTGGTCGATCTGGCGGCGTTTTTGGGGCTGAGGCCACCGCAACGGCTGGACGCCCTGCGCGAGCAATCGCAGATCGTGGCGTTCAACCCGCGAACGGGTGCCCACTGCGCGGTGCTGGTCGACCGTTTGTCTGGCTTGCGCAGCGAAGACCAGCTCACCGCCGAAGCGGGTGAAGCCAGCGACGCGAGCCGCGCAGGCCACCAACCGGTCCCCCAGGACCCGCCCGCAGCGTCGGTTCGCCCGGCTTTCGCGACCGCCCGCTGGCGCGACAGCGCGGGCCGAAGCTGGCAGGAGATCGATCTGTCTGCACTGGCCCACCACCCCCGGTTTCGATCGATCGCCGCCTGATTCCGTCGGGCAGCACCTCATAGCCAACCGCTGGCGATCCGCAACACGCAAGCCTCCAATCCCCGGGGTCGACCCCGGCTTTGGACACCGACCTTGAGAGACGACCCCATGAGCAGCTTCCTGGACCGCATGAAGGCCAACGCCCACGCCAGCACCGCCACCCTCCCGGCGGGGCCTTTCGACGAGCTGTCGCTGCCCGACAACCCGATGGAAGCCACCGTGCGCCTGGGACCCAACAGCGTGATCCCGTCGATCGGCCCCGACGCTGCTGCGCAGCGGCTCTCGAACAGCCAGGCCGATTTTCACCGCGGAAGCGACAGCGGCATCGACAGCCGCCGCGACGGCGATTCGATCATCTCCGAAGCCGCACCCTCGGAGCTGGCACAGGAGTACGGCAGCATCCGCGCCGCCGACGACGGCCGCAGCGGCGGCACCTTCACCAGCGGCTTGCCGGTGGTCGGCGGCTGGCCGCTGGCCCGGCAGCAGCGCGCGATGGTGGGGCTGCTGGCGGCCGGTGTCGCCGGCTTGTTGCTGGTGACCGTGCTGGCGGTGCTGGCCAGCGGGCGCAGCGCCGACCAGGTCGCCGCGGCAGGGCAGGCAGCGACCCAATCGCAACGCTTGGCCAAGTCGGTGTCGCAGGCCATGGTGGGCCAGGTGGCTGCGTTCCCCGAAGTCAAGGACAGCATCACTGTGCTGACCACCAATGTGCGCGGCCTCAAAACCGGCAACGGTGCCGTGCCGGCTGCGCCGGCCGGTTTGCAAGGCGAAGTCGACGCGATGCTGCCGCTGGTGGACCGGGCCGAGAAAAACGCGCAGGTCGTGGCCGCCCAGCAGGCCACCTTGACGCAAGTCGGACAAGCGTTGCGCGCCATCAACCGCCAGAGCGGCGATTTGCTCGAGCTGGCCGAAACCGTGTCGTCGTTGAAGCTGCAGTCGGGCGCATCGGCGGCCGAGTTGTCGGCGGTGGGCCAGCTGGTGATGCTGACCCAGCGCATCGGCAAGAGTGCGAATGAGTTCCTGACGACGGAAGGCGTCAGCCCCGAAGCCACCTTCCTGCTCGGCAAGGACCTGAACTCGTTTCGCGAGATCGCGCGCGGCGTGATGGAAGGCAATGCCGATCTGCGCCTGCCCGGCACGCGCGACCCCGCCACCCGAGAAAAGCTGCAGCAGCTGCTGGCGCTGTACGAGCAGACCCGCATCGAAGCCAGCGCCATCCTCGGGCAGCTGCAGGGGCTGGTGGCCGCGCGTGATGCGCAAAGCGTGATCGTGGCCGACAGCGAGCCGCTGCGCCGAGGACTCGACCAGTTGCAGGTGGGGCTGACCGCGCAAAGCGGCTTCGGCCCTTGGAAGCTGCTGGGCGGTTTGCTGTCGCTGCTGCTGCTGGCGCTCGGCACATTCGGCCTGCTGCGCTTGTTCGTGATGGACCAGACCGGCCGCTCGCGCATGGCCGAAGCGCAGCGCCATGAAGCCGAGCGCCAGGAACAAGAAGCCAAGCGCGTCAACGACGCCAACCAGGCCGCCATCCTGCGGCTGATGAACGAGTTGCAGGCGGTGGCCGAAGGCGACTTGACGCAACAGGCGACGGTGACCGAAGACATCACCGGCGCAATTGCAGACTCGGTCAACTACACCGTCGAAGAATTGCGCAGCCTGGTCACCCAGGTGCAGAACACGGTCGGCCGCGTCACCGATACCACGCAGCAGGTCGAGCAGACCTCGACCGAGCTGCTGGCCGCATCGACCGAACAACTGCGAGAGATTCGCGACACCGGCGAATCGGTGCTGCAGATGGCCGGCCGCATCAACGATGTCTCGGCGCAGGCGCAAACCACCGCCGAGGTGGCGCGCCAGTCGCTGCAAGCTGCGGGAACGGGCCTGACCGCGGTGCAGAACACGATCGGCGGTATGAACACCATCCGCGACCAGATCCAGGACACTTCCAAGCGCATCAAGCGTCTGGGTGAGTCGTCGCAGGAGATCGGCGAGATCACCGAACTCATCAGCGACATCACCGAGCAAACCACTGTGCTGGCGCTGAACGCCGCGATCCAGGCCGCCAGCGCCGGCGAAGCCGGCCGCGGCTTCAGCGTGGTGGCCGAAGAGGTGCAGCGGCTGGCCGAACGATCGGCCGATGCCACGCGGCAAATCGCCGCCATCGTGCGCAGCATCCAGACCGACACCCAGGACGCGGTGGGCGCGATGGAGCGCAGCACGCAGGGCGTGGTCGAAGGCGCGCGGCTGACCGATGCCGCAGGCAGCGCGCTGGTCGACATCGACCGGGTCACGCGCGAGCTGTCGCACCTGATCACCGGCATCTCCGACGAGGCGCTGCGCGAAGCGCAATCGGCCAACGTGGTGGCGGCCAACATTCAACACATCTTCGCGGTCACCGAGCAAACCTCCGACGGCACGCGTTCGACCGCACAGATGGTGCGCGAGTTGTCGCGCACCGCAGAGGAGTTGAAGACTTCGGTGGCGCGGTTCAAGATCGCCTGAGCGCGACCTTCCGCCTGCCTCCGGCTCCTCATCAGCCTGCCCCCGAACCGTTCGCCCGGCGCCGCTCAGCATGTTCGACACCACCGATACCGCACCTTTCCAAGACTCCCTTCAGCCTGACGGCTCCGAAGGCACTCCCGAGGACCTGAGCGCGCTGGCCTGGGTGCATGGCGAGCTTCGCCGTTCGCTCGAAGCCGCGCACAAGTCGCTGCGGCGCCATTTGAAAGAAGCCAAGGCAGCAGCCGAATCGGATGTCGATGCGGTCGACCCGGCGGTCTTGCGCGCCGCGCGGGCGCAACTGCACCAGGGTGTGGGCGCGCTGGAACTCGTGAACCTGCCGGCGGTGGCCGATGTGTTGCGGGCCAGCGAAGCTGCGGTGCAGCGCATGGTGTCGCGCCCGGCGCTGCTGGATGCCGCTGCGGTGGCAACCATTGAAAGCGTTTCGTTCGCGTTGCTGGATTTCTTGTCACGCCAGTTGGCCGGCAAGCCGGTGTCGCCGCTGTTGCTGTTTCCCCAGTACCGCGCCGCGCAGCAGCTGGCAGCCGCAGACCGCGTGCACCCGGCCGACCTGTGGCGCACCGACTGGCACTGGCAGCGCCTGCCGGCCGAGCGCGGGTTGACCCCGCGCGCAGCCGACGAAGCCGCGCGCGCCGCGATGGAAACCCTGGTGTTGCCGCTGATGCGCGAACCGGGCGCCGCGGGCTTCGAGCGCATGAGCACGCTGTGTGCCGAGCTGGGCGCGGGCGCTCGCGACGACGATCCGAACTTCGGCACCTTGTGGCAACTGGCGGCCGCGGTATTCGAAGCGCTGGCGGTCGGGGCGCTGGCGCCGGACCTCTACACCAAGCGCATCCCTTCGCGCTTGATGGCGCAGCTGCGGCTGCGGGTGTCGGGCCAGCATGAACTGGCCGACCGGCTGGCGCAGGACCTGCTGTTTTTCTGCAGCCATGCAAGGCTGCCTTCAATCTCGAACCCGGCAGCAAGACCGACCTCGACGGCCAGCGAGGCACCAAGGCTGGCCGCCGTGCGCAGCGCCTGGCGACTGAAGGATGCCGCCACCGCCGACTACGAAACCCAGCGTCTGGGCCGTTTCGATCCGGCACTGATCACGCTGGCGCGCAAGCGCGTGGCTGCTGGAAAGGACGCCTGGTCGGCGGTGGCCGGTGGCGAACTGCACCGCCTGCCGGGGCTCGCGGACCAGTATTCGCTGGTCGGCGATTCATTGCGCCGGCTGTTGCCGGGTGGCGGTGCGCTGGCCACCGCGCTGCAGGCCGCTGTGGTGCAGACCCAGTCTTCCGGCGTCGAGCCCGCGCCGACGCTGGCGATGGAAGTGGCTACTGCCATTCTCTATGTCGACGCGACCCTCGAAGACGGCGAATTCGACCACCCCGAACTGCAATCGCGCATCGAGCATCTGGCCGAGCGCATCGGCGCAGTGCAACAGGGTGCCGAGCCCGAGCCGCTGGACGCGTGGATGGAAGAGCTGTACCGCCGCGTCTCCGACCGTTTGACGATGGGCAGCGTGGTGCAGGAGCTGCGCCATTCGCTGTCCGAGGTCGAGAAGCACATCGACGCCCATTTCCGCGATCCGTCGCAAAGCAGCTTGTTGGCGCCGGTGCCGGCGCAGCTGTCCGCGATGCGTGGCGTGTTGTCGGTGCTGGGCCTGGACCAGGCGTCTCAGGCCGTGCTGCGGATGAGAGCCGATGTCGAGTCGCTGTTGCAGATCGATGCCAACGGTGCGCCGTCGGCGCCACCGGCCGAGGCCGGCACCTTCGGCCGGTTGGCTGACAACCTCGGTGCGCTCAGTTTCCTGATCGACATGATCAGCGTGCAACCGCAGATGGCCAAGGCGCTGTTCCGTTTCGATGCGGCGAGCGGCAGCTTGAGCGCGGTGATGGGCCAGCGCGGACCGCTCGAGCGCGCGTCGCGCGTGGCGGCTTTCCACGACACCGAGATCGCCGAAGCAGCCGAGGCTTCGACATCGCTGTCCGCATCGACCAGCCCGCTGCTGAACCAGCTGCAGGCCCTGGCCGAAGCCGTGGCCCTGCCGCACACCCCGGGGAGCGACATTGCCGCCCGCCTGTCGCCGCTCGCGGAACAGGCATTGGCGGAGGGCCGGCCTGACCTGGCGCGCTTGCTGGACGATGCCCAGGACGGTTTGGGCAGCGACATCGACGACCCGGCACGCGCGCTGCTGCGCGGGCAACTGGTGCAGGCGGTTTCTGGCTTTGCGCCGCTGTCGATGGATGCGCCGGAACCGGCGTCGCTGCACCGAGCCGAGCCGATGCGGCCCGATGCCGCACCGGCCGGCGCAGAAATCGAAGAAGACGCCGAGATGCGCGAGGTCTTCATCGAGGAAGCGAGAGAAGTGGTCGTCGATGCCGCAGCCGCGCTGGCGCGCACCGCCCAGACCCCGGAAGACGCAGGCGAGATGACCGCGCTGCGGCGCGCCTTCCACACCTTGAAAGGCAGCGCACGCATGGTGGGCTTGCCGCAATTCGGCGACGCAGCCTGGGTGTGCGAGCAGCTCTACAACGCCCGCCTGGCCGATGTGGCGCAGGTGGACACGGCGCTGCGCGGCTTCACCGCTGAAGCCCTGGCCTACCTGGGCGACTGGGTCGAAGCGATCGCCGCCGGGGCCGAGCGCGGTCACGACGCCGCCGCGGTGACCATCGCGGCCGATGCCCTGCGCCTGCACGGTCAAGGGGTGGCGCTGCCGTTGCCATCGCCTGTTGCTGTTGGGTTGGATGAAGCCGCTGAAGCGGTCGAAGCGGTCGAAGCGGTCGAAGCGGTCGAAGCGTTGGCTGAGACCGAAGCCGAAGTTCCGGAGGTCGAGAACGCGGCAGTCGAGCAGGAGCCCGTTGCCTTCGATCCCTGGCCTGGTTTGCAAGGCCTTGCGGATTTGCCCGATTTGCCGGATGCGTCGGTCGACCCGTTGCCTGTCGAAGGCGAGCCGGGCGTGGCAGTGGTCACCCCGTTGCCGCCGGTCGATGGCCCGCCCGACTTTCCCGACATGCCGGTGCAACCCGAAGTCGTCGACTTCGCGTTCGATCTTCGCGACGAGCCGGAGCCGCCAACTGTCGACTACGGCGACGGCCAGAGCGACATCGCACCGGCAACCTCGCATGGCGACCTCGGACTGCCGCCGTTGATAGAAGCCGCCAGCGCGGCGATGCCGATGGAGCCCGCTGGCCCGGCAACCCGTTTCGAGCTCGACTTGGGCGATTTCGATGCGTCCGAGTTGCTTACGGAGCCCGACGCTGGACTCGCCTCACCGTTTGTCGAATCAACCGACCCGGCGCCTGAGGTGCCGGTCGTGCCCGAAGGTGAGGCGGTGGAACTGGACGCCGATGCATTCGGTCCGTTGTTCGACGGGCCGGAGCCGGAGCCGGAGCCGGAGCCGGAGCCCGAGGCCGAGCCCGAGCCAGCGTCGGCGTCCGAAGCCGAAGCCGAAGCCGAGGCCACCCTGCCAGAGCCGCAGATCACCGAGGTGCCGCTGCCGCTGGAAGCAGCCGCCACAACCGCTGCCCCGGACACCGCTGCCGAAACGATCGGGCCCGAGCCGAACGACGATGACGACCAGGTGCGCACCGTCGGTCCGCTGCGGATCGGCATTCCGCTGTTCAACATCTACCTGAACGAGGCCGACGAGCTGTCGCGCCGGCTTTGCACCGACCTGGCCGAATGGGGCATCGAGCACGAGCAGCACCCGGTGCCGGAGTCGGCTGTGGCGCGCGCCCATTCGCTGGCCGGCAACTCGGCCACCGTGGGCTACACCGAACTGTCGTCGCTGGCCCGCGCGCTGGAACACGCGCTGATGCGGTCGCGATCGACCGGCCACGGCCGCCCGGGCGAGCCCGAGTTGTTCATCGATGCCGGCGACGAGATCCGCCGCCTGCTGCATCAGTTTGCTGCCGGTTTCCTGCGCCCGGTGCCGACCGAGCTGATGGAGCGGCTGGCCGCGCACGAACGGCTGCCGCAACCGTCGGTGGCCGACCGCGACGAACGCAACACCGAAAGCCCTGCCGACGCGATCGGCACCGTTGCTGCGGTCAGTGACGCCACCGACGCCTCGGACGCGATCGACGCGATCGACGCTGAACTGTTCCCGATCTTCGAGGAAGAAGCCGAAGAGTTGTTGCCGCAGTTGCAGTCGCGTTTGCGCGACTGGCTCGACCGGCCCGGCGAGGTCGGCGCAGCGATGGCCTGCATGCGAACCCTGCACACCCTCAAGGGCGGTGCTCGGCTGACCGGTGCCCTGCAGCTGGGCGAGATGGCGCACGGGCTCGAAACCGCGATCGAGGCCCTGGCCGACCGGGATGATCTGCGCGCATGCGATCTGGAGCCGCTGCTGGCGCGCGCCGATGCGATGAACGCGCAATTCGATCTGCTGCGCGGCCAACGGACGCCGGCGCCGGCTCCGGCGCTCCCCGTTGAAGCGCCTGCGCTCGACGGCACCGAGTGGACACCGGCCGATGCCGATGCCGCTGCCGAGGCCGAGGCCGCTGCCGGGCCCCCCACGGCCGCCGATCCCGCTGTCGAGTCGTCCGCTTCGGCCGCGGTCGCTGAAGAGGCAGTCGCCAGCGAGTCGCAGGATCAGCCGCTCGTCACCGAAGCCGAGCCGGGCCCCGACACTGCTGCTGCTGCGTCGACTGTCACCGCCCATGCCGAGCCCGTGCCTGCCGCCATCGACTGGCACCGCTTTGCTGCGGCCGCCACCCGCGCTGAAACCGAAGCCGGTGCCGACGCCGCGGCCGACGCCGAAGCTGCCGCTGGCAACGCCAACCCGAGCGCCGGTTCGACCGCAACCGGCGGCGCTGTGGTGCGGGTGCGTTCGGGCCTGCTCGACCGCATGGTCAACCAGGCGGGCGAGGTCAGCATCACCCGTGCCCGGGTCGACAACAGCGTGCGCCTGATGCAGGGTTCGCTGGCCGATCTGACCGACAGCCTGGAGCGCATGCGGCGCCAGTTGCGCGACATCGAGATCCAGGCCGATTCGCAGATCAACTCGCGCCTGGAGGCAGCCAAGTTGCAGGCGGTGGACTTCGACCCGCTCGAGATGGACCGCTTCACGCGGTTCCAGGAGCTGACCCGCTTCATGGCCGAATCGGTCAACGACGTGGCCACGCTGCAACGCTCGTTGCAACGCACGCTGCAGTCGGCCGAAGACGAACTGGCGGCGCAGGCGCGGCTCACGCGCGAGTTGCAGGACGACCTGCTGCGCACCCGCATGGTCGAGTTCGAAAGCATCGCCGAACGTCTGCATCGCACGGTGCGGCAAGCCGCCAAGGACGCCGGCAAGGCGGCGCGGCTGGTGATCGAGGGCGGTGCGATCGAGGTCGACCGCAGCGTGCTCGAACGCATGGCCGGCCCTTTCGAACACCTGTTGCGCAACGCTGTTGCGCATGGCATCGAAGCCGCGCCGCAGCGCGCAGCCAGCGGCAAGGACGCCACCGGCCTCATCACCGTGGCGCTGTCGCAAACCGGCAACGAGGTCGCGATCGACTTCAGTGACGACGGCGCCGGGCTCGACCCGGCACGCATCCGGGCGCGCGCGGTCGAACGCGGGCTGCTGGACGAAGGTGAGGTGATCGACGATGCCGCGGCAGTGCAGTTCATTTTCAGGCCCGGCTTCAGCACCGCGGCCACGGTGACCGAACTGGCCGGCCGCGGTGTGGGTCTGGATGTGGTGCGGGCCGAAGTGCTTGCGATGGGTGGCCGGATCGAAACCGACAGCACTCCGGGCCAGGGCGCGCGGCTTCGGCTGAGGCTGCCGTTGACGACTGCCGTCACGCAGATCGTGATGCTGCGCTGCGGCGACCTGCAGGTGGCCGTGCCGGCTCAGCTGGTGGAGGCGGTGCGCCGGGTGCCAGCCAGCGAGTTGCTGCTCGGCCATGACACGCACACCCTGCCGGTCGATGGTGAAGCGCTGCCTTTCTACTGGCTCGACGCGTTGCTGCAAGCGGCACCCCACCGTGCATCCGACATCCGCGGCCAGACCGTGGTGGTGGTGCGCAGCGCTGCCCAACGTGTGGTGGTGCAGGTCGACGAGGTGGTGGGCAACCAGGAAGTGGTGGTCAAGAACGTTGGCCACCAGCTGTCGCATCTGCCGGGGCTGGCGGGTGTGACTTTGCTGCCTTCGGGCACGGTGGCGCTGATCTACAACCCGGTGGCGCTGGTGGCGGTGTATGCCGACGCTGTTGGCTTGGCCGCCGGCAGCCGAATCCGACCCCACCGCACCAGCGAGCGACCAGCCGATGATGGGCCGGGTGGAGCGACACCGGCTGCCATGACTGGCATCCCTCCTGCGGTGCAAGCGGCCACACCGCCGCGCGCCCCGCTGGTGATGGTGGTGGACGATTCGCTGACCGTGCGCCGCATCACCCAACGCCTGCTGCAACGCGAGGGGTATCGCGTGGTGACCGCCAAGGACGGGCTCGACGCGCTGGAGCGGCTGGCCGAAGAGCGTCCCGCGGTGTTGCTGTCGGACATCGAGATGCCGCGCATGGACGGCTTCGACCTGCTGCGCAACGTGCGGGCCGATGCGCGTCTGGCCGGTTTGCCGGTGGTGATGATCACCTCGCGCATCGCCCAGAAGCACCGCGACCATGCTTTCGAGCTGGGGGTCGACCACTACCTGGGCAAGCCCTACGCCGAAGACGAGCTGCTGCAACTGGTAGCCCGGCATGTCGAAGCCGATATCGTTGCCTGAGGCGACATTCCGAGCGCCAGCCGAGCCCGGGACGACCGTGGCCGCAGGGCTTGCCGATGTGGCCGATTGGCTGGCCGAACTGAGCAGGCAGCGGGACCACGACGCGCTCGACAGCGGTCTCGTCAACGCGCTCCTGGCGTGCCTGCCGCTGACCGAGGTGGCCGTGCACCGCGTGGTGGGTGAGCCAGCCGCGTTGCGTTGGCTCACGACCGCGCGCGGCAGGCAGGGCGAGCTTGCGTCGACTGCCGCCACAGCCTGGCCCGATCTAGATTTGCTGCCCCGGCTCGATACAGAGCCGCAGTGGCGCAGCTGCCTGGCCGAGCGCTGTGTCGCGGTGCGGCCGGACGCGCCCTCGGTTGCGCTGTTTCCGCTGGCTTGCGGCGACGGTCTGGCACCCGCAGGGGTGCTGGAAATGGTTGCCACTGCGCCGTTGTCGACTGAACAGACCCGGCTGGTCTCAGGCATGTTGCGGCTTTGCGGCCACCTGCATGGCCTGCTCGACTACAGCGAGCGCGATTCGTTGACCGGGCTCTTGAACCGCAAGAGTTTCGACATGAACTTCCTGCGCCTGGCGATGCCACCGGCCGCGGAACCCGACCGCGGCGTGGGTGGCCAACGGCGTCCGGCCGCGGTTGGCAGTGGCTGGCTCGCGGTCATCGACATCGACCATTTCAAGCGCGTCAACGACAGCCACGGCCACCTGATAGGCGACGAGGTGCTGCTGCTGTTGGCGCGGCCGATGCAGTCCACGTTTCGCATCCGCGACAACCTCTACCGGTTTGGCGGCGAGGAATTCGTGGTGCTGATGCGCTGCGCCGATGCCGCCGACGCGGCCATCGCGATGGAAAGACTGCGGCTGGCGGTGCAGGCTTATGCCTTTCCGCAAGCCGGCCGCATCACCGTCAGCATTGGTTTCACCGGCGTGCGCGCCGACGATGCACCGAGCACGGCTTTCGAGCGCGCCGACCGTGCGGTCTACTTCTCGAAGCAAAACGGCAGGAACCAGGTCGGCCACCACGAATCGCTGGTGGGCTCTGGCGCGCTGGCCGAAGCCGAACGGTCCAGCGAAGTCGAGCTGTTCTAAGTTTTCCTGGCCGCGCTTTCTGGCCCCGTTTGCGGATTTCGTTTGCGAGTCGCCAATCAGCTGGCCGTTTTCACCACTGCATAGCGCGCAAGCGTGGCCTTGCGCGCTTCGGCATGATCGACCACCGGCAGCGGGTAGTCGCGGCCCAGCGTGATGCCGGCTTCTTCCAGGTCCAGCGGGCGGGCCAGCCAGGGCGCGTGAATCACAGCGTCGGACAACGGGGCCAGCTGCGGCAGGTAGCGGCGGATGAAGCGGCCATCGGGATCGAACTTTTCGCTTTGCGAGGTCGGGTTGAAGATGCGGAAGTAGGGTTGCGCATCGGTGCCTGTCGATGCCGCCCATTGCCAGCCGCCGTTGTTCGATGCCAGCTCGAAGTCGTTCAGGTGCAGTGCGAAGTAGGCTTCGCCGCGGCGCCAGTCGATGCCCAGGTCTTTGGTGAGAAAGCTCGCAACCACCATCCGCAGCCGGTTGTGCATGTAGCCGCTCTGGTTGATCTGGTGCATGGCCGCATCCACCAGCGGGAAACCCGTGGCACCGTTGCACCAGGCCTCGAAACGCGCGTCGGCCACCTTGCCATGGTCCCACTTGATGCGGTCGTAGGCCGGCTTGAAGGCATGGCCCACCACATGGGGGTGGTGGTGCAGCACTTGGTGGTAGAAGTCGCGCCAGATCAGCTCTGACAACCACACCGCTGCACCTGTGGATCCCGCGTCGGCGCGCTGTTTGGCTTCGCGCGCCAGCTGGCGGATCGACAGCGTGCCGAAGCGCAGGTGCACTCCCAGATAGCTCGGCCCCTTGATGGCGGGGAAGTTGCGCGTTTCGCCGTAGTCGTCGATGCGGCTCAGGAAGTCGGCCAGCATCGACTGGCCGGCTGGGCCGCCGCCGGGCAAGCCGATCTCGTGCAGGTTGGTGGGCTCGAAGCCCAGCGCCTGCAGTGAAGGCAGGGGCTTGTTCAATGGCTTCGGGATCGCCGCCAGTGCCGCGCTGTGGCGGTCGATCGGGTAGGCGCCCAGGTAGAAGCCGTCGGCCTTTTCCAGCCAGGCGTTCTTGTAGGGCGTGTAGACCGAGAACGGGGTGTCGTTCTTGGTCAAAACTTCGCCGCGCTCGAACACCACATGGTCTTTCATGGTGTGCAGCGCCACACCGGCATCGGCCAGCGCACCGCGCACCCGGGCGTCGCGGTCGATGGCCGCCGGGTCGTCGTCGTGGCTGGCATACACCGCCTGCACACCCAGCTGCGAGGCCATCTCCGGAATCAGCTTTGCCGCGCAACCATGCTGCACGATCAGGCCGGCACCTTGGATGCCGTGCTCGGCGGCGATGCGGCGCAGGTCGGCATCGACAGCGGCCAGGCTGTCGTGGATGAACTCCACCCGCCGGTCGGCGCGGCGGCCCTGCTCGATCAGGGGGTCGAGGATGTCGCTGTCGTAGATGAACGCGCACCAGACCTGCCGCGCTTCGCGCAGCGCGTGGTGCAGGGCGGCATGGTCGTCGGTGCGCAGGTCGCGGCGCAGCCAGACCAGGGCCTTGTCGAGGCTTGGGGCGGTGCTTGGAGCGTTCATGGGTTGTAGTTTGATGCCGCCCGGCCGTTGCGGCCGGCGCCATAGAATGCCTGCATGCCAGCCGGCGAACCCATCGACCTCACGAACCAGTTCCTGATCGCCATGCCGGGCATGGCCGACGACACCTTTGCCGGCACTGTCATCTACCTGTGTGAGCACACCGCCAATGGCGCGCTCGGGCTCGTGATCAACAAGCCCATCGACATCAAGTTGCGCAACCTGTTCGAGAAAGTCGAGCTCAGTGTGCCGGGTGACGAGATCGGCGATCAGCCGGTTTACTTCGGCGGTCCGATCCAGACCGAGCGGGGTTTCGTGCTGCACGAAAAGCAGGGCGACGAGCCCGGCCACTACGGCTCCACGCTGTCGGTTCCCAACGGCCTGGCGATGACCACCAGCAAGGATGTGCTGGAAGCGATGGCCGATGGCGCCGGCCCGCGTCGGGTGCTGATCACGCTCGGCTACAGCAGCTGGCAGGCGGGGCAACTGGAAGACGAGCTGGGCCGAAACGGCTGGCTCACTGTCGATGCCGACCCGGCAGTGATCTTCGACACCCCGATCGAGCAGCGTTATGACCGAGCCTTGTCGCTGCTGGGCTTCGACCCGCGCATGCTGTCGCAAGACGCGGGCCATTCTTGAGATGGCGCCCCCACGCCTCTTTGCGCGGTGACTGGCCCTGCGCTGACGCTGCTGGGTTTGGATTTCGGCATGCGGCGCATCGGCGTCGCGGTCGGCAACACGCTGTTGCGGCAGGCGCAGCCGCTGCGCACGGTCGCTGCCGACGGCGATGCGGTGTTCGAGGCGATCGCCTTGCTGATCGCCGAATGGCAGCCGGATGCGCTGGTGGTCGGCGTGCCCTTTCATCCCGATGGCGCGGCGCACGACAACACCGAGCGGGCGCGGCGCTTCGCGCGCCGGCTGCGGGGTCGCACGGGCTTGACGGTGCACGAGGTCGACGAGCGCTACACCACCACGGCCGCGCGCGAAGCCGGCTGCAGCGATCTGGATGCGGCAGCGGCTGCGCTGATCCTGCAGCAGCATTTCGACCAGAGTGTGCTGCTGCCGTCAGCGCCGGCCGCGCACCCGACTGCTGCCGATGCCTGAACTCGACGCTGAGGCCCTCTACGCCACGTTGCGCGAGCAGGTGCGCAGCCTGCTGTCGCGGCTGCCGCAACCGCAAGCCCTGGTCGGCATCTGGTCGGGCGGCGCCTGGCTGGCTGAACGCCTGCATGCCGATCTGCATGCCGATCTGAAATTGCAAGGCGCACCGGGTGTCATCAGCAGCACCCTGCATCGCGACGACTTCCACGCGCGGGGTCTTTCAACAGCCACCGACGCGACGAATCTGCCCTTCGAGATCGACGGTTGCCACATCGTGCTGGTCGACGACGTGCTCTACACCGGCCGCACCGTGCGCGCCGTGGTCAACGAATTGTTCGACTTCGGCCGCCCGGCCAGCGTCACGCTGGCGGTGCTGGTCGACCGCGGCGGGCGCCAGTTGCCGATGGCAGCGGCGGTGGCGGCTGTGACGGTCGATCCGGCCAGTCTGCCGCCGCAGCGCAAGCTGACCCTCGCCCGTTGCGGCGATGAGCGCTTGAGCTTCACCTTGCAGCCTTCCGGGGAAGGCCCCTGATGCGATCGCGCCGCAACCCGCAGCTCAACAGCCATGGCGAGCTGATCCACCTGCTGTCGATCGAGGGTTTGCCGAAGGCGGTGCTGACGCAGATTTTGGACACCGCGGGGACTTTTCTGTCTGTGAATGACCGGGAGGTCAAGAAGGTGCCTTTGCTGCGCGGCAAGAGCATCTTCAATTTGTTCTTCGAGAACAGCACCCGCACCCGCACCACCTTCGATATCGCCGCCAAGCGCCTGAGCGCCGATGTGATCAACCTCGACATCGCGCGCAGCAGCACCGCCAAGGGAGAGAGCCTGCTCGACACCATCGCCAACCTCTCGGCGATGCATGCCGACATGTTCATCGTGCGGCATGCGGAAAGCGGCGCGCCGTATCTGATTGCGCAACATGTGGCACCGCATGTGCACGTGGTCAACGCCGGCGACGGCCGCCATGCGCACCCGACGCAAGCGCTCCTGGACATGTACGCGATCCGCCACTACAAGCGCGACTTCACGCAGCTGCGGGTGGCGATCGTCGGCGACATCGTGCATTCGCGCGTGGCGCGCTCGGACATCCATGCGCTGACCACCCTCGGGGTGCCCGAGATTCGCGCTGTCGGGCCCAAAACCCTCGTGCCTTCGGACCTCGCAGCGATGGGTGTGCGGGTGTGTCACACCCTGGAAGAAGGCATCCGCGATGTCGATGTGATCATCATGTTGCGGCTGCAGAACGAGCGCATGAGCGGTGCGATGCTGCCAAGCGCAGGTGAGTTTTTCAAGACCTATGGGCTGACCCACAGCAGGCTGGCCCTGGCCAAGCCCGATGCGATCGTGATGCACCCGGGGCCGATCAACCGCGGGGTCGAGATCGCATCCGATGTGGCCGACGGATCAGCCAGCGTGATCCTGCCGCAGGTCACCTTCGGCATCGCAGTGCGCATGGCGGTGATGAGCACGATTGCGGGAAATACCGCAGACGCGGAGACGCGGGTGCGGGGCTCACAAGCCGCGGAGCTGCGGGCATGAAGATCCTGATCAGCGGCGGGCGCGTGGTCGACCCGGCTTCGGGACGCGACGAAGTGGCCGACATCGCGATCGCCTCCGGCCGGATCGTCTCGATCGCTGCGGCGGTGCCCGACTTCGGCGCCGACCGGCGCATCGATGCCAGCGGTCTGGTGGTCGCACCCGGCTTGGTCGACCTCGCAGCCCGCCTGCGCGAGCCCGGTCGCGAACACGAAGGCATGCTGGAAAGCGAGCTGGCCGCCGCCGCAGCCGGTGGGGTCACGAGCCTCGTCTGCCCGCCCGACACCGACCCGGTGCTGGACGAGCCGGGACTGGTCGAGATGTTGAAGTTCCGCGCCCGCAAGCTGTCCCGTTGCCGGGTCTTTCCGCTCGGCGCGTTGACCCGCGGGTTGCAAGGCCAGGTGCTGACCGAGATGGCCGAGTTGGCCGAAGCCGGTTGCATCGGCTATTCGCAAGCCGAGGTGCCCGTCACCGACACCCTGGTGTTGCAGCGCGCGCTGCAATACGCTGCCACCTTCGGCCACAGTGTGTGGCTGCGGCCGCAGGATGCGTGGCTGGGCGGTGGCATCGCCGCGCAGGGTGCGGTGGCCACGCGGCTCGGCTTGTCCGGGGTGCCGGTGGTGGCTGAAACGGTGGCGTTGCACACGCTGTTCGAGCTGGTTCGCATCACCGGGGCTCGCGTCCATCTGTGCCGTTTGTCCAGCGCCGCTGGCGTGGCCTTGCTGCGCGCGGCCAGGGCCGAGGGCTTGCCGGTCACAGCCGATGTCAGCATCAATTCACTGCACCTCACCGATGTCGACATCGGCTACTTCAACCCCGACATGCGGCTCACCCCGCCTTTGCGCCAGGGCGCCGACCGCGACGCGCTGCGTGCCGCGCTGGCCGACGGCACGCTCGACGCGCTGGTGTCCGACCACAACCCGGTGGCCGACGACATGAAGCAGTTGCCTTTCGGTGAAGCCGAGCCGGGCGCCACCGGGCTCGAATTGCTGCTGAGCCTGGCGCTGCGCTGGGGTGCCGACGCCGGGCTCTCACTCAGTCAGACCCTTGGTTGCGTCACGCACCAACCGGTGCGGGTGCTGGGTGATGCGTTGGGGTCGTTGGCCAGCAGTGCCGGCCGGCTGGTCGATGGCGGGGTCGCCGACCTGTGCCTCTTCGACCCCGATGCGATGTGGTCGGTCGATGCCGACGCGCTGGTCAGTCAGGGCAAGCACACCCCGTTCGCCTTCGAGTCCACCGGCATGGCGCTGCCGGGCCGGGTGCATGGCACGCTGGTGGCGGGCACGGTGGCCTTCGATGCCTTCGACGCCTTCAAGTCAGGCTTCGGCGAGCGCGCAAACGACCCAGTGAAGCTTGGCGCGATCCCCCGCGCGAAAGCCGCCTGATGCGGCTGCCGCTGGCGGTCTGGCGGCTGCTGCGTGCGGTGCTGCATGTGCTGCACGGCATGGCGGTGATGGTGCTGCGGTTCCCGTTCATGGACGCTGCCGGGCGCCAAGCGCGCATCGGCTGGTGGGCTCGCGGCTTGCTCGGTGCGCTGGGCATCGGCTTGCAGGTGCAGGGTCGTGCGCCCGCCGCCGCCACCCGCTCGACGCTGGTGGTGGCCAACCATGTGTCCTGGCTGGACATCGCGGCGATCCATGCGGTCCTGCCGCAGGCCCGGTTTGTATCCAAAGCCGATGTATTGGAGTGGCCGCTGCTGGGGCGGCTGATCCGCGGCGCCGGCACGCTCTTCATCGAACGCGAGCGCAAACGCGATTCGGTGCGCGTGGTGCATGCGATGCGCGATGCGCTGGTGGCCGGCGACACGGTGGCGGTGTTTCCGGAAGGCACCACCGCCAGCGGCCCCGAATTGTTGCCGTTCCATGCCAACTTGCTGCAGGCGGCGATCTCTGCTGCGACACCGGTGCTGCCGGTGGTGCTGCGCTATGCCGATGCGGCAAGCCCGTTCAGTGCCGCGGCACCGTACGTGGGTGACACCTCGCTGCTGCAGAGCGTGTGGCAAGTGGCCTCGGCCCAGGGGCTGTGCGTGCACCTCGATGTGCTGGCGCCCGTGCCGACCGCGCAAGCCGACCGCCGGCAGCTGGCCGCCGAGCTGCGCCGCCGCATCCAGGACCGCTTGCCGGCTGCCGACGCGCCCATCGCGTTCGTGGCGATGCCCGATCGGGCTTGACGCCGATGCTGCTGGCCTTCGATGACGAAGCGGCTTTTGCCGCGCGGCTCGCTGCGGCGCTGGCCATGCCGCTCTCGGTCATCGAGCGGCACCGTTTCCCCGATGGCGAGACCCGACTGCGCCTGCCGGCCCGCCTGCCACCGTCGGTGGTGCTGTTGCGCGGATTGCAGGACCCCAACGCCAAATTGACCGAGTTGTTGCTGGCAGCCGCTGGCGCGCGCGAGCTGGGTGCGCAACGGCTCACGTTGGTGACGCCGTACCTGGCCTACATGCGGCAGGACCTGGCGTTCATTCCCGGCGAAGTGGTCAGCCAGCGCCACATCGGCCGGCTGCTGGCGACGGCTTTCGATGCGGTCATCACCGTCGACCCGCACCTGCACCGTGTGACCACGCTCGACGAGGTGCTGCCGGGCCGACGTGGGGTGGCTCTGTCGGCCGCCGAACTGCTGGGCGGCTGGATCGCCGCGCAGGTGCCGGGCGCGGTGCTGCTGGCGCCGGACGAGGAAGCGGGGCAGTGGGTGCGGGCCGCGGCTGCGGCGCACGGGCTCGACCATGCGGTGTGCCGCAAGACCCGTCTTGGCGACCGCGAGGTGAGCGTGAGCCTGCCGTCGCCGCAGGGCGGGCCGATCCAGGCAGCTGCCGATCTGTCGGGTCGCCACGTGGTGTTGATGGACGATGTGGCGAGCACCGGTCGCACCTTGGCGGCAGCTGCGGCGGCAGCGCTGCGGCATGGAGCGCTCACGGTCGATGTGGCGGTGACGCATGCACTCTTCATCGGCGATGCGCTGTCGCAGGTGCAAGAGGCCGGCGTGGCGCGCGTGTGGAGCAGCGATTGCATCGCGCATCCGTCGAATGCGGTGTCGGTGGTGCCGCTGATCGCGGCGGGGTTGCGGGCGCTCGACTTGCCACACTGAGCCGCCATGCGCGGCCCGCAACTCAGCGCTTCGTTCCCTGCGCTGCCACCGCCGCCGCTGCCGCCTCGGCCGTTTTCGGGTCGCCCAGATAGAAGCTGCGCAGCGGCTTCAGTTCGTCGTCCAGCTCATAGACCAGCGGGATGCCGTTCGGGATGTTGAGTCCGACGATGTCCTCGTCACTGATCCCGTCCAGGTATTTGACCAGCGCCCGCATGCTGTTGCCATGGGCGGAGATCAACACCCGCTGGCCACTCTGGATGGCGGGGGCGATGCGCTCGTTCCAGCATGGCAGTACCCGTTCGACCGTGTCCTTCAGGCACTCGGTCATCGGCACCTGCGAGGTCTTCAGATCGGCATAGCGGCGGTCGTTGCGCTCGGTGCGCGGGTCGTCGGGCTCCAGCGCCGGCGGCGGCGTGTCGTAGCTGCGGCGCCAGACCAGCACCTGCTCGTCGCCGAACTTCTTCGCGGTCTCGGCCTTGTTCAGGCCCTGGAGCGCGCCGTAGTGGCGTTCGTTCAGGCGCCAGTCGTGCAGCACCGGCAGCCAGGTGCGGTCGAGCTCGCCCAGCGCATGCCACAAGGTCCAGACCGCACGCTGCAGCACCGAGGTGAAGCAGGTGTCGAAGTCGTAGCCGGCTTCTTTCAACAGGCGGCCGCCCTGGCGGGCCTGTTCGACGCCGGTATCGGTCAGCGGCACATCCGTCCAGCCGGTGAAACGGTTGGCGAGGTTCCAGGTCGACTCGCCGTGGCGGATCAGTACGAGCTTGTGCATGGCGCAATTCTATAATTCCGGGTTTACTTGAATTCGGCGGATCGATGGCCGTTATCTCGGCCGCCGTGCCCTTCGAGACCTCTTTGAACCCCGAATGAATTCCCTGACTGCTTTCCTGATCGAGAACTGGGTGCTGATCCTGGCCGCGCTGACCTCTGGCGGCTTGCTGCTGTGGCCGATGGTCAAGGGCGGGGGGCTTTCGGGTGGTGGCACCAGCATCAGCACCAATGAAGCGGTGCGCCTCATCAACCGCGAGAAAGGCGTGCTGATCGATGTCGGTGAGCCTGCCGAGTACCAGGCCGGCCATGCCGCCGGGTCGCGCAGCGTGCCCTTCGGCCGCATCGAAGGCGCCAAGGAGATCCCCACCAACAAGAAGCTGCCGCTGGTGCTCTTGTGCCCCAACGGTTCGCGCGCCAACCGCGCCGCGGCTTTGCTGCGCAAGGCCGGTCACGAAAACGCGGTGGCGGTCAAGGGCGGCACCGCGGCCTGGCGCGACGCCACGCTGCCGATCGAGAAAACCGCCTGAGTGCCCGGAGTCCGAATGAAGCCCGTCAAGATGTACAGCACGCAGAGCTGCCCCTACTGCATCCGCGCCAAGGCATTGCTGAAGCAGCGCGGGGTGGAGACGATCGAGGACATCGGTGTCGACTTCGACCCGGCGGCGCGCCAGCAAATGGTGCAGACAACCGGCCGACGCACCGTGCCGCAGATTTTCATCGGCGGCGTCCATGTGGGGGGCTGCGATGACCTGGTAGCCCTCGACCAGCGTGGAGAACTGCTCCCGATGCTGGGCTTGGCCTGAGGTGGCGCCAGAGCCCGACCGCATAATCCTCGGCTGCGTTGCAGCGCCACTTGGCGTTGGATCTCGCCCCTTACCGAACCCGATTTGATTGGAACGACCATGGCCGACGAAACCCCTGTTTTCCAGATTCAGCGCATGTACCTGAAGGACCTGTCGCTGGAACAGCCCAATTCGCCGCAGATCCTGCTGGAGCAGACCCAGCCGCAGGTCGACATCAACCTGGCGATGGCTGCCAACCCGGTGACCGACGGCATCTTCGAGGTCACGGTCACCGCGACCGTGACCACCAAGGTCAAGGACAAGGTGCTGTTTCTGGTCGAGGCCAAGCAAGCCGGCATCTTCGAGATCCGCCATGTGCCCGAAGAGCAGATGCAGGGGATCATCAGCATCGTCTGCCCGCAGATGATCTACCCGTATCTGCGCGCCATCGTGTCCGATGTCTGCACGCGCGCCGGCTTCCCGCCGATCCTGCTGACCGAAGTCAACTTCCAAGCCATGTTCGAAGCCCAGCAAGCCCAGGCCACCGCGGCCGCTTCGGGCAACGGCTCGCCGGTCATCAGCAGCGCCAACTGACCCCGCGGACCGGACTGCGGCGCTGCGATGAAGATCGCCGTGCTCGGTGCGGGTGCCTGGGGCACCGCATTGGCCGCTGCTGCGGCCGTGCACCACGACACGCTGTTGTGGGCGCGTGACGGCGCGCTGGCAGCAGCTCTGCAACGCAGCCGCTGCAACACCCGCTACTTGCCCGATGCCCGGCTGCCCGATGCCTTGCGGGTGGTGGGCGGTGTCGCGGGTCGCCGGCAGGCGCTGGCCCATTCGATCGCCGATCCGGAAGACGGTCTGACCGTGATCGCCACACCGATGTCGGCGCTGCGAGAGCAGCTGCAGACGCTCCCCGACAGACGTGGCGTGCTGTGGTTGTGCAAGGGCTTTGAAGCCGGTTCCGGCGCGCTGGGTCATGAGATTGCCGCAGAGGTTCGTCCCGGTGCCCCAGCAGGGGTGCTGTCCGGACCCAGCTTCGCACTGGAGGTGGCTCGCGGGCAGCCGACCGCGCTGGTGGCAGCAGGCACCGACGCGGCGCTGACCGATGCCGCAGTCGCTGCCTTGCATGGCGAGTCGCTGCGCATCTACACCAGCACCGATCTGGTCGGGGTCGAGGTCGGCGGTGCGGTCAAGAACGTGCTGGCGATCGCCACGGGCATCCTCGACGGGCTGCCGGCGGCCGGGCTCAACGCGCGCGCCGCGCTGATCACGCGGGGGCTGGCTGAAATGAGCCGCCTGGGTGCCGCACTCGGTGCCCAGCCGCAAACCTTCATGGGGCTGTCCGGCCTCGGTGACCTGGTGTTGACCGCCACCGGCGACCTGTCGCGCAATCGGCGGGTTGGTTTGATGCTGGCCGGTGGCGCGCCGCTTTCCACGGTGCTGGAGTCGCTGGGCCATGTGGCCGAAGGCGTATGGTCGGCTCCGACGATGCTGGCGCGCGCCCGCGCTGCGGGCGTGGAGATGCCGATCGCCGAAGCCGTGGCGGCGGTGTTGGCCGGAACGCTCTCACCGGCCGATGCCGTGCGCGAATTGATGTCGCGCGACGCCCGCGCAGAAAGTTAGCCGCCGCCGGCATAGCCGCTCTGCCGCCAGGCATCGAACACCGCCACTGCCACCGCGTTCGACAAGTTCAGGCTGCGCTGCCCGGCGCGCATCGGCAAGCGCACGCGTTGGCTGGTCTCGAAGGTGTCCAGCATGTCCGCAGGCAAGCCTGCGGTTTCGCTCCCGAACACCAACCAGTCGCCTGCCTGCCAACACAGATCGGCCAATGGCGTGGCGGCGCGGGTGCTGAAGGCAAAGCAGCGGCTGCGATCGACAGCCTCGGTTTCCAACAACGCCGGCCACGACACATGGCGTTGCACAGAAGCATGCTCGTGGTAGTCGAGCCCGGCGCGCTGCAGCAGCTTGTCGTCCATCGAGAAGCCCAGCGGTTCCACCAGGTGCAGCCGGCAGCCGGTGTTGGCCGCCAGCCGGATCACATTGCCGGTGTTGGGCGGGATCTCGGGTGTCACCAGAACGATGTTGAACATGGCCGCTTGTCGCGAAGGCATGCGCACTCAGTCGGTGCGCGCCAGCGCCCAGACCTGCACCGAAGCCGCACCGGCGCGCAGCAGCACCGTGGCGGCTTCGCATGCGGTGGCGCCGGTGGTCATCACCTCGTCCACCAATGCCACCTGGCGCCCCGCGACCCAGGCGCGGCGCCGCGGGTCGACCATGAAGGCACCGCGCAGGTTCTGCCGGCGTGCCGCCCGGTTCAGGTCGGCTTGGTGGGCGGTTTCCAGAGGCCGCTGCAGCAGCCGGCCATCGGCATCGATCTGCAGTGCCGAGGCCACGCGCCGTGCCAGCTCCCAGGCCTGGTTGTAGCCGCGCTCGCGCAGTCGACCCGCCGACAGCGGCACCGGCACGATCCGATCGGGCAGCCGCAACGGCTTGTCTGCAGCGCGGGCGCGATGCACCGCCGCTGTCAAGCGCTGCGCCAGCGCGGCGGCCAGTTCGGCGCGGCCCTGAAATTTGAAAGCGCTGATCACGCGGTCCCAGGGAAAGCCGTAGTCCACCGCGCACACCGTGCGGTCGAAGGGCGGCGGGTCGGACAGGCAAGCGCCGCAGGCAACCGCCGATGCGCCGAGCCCGATGCCGCAGCGCCGGCACCGCGGTCGCTCGTTGCCATAGCGGCGCACGCAGTGGTCGCAGATGCCGCTGCTGCCGGCGCCATCGGCCGGACGCGACAGGCGGCGGCAGACCTCACATTGGCCGGGCATCCACCGTCGCAGTGCCATACCCATCGAGCGCGACCGCATGGGATCGCGAATCGGTGCAGAGTGCAGCATCGGCTCAATATACTGGTTGACGATGAACCAACCCGAGCGCAGCGCCCGCCGTCCCGTGGACGCAGCAGCGCTGGCGCAAACCCGCAGCCGGCTGCGTCGGCTGCCCCATCCGCCGTGGCTGCATGCCGAAGTGGCCCGCCGCATGGCCGAGCGCCTGCCGCTGATCCGTCTGCAGCCCCGCACGGTGATCGACTGGGATGCGGCGCTCGGCGCATCCCAGGTGGCGCTGAAACAGGCTTACCCGCGTGCGGAGCGCATCGCCGTCGAATCGGACCACCGAGCCGCCACAACCGCAGCGGCCATGCCCTGGTGGTCGGTGCGGCGTTGGGCCGGGCCTTCGCAGCCGATCCTGCATCCGAGCCAAGTCGGCGCCGGTCAGGCGCAACTGCTGTGGTCGAACATGGGGCTGCACCTGCATGCCGACCCGCAAGCGGTGATGCGGCAGTGGCAGGCCGCGCTCGAGGTCGACGGCTTCCTGATGTTTTCGACCCTGGGCCCCGGTTCGCTGGCCGCGCTGCGATCGGT
>JBBSPW010000005.1:0-51873 GCA_038258365.1 Burkholderiales bacterium | reverse complement strand
GGCGCGCCATGATGCGGGTGTCGCTGACCCCGAACGCGTTGGCCGCCTGCACATAGTCCAGCTCGCGCAGCTTCAAGGTCTCGCCGCGCAGCAGCCGGCACAAGCCGGCCCAGCCGGTCAGGCCCAGCACCGCGCACAGCAGGAACAGTTTCACGTCGGCACGCTCTGCCCCGGTTTCGAACAGGTTCGGGTTCTTGTCCAGGAACACCTGCACCATCAGCACGCAGGCGGCGATCAAGAGCACGTTCGGGATCGACGACAACACGGTGTAGAGATACTGGATCGCTTCGTCGACCCAGCCCTTGAAGTAGCCGGCCAGCAAGCCCAGGCCCACCGCCAGCGGCAAAGTCGCCACGGTAGCCAAGGTGCCGATCACGAATGCCGTGCGGATGCTTTTCAACGACTGCAGCAGCACATCGTTGCCGGTCAGGTCGGTGCCGAGCAGGTGGTACGGCCCCGACAGCGCGGTCGACGGGCCGATCACCAGGCACAGCACCCACAGCATGCCGAAGGCTGCGATCCACGGCACCTGCGTCTGCCGCTGCAGGATGTTGCGCGCGGTGGTGGCCATCGACACGCGCTGGCTGCGCGCGATCAACGCCACGCCGATGGCACTCAGCACCGCAGCGGCGACGATGCCCAGCAGCAGCCCGACCCCGGCGCGGCTGGCAAGGTCGGCGAGCCATTGCGATTCCGGATCGGTGAGTTGCACGCCAGCGAACTTCAAGCGCGGTGCGACCCGCTTCACCTCACCGTCGACCGTCAGCGATTCCTTGGTGAAGCCCAGGTACGACAGCGGTTTCGAATAGGTGGCTTCGCGCGATTCGATCAGGTCGGACACCAGCGCGTCCAGCAACGATCGCGTGCGCGAGTCGTACGCGGCCGGTGCGTTGGGTGCCGCAGCCGAAGGCGGCAGCGCCGACCGGTAGTGGATGCTGTCGACCAGGGTCACACCCAGACACAGCACCAGGATCAGCGAAGACGCCAGAGCCGGCCCGTTGAAAAAAACCTTGCGCCAGTTGGAACGCAACTGCGGGTTGCGCAGCACCACCACCACATAGGCGACCAACGCGAAGAACAGCAGCCAGAAGGCGGCGTCGGTCCAGAGCAGTACGAACTTGGGCATCGCTGGGGGTCCGGTCAAGTCAGCCGCATCATGTCAATCGAACACGCGGATCGACCCAGGTGTAGGCGATGTCGATCAGCACATAAGTGGCGATGTAGAGCAGCGAGCCCAGGAACACCATCGTTCGCACCACCGCGAAGTCCTGCTTGCTGATCGCCTCGATCACATAGGCGCCGAGACCCGGCAAGCCGAAGAAGCTTTCGAACACCAAGCTGCCGAGGAACACATAGGGAAGATACGCGCCGGCGCTGGTGACGATCGGGATCAGCGCGTTGCGCAGCACATGGCCGTACATCACCGCGGTTTCGGACAAGCCCTTCGCGCGTGCGGTGCGCACATAGTCCTTGCCGATCTCTTCCAGGAACATCGCCCGGTACAGCCGCGCTTCGCCGCCCAGCCGCGCGATCAACGACAACGCGATCGGCAGCACCAAAAACTTCACTGCGTCCAGACCCGGCGCATAGCCCGAAATGGGCGCCAGCTTGAGCACGCGCGAGAACAAGAACTGGCCGACGATGATGTAGAACAGGCTGCTGATCGACAACATCAGCACGCAGGCCACCACGCCCCACACATCGAGCTTCGTGTTGCGGAACATCACCAGCAGCAGCGCAAAACTGGTGCTGGCGATCACCTGCAGCACGAACAGCGGCAACGCCATCTGCAAGCTGACCCACATGCGCGATGCGACTTCGGTGCCGATGTCGCCTGCACTTTCCGAATCGGGCCGCCCGAACTCGAGTGCGAACAGCGACATCGAGCGGTCCCAGAAGATCGTGTCTGTGACCTGCCGCGTGCCTTCGCGCTTGGCGTTGACATAGAGCGGCTTGTCGTAGCCGCGCTCGGTCTTCCATTTGTCGATCGCCGTTTGCGTCACGCGTTTGCCGCCCAGGTTCAGGCGGGCCATGTCGTCGGGGGTGTTGACGGTGAAGAACAGGAAGAAGGTCAGCAGGTTGACCCCGATCAGGATCAGCACGGCATAGACGAGCCGGCGCAGCAGGTAATTCAGCATTCGGGAATCTCGGCGCCTTGCAAAGTCAGCTGGCGAGAATTTCGCCGCGTGCGTTGGTGCGTTCGCGCCGCTTCAGGTTGTTGTGGGCGATCCAGTACAGCGCTGCAGCCGCGGCCAGCAACAACCCCGCGGGCCACCACACGGGCTTGTTCCACTCGCGCTGCTTTTCGACCCGCGTCGGCACGTCCACGCGAAGAAAGCGTGCGGTGTCGCGGATCAGGATCGCCGGCTTGTAGTTGTGCACCCACTGCTGCGCGGCTGCCGATGCAAACGGAAAGAAGCCCATCGTCCAGGGCGCGTCGCGTTGCACGACCGCCACCAGTTCATCGATCAGCTTTTGCTTCTGCGGCCCGTCCTCCAGCATCTTCATCTGCTCGAAGAGCTGGTCGTATTCGGGGTTGGAATAGTTGGCCGTGTTCTCGCCGTCGTATTTGGTTTTGCCGGCCAGGGTGGTCAGCAGAAACAGGAAGTTTTCGGCATCTGGGTAGTCGGCATTCCAGCCGAGCCAGAATACCTGGTAGGTGCCTTTTCGCACCTTGTCCTGGAACTGGTTGTTGTCTGTGGCGCGCACTTCGAGTTGGATGTCGACCTTGGCGAACTGGCGCACCACCCAGTCGATCTCGGCCTTGTTCTCGGGTGTGGGCGCGGCATAGAAGTCGTAGTTCAACACCAGCGGCCGGCCCGTCTTCGCATCACGGCCGTTGGCAAAGCCGGCTTCGGCCATCAACCGCTTGGCATCGGCGATTGCGCGCCGCTGGTAGTGACCGCCGCCGGGTTCGGCGGCATCGGCCACCCAGGTGTGGGTCACGGGGTTGGTGCCCTCGCGCGTGCCCTGACGTGAGCCAAAGATGCCGGGTGGCAGCGGACCCATCGCGGTGTCGCCTGCCTTCTTTGGAAAAATTCTTGAGTACTCGTCCCAATCGAGCGCGATCGAGATGGCCTGTCGGATCTTGCGGTGACTGTCTTGCTCTTGCTTGCTGCCCACATCGCCGATAGACGGATCCAGCATGTTGAAGCCGATGAAGTAGCTGTTGACGTCGGAGCCCTTGTTGAGCCTGAAGCCCTTGTCCAGGTATTCCTTGCGCACGTCCTCGGAATCCTGCATCGCGACCCGATAGCTCATGCCGGTGTCGGTGCGCTCGAAGACCTGCAGGTCGTAGAAGCCCTGGCGGAACTTGCCCTGCAGCGGCAAGGCTTCCTTTTCTACCGTTGACGCCAGTTCGTCGACGAACGGCATCGTCTTTCCGCAGTCGTCAAGAAGCCCTGCTTCCCTGTCGCCCGGCATGCCTTCGCAGGGATAGGGCTCGCCGCGGAAGTTGGGGTTGCGCTTCATCAGATGGCGCCGGTTCTTCACATACTCGGCCATCATGAAGGGCCCGGTTCCCACCGGCCACATGTCCAGCGACAAGCCGTGCTCGGCCATACCGGGCTGTGCATAAAAAGCGTCGGCTTCCCAGGGAATCGGCGCGGTGAAGGTCATCTGCATCCAGTAAGACCACTGCGGATACTTGCCCTTGATGCGGATGCGCAGCAGATGCTTCTCGGGGGCGGTGGCGCCTGCGAGCGGCCATTTGCGAAAGTCCAGGAACGGCTTGTCGAGGCTGGCTGGGTCGAGCCCCTTTCGAAGTTCGGCGTCTTCCTGCCGGATCACATCGCCGTACTCCTTCAAGCCGATGACGTATTGAGCAAACGTGCTGAAGATCGGCGCAGTGATGCGCGTGGTCGCATGGCGCTTCAACGCGTAGACGAAGTCCTCGGCTACCAACTCGCGCGTGCCCTGCTCCTTGAAATCCAGCGGCGTGCGGCGGCTGCCCAGCTCGCCCGGCTTCATCGAGTGGTAGAGATACTCGCCACCGTCGTTCTTCGCGAACGCGGGATGCGGCTGGAACAGCACGCCGCGTTTGATCGGCACGTCGTAGACGCTCTCGGCCACCTGTTCACCCGGCGCATCGTCAGGCAGGGGGTTGCCGTTCTTGTCGATGTAGCGCGGGTGCACCACTTCGGCCGCGGTCTTGGGCACCAGCACAAAGGGCCGCTTCAGGTAGTGATAACCATAGGGCGGCTCGTAAATCTGGTAGGTGTAGGCGGTGTCGTTGGACCAGTAGGACGCGGTCGGGTCCAGATGGCGCGGCGAGCTTTCGCTGACACCCGAAAACAAGGTGTTCGTAGCGGCTGCGCCATCGGGCCAAGGGTTGTTGTTGCAGGCTGCGAGCAGCGCCAAGGCAAGTCCCGCAACGACGCCGATGGCGGCACGCAACCCGTGGCGCAGCGGCTGCGCGTCCGACAACGATGGCGTTCCGCCCATGCGGTCTCCTGAGTCTGCAAAGTCAGCGCCTGCCGGCTCGGCAAATGCCGCAGCCGCAAGCAGGTGCGGGGCGATTCTAGGGTGCTGTTTTCACAGCGCGGTCATCGGCCCAGGTCCGCGCCCAAGTCACCAGCCGACCAACACCTCGCGCTTGTCGACCAGCAGCTGCACGCGCCGCCCCACCGGCAGTGTCAGCTTCGGTTGCACATGGCCGAAGGGCAAGCCGGTGAGCAGCGGCACATCGACGTCCGCGCGCAGCCGCTGCCAGACCGACTTCAAGGTGTAGCCACGGTCCATCGGCGATGGCTTCCAGCGACTGAAGGCGCCCAGCAGCACGGCCTTTTGCCGCGCCAGCACGCCCGCTTGCTGCAACTGCAGCAGGCAGCGCTCGATGCGGTAAGGGTGTGCATTGACATCTTCGATGAAGAGGATGCCGCCGTCGATCAACTTCGGCGCCGGCCAGTGGCGCGTGCCCAGCATCGAACACAACATCTCCAGGTTGCCACCCCACAGCGGCCCGCGCAACGACAGCCCGTCGTGCCCGGCCTCGGTGCGAAAACCCACGGCTTCCAGCTCGCCCGACATCGCTTCGACAAAGCAGTCGCGGGTGATTTCGTAGTCTTCGATGCGACCCGCGGTGCTTGCGGCCGACTCACCCGGTTGGGGGTCGATGCTGCGGCCGAAGTCGTCGGTGGCCAGCGGCCCGGCCCAGCTGCCCGCCCCGGTGTGCGCCCAGAGGCCGATCTGCAACGCGGTCAGGTCGCTGTGGCCGACCCAGCGCGTGCCGCGTTCGACGCTGTGCGCCAGCAGCCGCCAGTCGATGCCGTCCAGCAACCGCGTCAGCCCGTAGCCCCCGCGCGTGGCCATCGCGATCGACGGGCTGGCTTCGGCGACCCGGTGCAGCGCTTTGAGCCGGGTGGCGTCGTCACCGCCGAATCGCTGGTGCTTGGCCAGTGCGCTCTCGTCGATGCGCACCTGAAAACCCAACGCTGCCAGCCGCTTGGCCGCCAGCCGCAGCGGCGCAGCCTTGGGCAGCACGCCAGCGGGGGTGTACAGATCCAGCAGCGTCATGGTGTCCTTCTGTTCAAGCAGCGCCATCAATGGGTCGACGGTGGCTCCATGTCGAGTTCTCGCGCTTCCCCGGCGGGGATCGGCAGCGGCTCGGCAGCGTCCCTGTCGACCGCGCCACTGCCTCTCAGCACGGCGCGTTGCCGCGCCCGCCGCTCGGCAAAGAAGCCGCGCAGCAAGCGCGCGCAATCGTCGGCCATCACACCGCCGCCCAGGTGGGTGTGGTGGTTCAGGCGAGGCTCATCGAACAGGTTCAGCACCGATCCGGCGGCGCCCGTCTTCGGGTCGAAGGCGCCGAAGACCACACGCCTGAAGCGCGCGTGCAGCAGCGCCATGGCACACATTGCGCAGGGCTCCAGCGTCACATACAGGCTGCATTCCGGAAGCCGGTAGTTCTGCAGCAGGGTGGCCGCATGGCGCAACGCGACGATCTCCGCATGCGCGGTGGGATCGTGGGTGGTGATGGGCCGGTTGTAGCCGGTGGCCACCACCTGCATCCCGTCGGCCGTGGGCCGCACGATCACCGCGCCCACCGGCACCTCGCCCACCAACCAGGCGTTCTGCGCTTGATCGAGTGCCAGCCGCATGCCATGGCGGTCGGCTTCGGGGTCATCCGTCGAGGGCGTGATCACCGCGGCATTGTGACCCGCAGGGGCAGCGTCGGCGGTTGCACCGTGGACCGATGACATACTCGATCGACCCCAGCGAACGCCCGAGCGGCAATGCATCCGATGGCCCTGTTTCCACCCGACCATCCCGAGCGGATCGCCTTGGCAGACGAGGTGCACGCCCGTCCGTCCGAAGTGCTGAACACGCCGGCGCAGGCGACCTACCTGGCAGTGTTGATCGACCCGGATGCGCGCGAACGAGAGGTGCGCCAGCTGCAGGCCTTGTGCCGGCGGCAAGGGGTCGATGCACCAGCCGACGGCGCCTCGCACTTTCGCACCCGCTTCGGCGATCTGCGGCTGAAGTGGGAGCGCCACGGCGAGTTCTCCAGCTACACCGTCATTCGCAGTGGCATCGCGCCGTCCTTGTCCTCAGCGCCTTTTGCAGACCCCGCGGCCAAATCGTTGCCTGCGGGTTGGCTTGCCAGCTTGCCCGGACCGACGATCGCTGCGGTGCACCTCGAATTCCTGGCCACCGACGCGGCAGCCGCCGACATTGAAGCGGGCGACGCCGATGCGGGCATCCTCACCGCCGCCTTCGGGCACCACCCCGTGACAGGCGCCCGCGTGGCCGACGGCGCGGCGCGGGTCTACAGCGACTTCCGCATCCACGACGACGGCTGCACGCGCTTCCTGGTCTTCGACCACGGCTTGACCCCCGGCCAATGCGGCAGGCTGTTGCAGCGGCTGGCCGAGATCGAGGCGTACCGCACGCTGGCGTTGCTGGCATTGCCGATTGCGCGGCGCCAGTCGCCCCGCATCGTGCAGATCGAGCAAGCGCTTGCGCACCTGACGGATGGCAGCATGTCCGGCCATTCAGGCCAATCCGGGCAGCCCGGAGCAAGCGACGACGAAGCGCTGCTGCAGCAGTTGACGCAGCTGGCCGCCGAGATCGAAAGCGGCTTGTCGGCCAGCCAGTTCCGCTTCGGCGCCTGCAAGGCCTACGACGCGCTGGTGCGGCGCCGGATCGCCGAATTGCGGGAGCAACGCCTGCCCGGTCTGCAAACCATCGAAGAGTTCATGTCGCGCCGCTTCGTGCCCGCGGTGGCCACCTGCAACACCGTCTCGCAGCGCCTGCACGACCTGTCGGAACGCGTGGCGCAAGCCAGTGGTTTGCTGTCGACGCGGGTGGACATCTTGCGCGAACGCCAGAACCAGTCGCTGCTGGCGTCGATGGACCGGCGCGCCAAGCTGCAGCTGCGGCTGCAGCAAACCGTCGAAGGGCTGTCGGTGGCGGCCATCACCTATTACGCGGTCGGCCTGGTCGGGTATGTCGCCAAGGCGCTGAAGGCCGGCGGCATGCCATGGCAGCCCGATGTGGTGACGGGCTTGGCGGTGCCGCTGGTGGCGATTGCGGTGCTGTTGGCGGTGCGCCGGGCGCGCAAGCGGGTCATGCGTGCCGAAAAGGCGTCCGACCCGGAAGGCAGCGCCCGGTCGAAGGCCACCCACAATCGCAAGTCCGCTGTATGAATGTGCACCACCGATGAGCCGTCGCCCTGCCTTCCCGTTTTCAGCCATCGTCGGCCAGGACGAAATGAAGCTGGCGATCCTCGCCGCAGCCGTCGATGCCCGCATCGGCGGGGTGCTGGTGTTCGGTGACCGCGGCACCGGCAAGAGCACTGCGGTGCGCGCCCTGGCGGCGCTGCTGCCGAAAATGCACGCGGTGGTGGGTTGCCGCTATGGCTGCGATCCGGCCGACCGTGCGGATGCTTGTGAAGACTGCGCCAGGCTGAAGCTGGACGGCAAGCCGAAGTCGAAGCTGGTGCCGGTGCCGGTGGTCGACCTGCCGTTGGGTGCCACCGAAGACCGGGTGGTCGGCGCGCTCGATCTGGAGCGCGCCTTGAGCGCCGGCGTCAAGGCTTTCGAGCCCGGTTTGCTGGCGCGCGCCAATCGAGGCTTTCTCTACATCGACGAGGTCAACCTGCTGGAAGACCACCTGGTCGATCTGTTGATCGATGTGGCCGCATCGGGCGAGAACGTGGTCGAACGCGAAGGCCTGAGCGTGCGCCACCCGGCGCGTTTCGTGCTGGTGGGCAGCGGCAACCCCGAAGAAGGCGAGTTGCGCCCGCAACTGCTGGACCGCTTCGGCCTGTCGGTCGAGGTGCGCACCCCACAGGAGTTGGGGCCGCGGATCGAGATCGTGCGGCGCCGCGATGCCTTCGAAACCGACGCGGAAGCGTTCATGCTCGCGTGGCGCAAGGAAGACGACAAGCTGCGGCGCCGGATCGTGGCGGCGCGCGGCCGGCTGGCCGATGTGGCGGTGCCCGATGCGGCGCTGGAACGCGCCGCCACCGTGTGCATGGCACTCGGCACCGACGGCTTGCGCGGCGAGTTGACCTTGATCCGCGCGGCCCGTGCATTGGCCGCGCTGGACGGCGACGGCACGGTCATCGACAGCCACCTGCGCCGCATCGCCAAACCCGCGCTGCGCCACCGGCTGCGGCGCGATCCGCTGGACGACACCGACGCCGGCGCGCGGGTCGACCGCGTGTTGGCCGAAACCTTCGGAGCGTGAACAACCTGCAGCCCGAGAACGGTGCTGCAGCGGTTGCCGCAGCTTCCGATGTGGCTGGGACTGCGGACCCGGTTGTCGACCCCTGGGTGCTCGCGGCATCGGCCGCGGCGCTGCTGGCAGTGGACCCGGCCGGGCTCGGCGGCCTGGCCTTGCGCGCTGGTGCCGGGCCGGTGCGAGACCGTTGGGTGCAGCAACTGCGACGTTTGCTGCCGGCCGAGCAACGGGTGCGCCGAATGCCCTGCCAGATCGCCGACGACCGCCTGCTGGGCGGCCTGGACCTGGCCGCGACGTTGGCGCAAGGTCGCCCGGTGGCGCAGCGCGGCTTGCTGGCCGAAACCGATGGTGGGCTGCTGCTGCTGCCGATGGCCGAGCGGCTGCCGCCCGGCACCGCTGCCCGTCTGGCCACGGTGCTGGACGAAGGCGAAGTCGGCTTCGAACGCGACGGGCTGGGGGCCCGCTGGCCGGCTCGCGTGGCGCTGATCGCGTTCGACGAAGGCGGTGCCGACGACGACGCACTGGCGCCGGGCTTGATGGACCGGCTCGCCTTCGACATCGACCTGGAGTCGGTGGCGCTGCGCGATGCCGGCGCCGCGGTCGCCGATGGCGATGACGTGCAGGCGGCGCGCACCTTGTTGCCGCGGGTGCGGATCGACGACGCGGTGCTGCAGTCGATTTGCGCCACCGCTTGGCAACTGGGCGTGGACTCGCCGCGGGCCAGTCTGCTGACGCTGCGCGCCGCTCGGGCAGCAGCGGCCTTGCGGGGGGCGTCTGCGGTCACGGACGACGATGCGATGCTGGCGGTGCGGCTGGTGCTGGCACCGAGGGCCACGCGGCTGCCGGCGGCTGAACGGGAGTCGCAGCCAGCGCCTGAACCCCGGCCCGAAACGCCGCCCGAATCCCCGACCGAGCCCCCGCCCGGACCCCCTCCTGCGCCGCCATCCGATCCGGCTCCCGCACCCGAGCCCGACAACGCCGAGCCCTCTGCGTCTGACTCGCCCGAAACAACACCACCCGCCGACCCGGAGCCCGCATCCGCGTCGGCTCAGGCACTGGAAGACCGCCTCGTCGAAGCCGCGGTCTCGGCACTGCCGGCCCAACTGCTGGCGGCGCTGCGCGACCACAGCCACAGCACTAACGCACAGGCCGGCCGGATCGGCGTGCTGGCCGCGTCGGCCCGCAGCGGCCGACCCATGGGTGCGCGCCGCGGGTTGCCCAAAGGCGGTGCCAGGCTGGCCTTGGTCGAGACCTTGCGCGCGGCCGCCCCCTGGCAACGGCTGCGGCAGGCCGAGCGCCCCAAGCCCGCGGGCCGGCTGCATGTGCAAGCCGACGACCTGCGCGTGGCGCGGCTGCAGCAGCGCGCCGCCACCGCCACGCTGTTCCTGATCGACGCCTCGGGTTCATCGGCGCTGCATCGCCTGGCCGAAGCCAAGGGTGCGATCAACCTGCTGCTGGCCGATTGCTATGTGCGCCGCGACCAGGTCGCGGTGATCGCCTTCCGGGGCCGCACCGCCGAGGTGCTGCTGCCGCCGACCCGTTCGCTGGTGCGGGCCAAGCGCAGTCTGGCCGCCCTGCCCGGTGGGGGTGGCACCCCGCTTGCAGCCGGGCTCGAAGCCGCGCTGCGGCTGTCGCTGCAGGTGCGGCGCAGTGGCGCGGCGCCGGTGCTGGTGCTGCTGACCGACGGCCGGGCCAACATCGCCCGTGATGGCTCGCCCGGCCGCGCCCAGGCCGGTGCGGATGCGATCGCGATGGCCCGGCAGCTGCGCACCGCCGGGCTGTCCACGCTGGTGATCGACACCTCGCCGCAGCCCGCCGATGCGGCGCGCCAGTTGGCTGCTGCGCTGGGCGGTGCCTACCGCGCCCTGCCCCATGCCGGATCGGCTGCATTGTCCGAAGCCGTGCGGCGGATGCCGGGGCGCTGAGCCGCATCGATGGCCGCTTCGATTGCCGATTGCCTGGACTGGACCCGCGACGGGCAGGACTGGCCGCACCGTGGGCACAGCCATTTCGTCGATGCCGGCGGCATCCGCTGGCACCTGCAGCGCTGGGAGCCGCCTTGCGCATCAGCGCCGTGGGTGCTGTTGATCCACGGCACCGGCGCCGCCACCCATTCGTGGCGCGGCCTGGCACCGCTGCTGGCGCGGCAAGCGGGTGTGCTGGCGATGGACCTGCCGGGTCATGGTTTCACTTCCGCTGCGGCGCCGGGCCAGGCATCGATCGTGGCGGTGGCAGGTGCGCTGATTGCCTTGCTGCAGACACAGGGTGTGCGACCCGCCATGGTGGTGGGGCATTCCGCCGGAGCGGCGCTGGCTGTTCAGATGGCGCTGGAGGGTGAGCAGGCGATGTCCGATGCCGCCCGCTCGACGCGGCCCACGTTGGTGGCGATCAACGGCGCCTTGCTGCCGCTCGCCGGTGTGGCCGGCGCGGTGGCCACGCCGCTGACCCGCTTGCTGGCGAGCCGGTCCGTGGTGCCGCGCTTGTTCGCCTGGAGCAGCACCCGGCCGCTCGTGCTGCAGGGCCTGCTCGCCAGCACCGGATCGGCGGTCGATGCCGAAGGCCGGCGCCTCTACGGTCGTTTGCTGGCCAGCCCGGCGCATGCGGCCGGCGCGCTGGCGATGATGGCGCAGTGGGATTTGCAGACCCTGGCCGCATCGCTGCCGCGTTTGCGGGCGCCACTGCACCTGCTGGCCGGCAGCCACGACCGCACGGTGCCACCGCAGCAAGCCGTGCGGCTGGCGGCGATGCTGCCGGCGGCGACGCTGCATCCCTTGCAGGGGCTCGGACATCTGGCGCATGAAGAGCAGCCCGTGCGGGTCGGATCTTTGATCGCTTCGTTGCTGCCCGACCGGAGTGCCGCATGAAGCTCGCCCCTGCCTGCCTGAACCCCGAAGCCAACACCTTCTCGCCCCTTTGCCTGCAGCTCGAGCCCCCACCTTCGACGATGGGATCCTGAGGTCGCGCATGAACGGCCGCCCCAGCTTCGAGCCGCTCGGTTGCGGCTTGGTGGAATGCGACAGCGGCGGTGTCACCGGGTCTGACTGCGCGCTGTTCGACTGCCGCAAGCTGCGGTGGCCCCTCTGCCCGCTGGACACCGGGCTGAGGGGCACCGGGGCACGGGTCTATCCCGGAGTCTGATCGCTCAGCTTCTCAGTGCGCGGCGCGTGACCCGGGCGAATCCAGGTTGAACATGCGCGACACGGTGCAGGCCACTGCCTCGCGTTGGCTGCCATCGGCAACCCGCAACTCGGTCAGCGTGCCGTGCATCAATTTTGCGGTCAGCCCGCGTGCCATCTGCTCCAGCACCGAGTCGATGTCCTGCCCGCGCGCCAGCAGCCGCCGCGCGCGCTGCAGCTCGGCATCGCGCCAATGGTCGGCGCGCTGGTTCAGCGCGCAGATCAGCGGCACGCTGCTGCGCTGGTCGAGCCAGTGGGCGAAGCCGCGCACACCCGCATCGACGATCTCCTCGGCCTTCGCGACCGCCGACTGGCGGCGCACACCCGCCGTCTGAACCACCGCAGCCAGATCGTCGACGGTGTAGAGATAGACATCCGACAGGCCGCCGACTTCGGGTTCGATGTCGCGCGGCACCGCCAGGTCGACCATGAAGAAGGGCTTGCGCTTGCGGGCTTTCAACGCCCGCTCGACCGCACCGAGACCGATCAACGGCAGTGAACTGGCCGTGCAGGACACCACCACATCGAACTCGTGCAGCCGCTGCGGCAGATCGGCCAGCTTCATGGCCTCGCCGCCGAAACGCGCTGCCAGCGTCTCGCCGCGTTCCAGCGTGCGGTTGGCGACCGTGATCGACAACGGGTGGCGGCTGGCGAAGTGTTGGGCCATCAGATCGATCATCTCGCCAGCGCCAACCAGCAGCAGGCGCACCTGGCTCAGGTCCTCGAACAGCTGCGAAGCAAGCCGCACGGTGGCGGCCGCCATGCTGACCGAATGCGAGCCGATCTCGGTCGCGCTGCGCACCTCCTTGGCCACCGAGAACGAGCGCTGGAAGAGCTGGTGCAAGGTGCTGCCCAAGGTGCCGGCCAGACCCGCTTCCCTGACCGCGGTCTTGATCTGACCGAGGATCTGCGGCTCGCCCAGCACCATCGAATCAAGCCCCGCCGCGACCCGGAAGGCATGCCGTGCCGCGCCGCTGTCTTCGTTGACATAGGCATGGTCGGCCAGCTGCGCGCCGCTGATGCCGCCCTGTTCGGCCAGCCAGTCCAGCGCCGGACGTGCCAGGTCGGCAGCGCTGGCGGGGCCGTCCGCGGCGTTGCTGGCCACATACAGCTCGGTGCGGTTGCAGGTCGACAGCAGCGTGACTTCTGCGGCGGCGCGGTGCAGCCGCTCGCGCAACGAACGCAGCGCTTGCGGCAGTTGTGCTGGCGAGAAGGCGAAGTGACCGCGCAGGTCCAGCGGCGCGCTCTGGTGGTTCAGGCCGAGAGCCAGCACGGTCATGCGATCGACTCCCAAGTGCAGAAGGTGGGCATGCGCCGCATCTTAGATGTGTCTGCTTTGGTTGACAACAAAAAATGACAACCTAGACTGACACTTTGGGCGTTTTCGATGGACACTTCGGGCCACGCGACGCTCGAAGCAGCTGCTCCCCGACCCACCCGAACCAGGACGGACCCGACAATGAAGGCTCGCCAACGAATCGACGACAGCTTGTGGTGCGCCCTTCGCGCCGGTGAGCGCAGCACCGCTGCCCATGCCCACCCGCCGCGGTTGGCGGCTGCCATCCGCCATGCGGTGTTCCCTGGCGGCGCCCGCATCCGCCCGCATTTGTGCCTCGCAGTTGCGCAAGCCTGTGGCGACGACGCGCCGCGCCTCGCCGATGCCGCTGCCGCTGCGATCGAGCTGCTGCATTGCGCGTCGCTGGTGCACGACGACCTGCCCTGCTTCGACGACGCAGCGATGCGGCGCGGGGTCTCGTCGGTGCATGCGGCCTATGGCGAACGGATCGCGGTGCTGACCGGCGACGCGCTGATCGTGCTGGCGTTTCAGACCCTGGCCGAGCATGCAGGCGCGGCGCCGCAGCGGCTGGCTCCGTTGCTGCTGGCGATCGCCAGACGCATCGCACCACCGGGCGGCATCGTTGCCGGTCAGGCCTGGGAGTGCGAGCCCTTCGTGGCGCTGCCGGCCTACCAGCGCGCCAAAACCGGATCTTTGTTCGCTGCCTGCACCGAAGCCGGGGCGCTGGCCGCAGGCGCGGACCCACAGCCCTGGTGCGACTTCGGCTTGTGCCTGGGCGAGGCCTACCAGGTGGCCGACGACATCCGCGACGTGGTGCTGGACCCGGCCTTGCTGGGCAAGCCGAACGGCCAGGACATGGCACTGTGCCGACCCAGTTCGGCCACCGAACTCGGCTTGTCAGGCGCCATTCACCACTTCGACCGGTTGCTGGCGAATGCGGTCGAAGCCATTCCCGACTGCAAGGGTGCGGACGCATTGCGCGGGCTGGTGCACTCCGAGTCCGAGCGGCTGGTGCCGAAGACCACGGTGCGCGATCTGGCCATGGCCGCTTGAGACTTTGAAGGCGAGTCGATGAGCGAACTGCCGCTGCCGTCAGCGCTGCACGGTGCGGCCGCGTCGACCAGCGTGCGCTGGCACCGACGCCTTCGAGAGCGCCTGCAGTCACGCTGGCAAGCCTGGCGCGACCGCCTGCTCACGAGCCCTGCTTTCAGGCGCCGCGCGGCGCGCAACCCGTTGATGCGCCCGCTGGCGCGGCGCCGCGCCAGTGACCTCTTCGACCTGGTGTCGGGCTTCGTCTACACCCAGGTGCTGCTGGCCTGCGTGCGGCTCGACCTGTTCGAACGCCTGGCGCACGGACCGTTGACCGCGGCCGAGCTGGCGCGGGCGCTGGAGCTGCCGTTGCACAACACCGAGCGCCTGCTGGCCGCGGCTTTGTCGCTGGACCTGGTCGAGCATCGGGCGGGCAAGCGCTATGGACTCGGCAAGCTCGGTGCGCCGATGGTGGCCAACCCGGCTCTGCATGCGATGGTCGAGCACCACGCGATCCTCTACGCCGACCTCCAGGACCCGGTGGCGTTGTTGCGCGGCGACATCGACCACCCGGCGCTGTCGCGCTATTGGGCCTATGCCAGTGCCGCAGCGCCCGGTGCCTTGCAGCCCGAGCAGGTCGATCCCTATTCCGCGCTGATGTCGGCGTCGCAACCGCTGGTGGCCGACGAGGTGCTGGACACCATCGACCTGCGCGGCTTTCGTTGCCTGCTGGATGTGGGCGGTGGCCAGGGGCGCTTCCTGATTGCGGCTGCGCAGCGCGCACCCGCCTTGCAGCTGATGCTCTTCGATCTGCCCGGCGTGGTGCCGGCAGCGCGCGCAGCGCTCCGTGCCGCTGGCCTGGCCGCACGCGCGGCCGTGCATGGCGGCGATTTCGTGCACGAGCCCCTGCCGCGTGGCGCCGATCTGATCTCGCTGGTGCGGGTCGTCTACGACCACCCCGATGAACGCGCCCTGCGATTGCTGAAGGCGGTGTACGACGCCCTGCCGCCTGGCGGCACCCTGCTGCTGGCCGAGCCGATGGCCGGCGCAGCGGGCGCGACCCGCATGGGCGACGCCTACTTCGGCTTCTATCTGCTGGCGATGCAGGGTGGGCGCCCGCGCAGTGCAGAACAGCTCGCCCGGATGGTCGAAGCCGCCGGCTTCGAGGGGGTGCGCGAGCATGCAACGCCCTTGCCGTTGCAGGTGGGATTGCTGACCGCCCGACGACCGCTGGCTCAGCAAGCGCAAACAAAATCGAACTAAGCGTAAATCTAGCTTGACACTTTAATGCGTCAGCATAAGATGACACTCAGACCAGACGAAATCGCAACGGACCTCACCCGCCTCACCCGCCTCCCGCAACGTTTTTTGCCATGAACACCCACGCCGTCGTTCTCGAAAAGCCTGAATCGCTGCGCTTGTCCAGCCTGCTGCTGACCGAGCCCGGTGACGACGATGTGGTGGTCGACATCGACTGGAGCGGCATCTCCACCGGCACCGAGCGGCTGCTGTGGACCGGGCGCATGCCGGTGTTCCCCGGCATGGGCTATCCGCTGGTGCCGGGTTACGAGTCGGTGGGCCGTGTGGTGCAAGCCGGGCGTTCGGCGCAGGCCGCCATCGGTCAGCGGGTGTTCGTGCCCGGCGCCCGCTGCTACGGTGAAGTGCGCGGCCTCTTCGGCGGTGCGGCATCGAAGGTGGTGGTGCCGAACGCCAAGACGATCCCGATCAGCGAGTCCACCGGGCCCGAATCGGTGCTGCTGGCACTGGCCGCAACGGCCTATCACGCGGTGTCTGGCGGCGGCAAAACCACGGCCCATGCCCCACCCGATCTGATCGTCGGTCACGGCGTGCTGGGCCGCTTGCTGGCTCGCCTGGTGGTGGCCGCCGGCTTCGACGCCCCCACCGTGTGGGAATTGAACCCGGCGCGGGTCAGCGGCGCCAACGGCTACGACGTGATCAGCCCGGACGACGACCCGCGACGCGACTACCGCGCCATCTACGACGTCAGCGGCGATTGCGGGATCCTCGACACCGCCATTGCCCGCCTGGCGCGCGGCGGCGAGGTGGTGCTGGCCGGCTTCTACAGCGAGCGGCTCGCCTTCGACTTCGCTCCCGCATTCATGCGCGAAGCCCGCATCCGCACCGCAGCCGAATGGCACCGGTCCGACATGTTGGCCATTGCCGAATTGACCGCCGACGGGCGCTTGTCGCTGGACGGCCTGATCACGCACCACGACGTGGCCACCCAAGCCGACAGCGCCTACCGCACCGCCTTCGGCGATGCCGCCTGTTTGAAGATGATCCTGGACTGGAGAACGTTGCAATGATGTCGACGAGCACGATCCCCGCCACGGCTACCGTGAAATTCATTTCTCGCGAAGCCCTGCGCGCCGAAGCCGCCATCGAGCCCGATCCCGTGGCCACCGGCCCGGTCACCAAAGAAACCCAGATCATTGCGATCTACGGCAAGGGCGGCATCGGCAAGAGCTTCACGCTCGCCAACCTCAGCTACATGATGGCGCAGCAAGGCAAGAAGGTGCTGTTGATCGGCTGCGACCCGAAGAGCGACACCACCAGCCTGCTGTTCGGCGGCAAGGCCTGCCCCACCATCATCGAAACCAGCAGCAAGAAGAAGCTGGCCGGTGAAGCGGTCGCCATCGGCGATGTCTGCTTCAAGCGCGACGGTGTCTATGCGATGGAACTCGGCGGGCCGGAAGTCGGCCGTGGCTGCGGCGGTCGCGGAATCATCCACGGCTTCGAAACCCTGGAGAAGCTGGGCTTCCACGACTGGGGCTTCGACTATGTGCTGCTCGACTTTCTGGGCGATGTGGTCTGCGGTGGCTTCGGCTTGCCGATTGCCCGCGACATGTGCCAGAAGGTGATCGTGGTCGCCAGCAACGACCTGCAGAGCCTGTATGTGGCCAACAACGTCTGCAGCGCGGTCGAGTACTTCAGAAAGCTGGGCGGCAACGTCGGCGTGGCCGGCATGGTGATCAACAAGGACGACGGCACCGGCGAGGCCGCGGCCTTCGCCGAAGCCGCCGGCATCCCGGTGCTGGCAGCGATTCCGGCGCACGAAGACATCCGCCGCAAGAGCGCCAGCTACGAAATCATCGGCCGGCCCGGCACGCAATGGGCGTCGTTGTTCGAGGAGCTCGCGACCAACGTCGGTGAAGCACCACCGGTGCGTCCGAAGCCGCAAACGCAAGACCAGTTGTTGGGCTTGTTCAGCGCCGAAGTCACCGGCCGCAATTTCAAGATGGAACCAGCCACCGTGTTCGACATGGTGGGCAAGAACGAGGTCGTGAAGCCGACGCTCGAAGTGGTTTACGACGCTGCCTGATCGAGCATTCATGAGCGATCAGCCCAACGTCCCGCAACCCGCCGCCCTCGAAGGCGACGGTCATGGCTGCCACAGCGGCCGTGATCAGATGCATGCCGCTGCGCAAGCGGCCGGCAAGAGCGAGACGCTGGCGCAGTACGCACTCGACTATCCGCTGGCCGACAAGGCCGGTCCGCACGAACAGCCGCAGAGCATGTGCCCCGCTTTCGGTTCGCTGCGCGTCGGTCTGCGCATGCGCCGCACGCACACGATCCTGTCGGGCAGTGCCTGCTGCGTCTACGGGCTGACCTTCACCTCGCATTTCTACGGTGCACGCCGCAGTGTCGGCTATGTGCCCTTCAACAGTGAATCACTGGTGACCGGCAAGCTGTTCGAAGACATCCGTGATGCGGTGCATGCGAAGGCCGACCCGGCACGCTACGACTCGATCGTCATCATCAACCTGTGCGTGCCGACGGCCAGCGGGGTGCCGCTGCAGCTGCTGCCCAAAGCCATCAACGGCGTGCGCATCATCGGCATCGATGTGCCGGGGTTCGGCGTGCCGACCCATGCCGAAGCCAAGGATGTGCTGGCCGGCGCGATGTTGCGCTATGCCCGCACCGAAGCCGAAGCCGGTCCGGTGACCGCCCCCAGAAACGGGGTCGCAAGCAAGCCCACGGTGTCGTTGCTGGGCGAGATGTTCCCGGCCGACCCGATGATCATCGGCGCGATGCTGGAGCCGATGGGACTGGCTTCAGGACCCACGGTGCCGACCCGCGAATGGCGCGAGTTGTATGCCGCGCTCGACTGCGCGGCGGTGGCAGCGATCCACCCGTTCTATACGGCCAGCGTGCGTGAGTTCCAGACCGCCGGTCGCACGGTGGTCGCATCCGCTCCGGTCGGTCATGACGGCACCGAGGCCTGGCTGCAAGCCATCGGCAACGCGACGAATGTGCCGCAGGCGATGATCGACGCGGCCAAGAACCGCTTCCTGCCGGTCATCAAGGCGGTTCTCGCCAAAGCGCCCATCAAGGGCCGCATCACCCTCAGCGGTTACGAAGGCAGCGAACTGCTGGTGGCGCGGCTGTTGATCGAAAGCGGCGCCGAGGTGCCCTATGTCGGCAGCGCCTGCCCGAAGACGCCATGGTCGGCACCCGATCTGGAATGGCTGCAAGCGCGTGGGGTGCATGTGCAGTTTCGCGCCACGCTGGAGCAGGACATCGCCGCGGTGCGCGAATTCAAGCCCGATCTGGCCATTGGCACCACGCCGGTGGTGCAGGCCGCCAAGGCCGCGACGATCCCGGCGCTGTACTTCACGAACCTGATCTCGGCCCGCCCGTTGATGGGTCCGGCGGGTGCCGGATCGCTGGCACAGGTGGTCAACGCCGCCATCGCCAACAAGGGCCGCTTCGAGCAGATGCGCGCCTTCTTCGACGACACCGGCAGCGGCGACAAGGCCGGCGTCTGGGAAGGCACCCCGCAGGAGCGGCCCGAGTTCCGGGCCGAGACGCGCCGCCAGGTCATCAAGATCATGAAGAAGCGCAACGCGGAGGCGATGATTTGAACCCGATCGCCACAGCCGCTGCGCCCACCGCCACGCAAGGCGGCCCGAAGCTGAACTACGTCATCGACCACGACCGCGCAGGCGGCTACTGGGGTGCGGTCTACGTGTTCACCGCCATCAAGGGTCTGCAGGTGATCATCGACGGCCCGGTCGGCTGCGAGAACCTGCCGGTGACCAGCGTGCTGCACTACACCGACGCGCTGCCGCCGCACGAATTGCCGATCGTCGTCACCGGCCTGGCCGAAGAGCAACTGGGTCGCGAAGGCACCGAAGGCGCCATGAAACGCGCCCATGCAGCGCTCGACCCGGACCTGCCGAGCGTGGTGGTCACCGGCAGCATCGCCGAGATGATCGGCGGCGGCGTGACTCCCGAAGGCACGACGATCCAGCGCTTTCTACCGCGCACCATCGACGAAGACCAGTGGCAATGCGCCAACCGCGCGATGTTCTGGTTGTGGACGCAATACGGCTTGCGCAAGGTGCCGCAGCGCACGCCGTTCTCCGAGCGCCCCGCTGGTGAGAAGCCGCGGGTGAACCTGATCGGCCCCTGCTACGGCACCTTCAACATGCCCAGCGATCTGGCCGAGATTCGCCGCCTGGTTCAAGGCATCGGCGCCGAAGTGAATATGGTGTTTCCGCTGGGCAGCCACCTGGCCGATGTCTCGCGTCTGGTCGAAGCCGATGTCAACATCTGCATGTACCGCGAGTACGGCCGCATGCTGTGCGAAGCGCTGGAGCGCCCTTACCTGCAAGCGCCGATCGGTCTGCACAGCACCACGGCGTTCCTGCGCCAGTTGGGCGAGTTGCTGAACCTCGATCCCGAGCCCTTCATCGCCCGGGAAAAGCACACCACGATCAAGCCGATCTGGGACCTGTGGCGCAGCGTCACTCAGGACTTCTTCGGCACCGCCAGCTTTGCGGTGGTGGCCAACGAAACCTACACCCGCGGCATTCGCCACTTTTTGGAAGTCGAGCTCGGCCTGCCCTGCAGCTTCGCCATTGCCCGCACCGCCGGCAGCAAGACCGACAACGACGAGGTGCGCCGCCTGACGCACGAGCAAACGCCGCTGGTGATGTTCGGCAGCTACAACGAACGCATGTACCTGGCCGAGATCGGCTCCGGTGGCCACGGTCCGAAGCCGGCCTACATCCCGGCGTCGTTTCCCGGCGCCATCATCCGCCGCCACACCGGCACGCCGTTCATGGGTTATGCCGGCGCCACCTACCTGGTGCAGGAGTTCTGCAACGCGCTCTTCGACGCTCTGTTTCACATCCTGCCGCTGGGCACCGATCTGGACCATGCGGTCGATGCGACACCCGCGCGCCAAGGCGATGCGCCCTGCCCCTGGGACGACGACGCCCAAGCGCTGCTGAACGAACTGGTGGCTCGCCAGCCGGTGCTGGTGCAGATCAGCGTTGCCAAGCAACTGCGCGACCGCGCCGAATCCGATGCGCGCCGCGCCGGCGAGGTGCGGGTTTCGATCGAACGGATGCAACGCACCCACGGCATTGCGCCAGTGGCGGCATCCGTGACGCAAGAGGTGACCGCATGAGCCGCCTCACACCGAACCATGCCGCGCAGCGCTTCATGCCGCTGCCGGTTCCGAACGTCGTGGCGCCTGCCACGACCGCCTTTGCTGCGCAGGCTGAACGCGCGGTTGTGGCCGACAGGCCAACTGTAAGGAGTTAATCCTATGGCTATGCGACAGGGCTCGATTTCCGGCCTGACCGACGACGAAGCCCAGGAATTTCACCAGTACTGGACACAGGGGTTCATCGGCTTCACGGCAATCGCCGTGGTCGCGCACATCCTGGTCTGGATCTGGCGTCCCTGGCTCTGACTGTACGAACCGATTCAAAAAAATCGGCGGCTGACCCCCAGCCACTGAAGAAGGAGTTTCTCCATGACCAGCACAACGAACGGCTCTCTGCAAGGCTTTGTGAAAAGGGATTCAACCACCTTTCACGTGATCTTTGCGGTGGGTTTCTCGATCTTCCTCGTGATCGCGCTTGTCGCGCAAACGTTGGGCTGGCAATGGCGCAGCTGGCTTCCCGGGGCTGAAAACGCACCGTCCGTGATCGGCGGTGTCAAGGCGGCTGTCTACACCTTTATGTCCTACCTCAACTAGGAGTATCAACAATCATGTGGAGAATCTGGCGTTTGTACGACCCGCTGCGCGCGATGGTCGTTCAGGGCGTTTTTCTGTTCGGCTTGGCAGCGATGATTCACCTCATCCTGCTCAGCACGCCCACCTACAACTGGCTCGACGGCCCCAAGGCCCGCGCCACGGTGACGATGCAGCAAAACGCACCGCTGCCCGCCGGCACGATGGCGCCGCGACAGTAAGCACTGCTTTGCCGCAAGACCTGCGGTGCAGCACGCTGTGCCGCAGCGGATGGATGGGGCCGGAACGAGTTTTAAAAAGTCAGCAGTCGTTCCGGCTCCGCCCTCCTTGAATACCAATTCGCACCGCCGCGAATGCCGTGCCCGGCATCGCGTGCAGGATGGAGACTAGATATGGCCATGCTCAGTTTCGAAAGAAAATACCGCGTTCGCGGTGGCACCCTGGTCGGGGGGAATCTGTTCGACTTCTGGGTCGGGCCGTTCTACGTCGGCTTCTTCGGCGTCACCACGATCTTCTTCACGTTCCTCGGCACCGCCATGATCTTGTGGGGCGCCTCGCAGGGACCGACCTGGAATCTGTGGCAGATCAGCATCGCGCCACCCGACCTCAAATACGGCCTGCGCATGGCGCCGCTGATGGAAGGCGGGCTCTGGCAGTTGATTTCCGTGTGTGCCCTGGGGGCCTTCGTGTCCTGGGCGCTACGCGAAGTCGAAATCTGCCGAAAACTCGGCATGGGGTATCACGTACCCGCTGCCTTCGGAGTCGCGATCCTGGCCTATGTGTCGCTGGTGATCATCCGCCCGGTGTTGCTGGGTGCCTGGGGACATGGATTTCCGTACGGCATCTTCAGCCACCTGGACTGGGTATCGAACGTCGGGTATCAATACCTGCACTTCCACTACAACCCGGCCCACATGCTGGCCATCACCTTCTTTTTCACCACCACCTTCGCACTGTCGATCCACGGCGGCTTGGTGCTGTCGTCCACCAACCCCGGCAATGGTCAGGTGGTGAAGACACCGGACCACGAAGACACGTTCTTCCGTGATTTCATCGGCTACTCGGTCGGCACCCTCGGCATCCACCGGCTTGGGCTGTTCCTGGCGCTGGCGGCAGTCTTTTTCAGCGCGGTGTGCATCGTCATCAGCGGTCCGTTCTGGACCCGCGGCTGGCCCGAGTGGTGGGGCTGGTGGCTTCAATTGCCGATCTGGAAGTGAACGCAGAAGCCGCGACGCAGAGCAAACCGCTCGACACGCGGCCACAGACACACCCCATCTGACCCCCAGGAGCATCAGCGATGGCTCAGTACCAGAACCTCTTCACCACCGTGCAGGCGCGCGGGCCGGTCAGCCTGGGCGTGGAATTGCCCGCAGACAACAGTCCGCGTACCGGCATTCCCGCTTTTAGCCACCTGCTCGGTCGGCTCGGCAACGCGCAGATCGGGCCGATCTACCTGGGGGGCCTGGGCATCGCGTCGCTGATGCTGGGCACGCTGGCCTTCAACATCATCGGCTTCAACATGCTGGCTTCGGTCGGCTGGGACCCGGTCCAATTCATTCGCCAACTGTTCTGGCTGGCGCTCGAGCCGCCACCGCCCGCCTACGGCTTGCACTTCCCGCCGATGAACGAAGGCGGTTGGTGGCTGGTGACTGGTGGCTTGCTGACCACGTCGATCCTGCTGTGGTGGGCGCGAACCTATCGCCGGGCGCGCGTGCTGGGCATGGGTACCCATGTGGCCTGGGCCTTTGCCGCAGCCATCTGGCTGTTCCTGGTGCTGGGCTTCTTCCGTCCGGTGCTGATGGGCAGCTGGGCGGAGGCGGTGCCCTTCGGCATCTTCCCGCACCTGGACTGGACAGCGGCCTTCTCGCTGCGCTACGGCAACCTCTTCTACAACCCCTTCCACGCGCTTTCGATCGTGTTCCTGTACGGCTCGGTGTTGCTGTTCGCGATGCACGGCGCCACCATCCTTGCGGTCAGCCGCTTCGGCGGCGACCGCGAGATCGAGCAGATCGTCGACCGCGGCACCGCGTCCGAGCGCGCCGCTCTCTTCTGGCGCTGGACGATGGGATTCAACGCCACGATGGAGTCGATTCACCGCTGGGCATGGTGGTTCGCGGTTTTGTGCCCCTTGGTGGGAGGGATAGGCATCCTGTTGACCGGCACCGTGGTCGACAACTGGTACCTTTGGGCGGTCAAACACGGCGTGGCGCCGAGTTATCCGGCGGTCTGGCCGACCGTGATCGACCCGGCCACGCTGCAAGGGGTCAAGCCATGAATTCAGTCTTCTCGAAACCACTCGCCATCTTCGGTGCCACCGCCCTGCTGTTGCTGGCTGGCTGCGAGCGTCCGCCGGTGGACTCCAAGCAGATCGGCTACCGCGGCACCGGAATGGTTCAGGTCTCCAATCCGCGCTCGGTTGCGCTGACAGCGCCCAGCAACATCGCACCCGAGCCGGAGCCCGCAGCCAGCTCCGACGGTCCGAAGGCCCGCGATGTCTACCAGAACGTGCAGGTGTTGGGCGACTTGAGCATCGCGGAGTTCACTCGCTCCATGGCGGCCATGACGGCCTGGGTGGCACCGAACGAGGGCTGTGCCTATTGCCACAACCTGCAGAACCTGGCCGATGACTCCAAGTACACGAAGGTGGTGTCGCGCAAGATGACGCAGATGACACAGCACCTGAACGTGAACTGGAAGAGCCATGTCGCGGAGACCGGTGTCACCTGCTACACCTGTCACCGGGGCAACAACATTCCGAAGAACGTGTGGTTCCTGGAGCCGGAGCGCGGTCGGGCCACCGGCATGCTCGGCAACGACGGTGGTCAGAACCATCCGGCGAAGTCGGTCGGTTTGGCTTCGCTGCCTTTCGATCCCTTTGCGCCCTATTTGCTGGACAACAAGAAGATTGCCGATATCCGCGTCAACGGCCCGACGGCACTGCCCACCGGCAATCGCCATTCGGTCAAGCAGGCTGAGCACACCTACGGCCTGATGATGAGCATGTCGACGGGGCTGGGGGTCAATTGCACCTACTGCCACAACACGCGCTCGTTCCAGTCCTGGGACGGCCCTCCTGCACGGGCCACGGCTTATTACGGCATTCGCATGGTCGGCGATCAGAACGCCAACTACCTCCAGCCGCTGACGTCGACCTTCCCGGCACACCGCCTGGGGCCGACCGGTGATGTGGCCAAGGTCAACTGCGCCACCTGCCACCAGGGTGCCAACAAGCCCCTGAACGGCGCCAAGATGGCCAAGGACTATCCGGCATTCACGGCAATCACGATGACCGCGGTGCCGGCGCCGATGGATGCGGCTTCGGGCCCGGCTGCGGTGGCAGCAGCGGCCGACGCAACTGCAGCAGCAGTCGAGCTGAACAGCGTGCTCGGCAAGATCCTGTTTGCGGTCGGCGATGCGTCGCTGGACACACCGTCACGCGACACCATCGGTGCTGCGGCAGCGCTGCTGCAGACCCGGCCCGACATGCGGGTGGCGTTGTCGGGCTATGCCGACCGAAGCGGCTCCGCCGATGCCAACCTGGACCTGGCCAAGCGCCGCGCCCTGGCGGTCAGCAGCGCGCTGATCGCAGCCGGAGTGGACAAGAACCGCATCGAGATGAAGAAGCCCGAGTTCGTCGTCGGCGGCGCCGACGTCGATTCGCGCCGGGTCGACATCGTGGCGGTGCGCTGAGGCGCACAGCCAGCGGTGCATGCCGTGGCGGCCCTGGTGCTGGTTGCCGCGGCCGATCCTTTCTGGAACTGGTCGCGCATCGTCGGCGGGCCGCGATTGCTGCGGCACACACCCGGTTTGCGCTTTGCGAAGGTGCTGGGCAGTGGCCATGAAGGCGGCTTCGGGCTGAAGCCGAGCATCGATCGGCACGGGGTCTACGCCATCTTCGACGGCATCGACAACGCCACGGATTTTCTGGATCGGTCGGCAGTGATGCAGGCCTATCGCGACCATGCCTCTGAGCTGTGCTCGGTGCTGCTGCGCCCGATCTCTTCACGCGGCAGCTGGGCCGGAGTCGCATGGCCATCGGCCCCCCATTCGGTCCCGCCGACCGCCAGCACAACCGGCCCGGTGGCAGCGCTGACCCGCGGCTCGATCCGCCTCAGCCGGCTGCTCCCCTTCTGGTCGATGGCACCAGCCGCGCAACGCGCAGTCGAAAGCGCGCCCGGCTGCCGGCTGGCGGTGGGTCTGGGTGAAGCGCCGCTGCTGCGCCAGGCCACCTTCAGCATCTGGGACGACAGCGCTGCGATGAGCGCTTATGCCCAACAGGGTGCGCACCGACTGGCGGTCGATGCGGCGCGGCAAGGCTCGCACTTCGCCGAGTCGATGTTTGTGCGCTTCGTGCCGGAGCGGCTGCAGGGCAGCTGGCGGGGACGCCACTTTGGCTGACGCCCTGGCGCCCCATCGTGTGGTGGTGATCGGCGCCGGCATCGGTGGTTTGGTCAGCGCCCTGCTGCTGGCCCAGCGTGGATGTCATGTGCAGTTGCTCGAAGCCGGCCCTGCGGTGGGAGGCAAGCTGCGGCAGCGCCAGGTGGGTGGGCTGGCCATCGACAGCGGTCCCACGGTGCTGACGATGCGCTGGGTGTTCGAGCAGATCTTCGAAGCCGCCGGCAGCTCGCTGCAGCAGCACCTCGCGCTGGCGCCGCTGCCGGTGCTGGCGCGCCATGCCTGGGGCGCCGACCCCGAGCGCGAGCAGCTCGACCTGCATGCCGATCCGGCGCGGTCGCGCGATGCCATCGGTCGCTTCGCCGGCGCGCGTGCCGCGCAGCAGTTCGACCACTTCCGCGCCGAAGCCCGACGGGTGCACGACACCTTGGCCGGCCCCTACATCCGGTCGCAGAAGCCCAGCGTGACGGGCATGATCACGGCGCTCGGCCCGCGCGGGTTGGCGCAACTGACCGCGTTGGGTCCGTTGACCACGCTGTGGAGCGTGCTAGGCAGGCGCTTCGACGACCCGCGGCTGCGCCAGTTGTTTGCGCGCTATGCCACCTATTGCGGCGCCTCGCCCTGGGCGGCGCCGGCCACCTTGATGCTGGTGGCGCAGGTCGAGATGGACGGCGTCTGGTCGGTGCACGGTGGCATGCAGAAGCTGGCCGATGCGTTGGCTGAATTGGCAGTTGCACGCGGTGCCGAGATCCATTGCCAGACACCCGTCGCGCGGATCGAGGTCGTATCCGGGCGGGCACGCGCGGTCATCGCGGCGGACGGTCGCCGCTGGCCCGCCGATGCCGTGGTCTACAACGGCGACGCCGATGCGCTGGCGCGAGGCCTGCTGGGTCCGGATGTGATGGGAGCGGTGCAAAAGCGGCCCGTCGCATCGCGGTCGCTGTCGGCGCTGACCGCCTGCGTTCTCACCCGCACCGGCGGCAGCTTCGTGCCAGACCGCCACAACGTGTTCTTCGACAAGGACTACGCCAGCGAATTCGACGATGTCTTCAAACACCGCCGCCTGCCGCGCCGCGGCACGGTCTATCTGTGCGCCCAGGACCGCGGCCTGCCCAAAGATGCAACCTCAGCGGCGGCGTCGGCCGAAATTCCAGTCGACGAAGCCGGCAGCACCCGCAAGGACCGCCTGCTGTTGCTGGTCAACGCCCCCCCAGACGGCGACACCGCCACCCTGCCCCCCGAGGAGATCCTTCGATGCGAACAAGCCAGCCTGGCCCTGCTGTCACGCTGCGGCCTGACGCTGACGCACGACCCGCACGACCCGCAACATTGGCAACGCACGACCCCGCAGGATTACGAGCGCCTCTACCCGGGCTCGGGAGGGGGCCTGTACGGTACGGCGACTCATGGCTGGATGGCGCTCTTCAAACGCCCCGGCTCGACCACCCGGGTGGCGAACCTGTTCATGGCGGGGGGCAGCGTGCACCCGGGACCCGGGGTGCCGATGGCAGCGATGTCCGGCTTGTTGGTGGTCGACAGCCTGATGGCACACCTGCATTCGACCAGCCGGTCGAGCCGGGTGGTTACCTGTGGTGGTACGTCGACGCCCTCAGCGACGACGGCCGTCTCGGACTGACCCTGATCGCCTTCGTCGGCAGCGTGTTCTCGCCCTACTACCGCTGGGCACGGCATGGCGGGCGGGCGGCCGACCCCGAGAACCATTGCAGCTTGAACGTGGCGCTGTACGGCGCCGGCAGCGACCGGTGGGCGATGACCGAACGCGGGCGGGGCCAGATCGAACGCAGCCGCAGCAGCTTTCGCATCGGCCCCAGCCGTGTGCACTGGGATGGCAACGCGCTGGTCGTCGACATCGAGGAACGCGGCATGCCGATCCCGCACCGCTTGCGTGGGCGCGTGCGGCTGCACCCCGGCGACGGCCTGTGTCCCTTCGTCACCACGTTGGATGCAGCTGGGCGCCACCGCTGGGGGCCGATCGCGCCCTGCGCACGGGTCGAGGTCGAGATGCAGGAACCGGGGCTGCGCTGGTCGGGCAACGCCTATTTCGACAGCAACGAGGGCGACGAACCGATCGACAAACCGTTTCGCGAATGGGACTGGTCACGCGCCTCGATGGCCGACGGCAGCACCACCGTGATCTACGACGTGCGACCGAAGACCGGTGACGACCGCGTCATCGCGCGCCGCTTCAACCGCGACGGCAGCAGCACTGGCTTCGAGGCACCGCCGCGCCAGCCGCTGCCGCGGTCGAAATGGCTGATCAGCCGGACGATGCGCAACCACGCGCCGACCCCGGCGCGTGTGCTGCAGTCACTGGAAGACACCCCGTTCTACGCCCGCGCCACGTTGCAGGCCCGGGTGCTCGGCGAAGATGTGGTCGCCATGCACGAGAGCCTGAGCGTGCCGCGCGTGGTGTCGTGGCCGGTTCAGCTGATGCTGCCCTGGCGGATGCCGCGGCGTGCGTGAACCGAGGTTGAACCGAGCCGCTGCCGCGCCAGCAGCCCGGCAACGCCAAGTGCCATCAACAGCACGGTGGCGGGTTCGGGTACGGCCGATGTGATCTGCACCACCGAGAAGTTGCCCTGCGAGCCGGACACGCCGGCGTAGTTGCCGGTCCATGCGGCACTGAAAAGCGTGCCGTAGCCTTCGGCCGAGCCCCCCGTGGCCAGCATGGCATCCACGCTGCGGCTGGTGCCGGTGAAGCCGGTGTGGCGAATCTCGATCAGCAGGTTGCCGCCGTCGTATTGCCAGCCGCTGTCGAAGGCGATGCCAAGCCCGTACAGATTGGGTGAAGCCCCGCTGGTGAACGAGCCGGGTGTGACGCTCAGACTGCCCTCACGCACCAAGGTCTGCGTGCCGACCACGTTGTTGGCGAAAGTCAGGCTGCGGGCCGAAGGCGCCACGCTGTTGCTGAGCCGGATGTCGTAGTTCGTGAAGGTCAACGCTGCTGCGGGCCAGGCTTCGGTGGCCGATGCGGGCAGCCGGAAAGCGATGCCGGTCAGCAGGTTGCCCAGATGGGCTGTCAGCTGGCTCTGGTCGATCAGCAACTGGTAGGTGCGCGCGGCATTCGCCAGCGGCCCGAGGAAGGTGCCCGTTCCGGCCGTGGCGGCAAAGGCATTCGGCACCGTGGATTGAACTTGAGCGTGGCTCGCGTCAGACAGAGTGGCCAGCGCCGCAACAGCAGCCATGGCCAGACAGGATTTCATGTGCATGGACCCCTCCTTTTGCACCGCCGAAGGTGACGGCTAGCCATTCAGACTAAGGGATGCGCAAGCTCGGCGCAAGACCACAGTTTCGCCACCGATGCCGGTGGTGTCGATGCGTCCTGCCAACGCGATGTCCGCGGCAGCAGGAACTGCGCAAACGACAGGACGCTCAGAAACGGGCCGCTGAAGGGGTTTGGGTTGAAGCCCGCCGGGCACTGGTTGGCGACGATCGAGGCCAACAGCCCGATGCCGAAGAACCAGACCCCGCCCACCACCAGGAACAAGCGCAGCGCCCAACGGCGGTGGCTGTCGAAACGCCGGTCGCATGCCGCGCCCATGCCGGCCTTGCAGAGGCAACGATCAACCCAGTCATGATCGCAATGCTGGCCACCCGGAATCCCTGGCAGCGCAGCGCGCAGCTTGCCAACGCCGGGTCGGCACTGCGCAGCCGATGCAACAGGCTGCCCGAGCGCGTGACCGGCCTACCCCGGCTCGCGAACGGCTGCTGCAGCCGCAGAAGGAATGCGCGGGTGCTGGCTGAAGAAACGCAACATTTCGACCGTCGCGTCCGGACCGGTGGGGTCGGTGTACGAACCCCGGCTGCTGCCGCCCGACCAGGCATGGGGCGCACCTTGCACCAACCAATGCTCGGCCTGCACGCTGCCATCGGCGGCACGAGCGATGCGGCGCGTGGCGCTGCGCCGGCCCGGCTGCTCGACCGCGACACCGCTTCCCGGCTTGCTCCCCGCAGTGAGCGCGGCGCTGAATGCCTGGGTCCCGTTCGCGGGATGCACGGTGGTGTCCGCATCGCCATGGAAGACGATCGTTGGAACCTTGATCGCGGCTGCATCGCTTGCAGTCGATGCGCCCTGTCGCATCGCAGCCATCGCGCTGGGCAAGTCACGGGCCGACCCGGCAGCCAGACCCGAATGCACGCCCGCCGCAGCGAACAAGTCCGGATGCGTTTGCGCCAGGATCGCGGCCATTGCACCGCCGGCCGACAGGCCGGCCACCCAGACCCGGTCCGGATCGATGGGCTGCGACGCCATCACCGTGCGCACCATCGAGGCCAGCAGGGCCGGCTCGCCCCGCTCACGCGCTTGGTGGCTGTGCTTGAACCAGTTCCAACAGCGCTGCGGGTTGGCTTGCGCCGACTGCTGCGGGTACAGCACGAACAAACCCCGTTCGCGGGCAGCCGCATTCATCGCGGTGCCGGCCGCGAAGTCGTCGGCGTCCTGCGTGCAGCCGTGCAGCATCACCACCAGCGGCAGTGGATGCTTCGCCCAGGCAGCCTGCGGTGGGATGTAGAGCTTGTAATCGCGTCGGCCCTGCGGTGTCGTGTGGCTGCCTTCGACGAAGCGCCCGTCGGGGTCGATGACACGATCGGCCGCCGACGGTGAGGCATCGTTCAGCGTTACCGCTTCGATGTCGATCACCTCGCCCTTTGACTCCTGCGCTTCGGGTGCAGCCGGACGGCAGGCCGGCGTCTGCGTCTGCGGAAGTGTCAACGCCAGCGCCGACTGGATCGCGCGGGTGGCGGCCATCAGGTTGGCGATGCGGGGCGCGCTCGTGGCTTGGTTCAAGAAGGATTGCAGATTGATTTTCAAGTGGGACTTTCTCATTGAGTACGGGATGCCAGGGCCGCCTTGACAGCCGGCCGCGCATGCCAGGCGCCGAGCACCGTCAGGGATCGGATCGTGGCCAGCGCCAGCGCTGGCGTGACGCCCTCGGCAAAGCTCGCCAGCCCCAGCACGCGCAGGTCGAGCATCTGCCCGGCATCGCGCAGCGCGGTCAGGTCTTCGACCGTGAAATGCTGGATGCCCAGCACCAGCATCCGCCGGCTGGCCACCTCTCGCACGGTGCTGGCATGGTGGTCGAGCTGCTTGCGTATGGCCGTGCGGATCAGGTCGCTGCGGTTGGCGTAGAAGCCTTCCTGCACCAGCAGATCGATCGGTCCCAGATCGATACAGCCGAGGTTGATGGTGATCTTCTCGTCGGCCGGGCGGGTGATCGGGGCGGTGGCGGTGGTGGCGGGTCTGGCTGGCATGCCGCCATCCTATCAGCATCCAAGTGGATGCCTCCAACCCCCTTTACAACGGGGTCAGCTCGTGTCCGATCGCGGGTCGGGGAGGGACTGCGACGCCTGTTCTTCCAATGCCTTGCGGCGCGCCGCAGAAGCCCGGTCACGCTTGACCTCGCGAAATTGCCACCAGCCGAACAGCAATGCGCCGCCGAAAACCAGCACCAACTCGATCAGGATCAACGGCAGGTGGCTTTCCAATTCAGAGCCCTGCTGACCCGCGTCTGGTCAGTCGCCGCCGGCCCAGCCCCGTGCGGCGCCATGCACCGGCATCAGACCGGGACGCTGGCGCGATTCGATCCGCTCGAACAGGTCGATCACGCGCACCGTGCGCTGATAGAAGGTGTGGCGCGGCAACTCGGCACTGGCTGCTGCATCGACCAGATACTGGACCGCTGGCAACGCACATCCGACGCGCTCCGATCGACCGGGTGCAAAGGCGAGCGCCAACGATGCGCGCCCCAACAGCACCAGCTTGCGGCCATGCGGCACCACGGCGCGCCTCGTCACCGAATCGCCTCCAGCGGCTTCGACCCTGCGGCCGATTTCCGCATACACCAACCGAGCCGCCTGGATCGCCGGGCGGCAGTCGCGAGGCAGGTCGCACACGCCCTGCTCGGCTCGCTGGTACAGCGCGTCTGCAGCGTCCAGCAAGCGCTGCACCACGGTCGCAATGCCTGGGCCGAAGGTCGGTGCGCGCAACCATGGATCGGCATCGATGCCCACTTCAGCGAGCCACTGCCGCGGCAGGTAGAGCCGACCGGCTCTGGCGTCCTCGCCGACATCGCGGGCGATGTTGGTGTACTGCATGGCGACGCCCAAGTCGCAAGCGCGCGCCAGTGCGGCCGGGCTGCGGGTGTCCATCACCAGCGCCATCATCGCGCCCACGGTTCCCGCCACGCGGGCGGCATAGTGGCTCAGGTCGTCGAGCGTTTCATAGCGCCGTCCGGCTGCGTCCCATTCGAAGCCTTCAAGCAGCGCGTCCAGCAGCAAGCGCGGGATGCGGCATTGCGCCACCACGAAGGCCAGTGCGCGGTCGCACACCGCATCGCGTGGCGTGCCGGCGTACACCGCGTCCAGGCGCTGACGAAGGTCCGCAAGCGCCACCTGCTGGTCGCTGCTGAGGTCGATCGCATCGTCCGCCACCCGGCAGAAGGCATAGAGCGCCGCTGCCGGCGCGCGCACCCGCGGCGGCAATACGCGCGAGGCGGCGAAAAAGGTCTTGGAGCCACCGCGCATCAGCGCCTGGCAAGCCTGCAGATCAGCGGCCGATGGAGACATCGACGAGGCAGAAGAGCGCGCTTGCAGCTTCATGGCGTCAGCCCTTTGGGTTCTAGCCGGTTCAGGCCGGGTTCAAGCAGCCACCAGCGTCATCGCCGGTGCACCGCTGGCAGTGGGCAGCGGCGGCAGCACCGACTCCAGTGCCTTGGCGGACATCAGCACCCCCGGTATGCCGGCGCCTGGATGGGTGCCCGCACCGACCACATAGAGCCCGTCGATGTCTTCGCTGCGGTTGTGCGGCCGGAACCACGCGCTTTGCAACAGCAGCGGCTCCAGGCCGAATGCCGCGCCCTTGTAGGCCAGCAGCCGGTCGTGGAAGTCTTGCGGGTTGGCGACGCGCGAACTGACCACATGCTGGCGCAACCCCGGCAGCACCGTCTGTTCCAGCGCTTCGGCGATCGACGCTCTGTACCGCTCGGACTCGGTGGCCCAGTCGGTGCCGCTGTCCAGATGCGGCACGGGGCTCAGCACATAGAAGGCGTCGCAGCCGGCCGGTGCCATCGACGGATCGGTGGCGGTGGGACGGTGCAGATAGAGGCTGAAGTCCTTGGCAAGCTTGTGGTGCTTGAAGATATCGGTCAGCAGTTCTTCGTATCGTGGCCCCAGCAGCATCATGTGGTGCGGCACTTCGGTGTACTGGCGATCGGTACCGAAATACCAGACGAACAAACCCATCGAATAGCGGCCCTTGTCGATGCGGCGATCGGTCCAGTGCGGGCGGTGCTTTTTCTCGACCAGGTGGCGATAGGTCCACATGGTGTCGGCGTTGGACACCACCACATCGGCGTCGATGTGTTCGCCATTCGCGAGCGTGACCCCGGTGGCGCGGCTGGCACGGCCACCCGCAGATTTGGGCAGGCGGCCCATGCTGCGGCCGATGGGTTCGCAATCGATGCGGCCCACCTCGGCGTTGCAACGCAGCGTTCCCCCCAAACCCTGCAGCACATCGACCAGCCCGCGCACCAGCGAGCCGGTGCCGCCCATCGCCCAGTGCACCCCGTAGCGGCGCTCCAGTGTGTTGATCAGGCTGTAGATGCAGGTCACCGAAAACGGGTTGCCGCCGATCAACAACGGGTGAAAGCTCATCACCATGCGCAACTTCGGGTGCTTGAAGTGCCCCGCCACCATGCGGTAGATGCTGCGCCAGCCGCGCATCTGGATCAGCTTCGGGCTGGCGAGGATCAGATCCGAGAGTTTGTCGTAAGCGATGGCACCCAGCTGCTCGAAACCGATCCGGTAGCAGGTGGCGGCTTCGGCGAGAAACGCGTCGTAGCCGGCCAGGTCTTCGGGACTGAAGCGGGCCACTTCGGCGCGCATGCGTTCGGTGTCGCCGCTGTAATCGAACCAGGTGCCGTCGTCGAAACGGATGCGGTAGAACGGATCCAGCGGTCGCAGATCGACATCGTCGGCCATCTTTCGACCGGCCAGCGTCCACAGCTCTTCGAGCATGAACGGTGCCGTGACGATGGTGGGGCCGGCGTCGAAGGTGAAGCCGTCCTGCTTGTGCACATACGCACGGCCTCCCGGTGCGTCGAGTTTCTCCAGCACCGTCACGCGCCAGCCCTTGACAGCCATGCGGATCGCGGCGGCGAGACCGCCGAAACCGCTGCCGATCACCACCGCGTGGGGCCGGCTGCGGGAAGCCGTGTCGGCTCGTGAAGAGGTGTGCCGGGCGAGACCCGGTTCAGCGTGTGCCAAGGACGTGTTCATCGGCTTCCAGGGACAGTCGGGCGCCTTCGGACATCGAATCGCCTGCAGATTTGGTTTGTTCGCGCATCGCCCAGCGCCACAGCGCGGTGGTGTCCAGCGGCAGCACCAGCAACCAGTGTTCCAGCACCGCCAGCGCCAGCATGGTGGCGACGAGCGTCGTGCCCACCATCACGGCCTCCGGCGTGGTGGGCGCCAGCGCATGCTGAACCATCACAGCCAGCACTGCCGTGGCGGCTGTGACCGAAACCGGAAACAGCAGGTTGACCGGCCGGCGCCTGAAGAAGCTCTCCAGGTAAGCCAGGTGGGCAGGCAGAAATTTCTCGCTCAGGTTGCGGACGCCGAGGAAGAGGTTGAGCTTGGCGCTGGTGCGCATCACCCACAGCACGATGAAGGTGCCGGTGCCGGTCTGGTTGGGGGCTTCCCAGGTGATCGCCACGATGCCGATGCCCACGGCCAGGATCGCCAGTTCGTGCCAGAGGATCGCGCGCACCGATTGCCAGAAGCGTTGCCCTTCCCGCAGGCCGGGTGGCAGCGCGGTCTTGCGCGGCCCGGTGATCCAGCCGGTCAAGAAGCTCAGCTCGTGCCAACCCCAGACCAGCAAGGCCGATGTGAACGCGCAATAGGCAGCCGCGACACTGGTTTGCTGCGCCGTGTGCGCCAGCGCCAGCAGTGCCAACCCGCCCAGCAGCGACGACAACAGCTGGCTCAACTGCACCGCCGCAGTCGACAGCCGATTCAGCAGCAACACGATGCCGGTGCTGAACCACCAGATGAAGACCGCGAACAACGCGGCCCAGCCGACTTCACTCATCGAGTGCCCTTGTTGCGAAAGCACTCACCAAGCCGGTGCCACCCGCACCTCGGCCGGCAGGTCGTGGCGCTTGACCGGAAGCAGGTACAGCCGTGCGAAGCTGGCCACGCCAGCCAGCGCCAGTGCGCCCTGCTTCAGCTTGCCGACCACACCGCCGCGCGCCTTGGCCGCGTCGATGCGCGTCTGGATGTCGAACAAGCGTTCAAGTCCGGCGTTGAAGGCCGGGTGGTCGATGTCGAGCGAGACCGGGAACACCTGGCGCGTGATCTCGTTGGTGATGCGAAACACCTCGCGGTCGTAGGCGTCGGATTCGAGCCCCATCGCGTGGTGCAGCATCGGCCGCGTGTGGTCGCGCACATACATCGTGGCGTAGACCGCCAGCAGGAAGAATCGGATCCAGTACAGGTTGAGCCCGCGCAGCAAGTGCGGCTGGCTGCGCATCAACAGCGCGAACGACTCACCGTGCCTGAACTCGTCGTTGCACCACCGTTCGAACCAGTTGAAGATGGGGTGGAACCGTTTGTCGGGGTGACGCTGCAACTGGCGGTGGATCGTGATGTAGCGCGCGTAGCCGATCTTCTCGGAGAGGTAGGTGGCGTAGTAGATGTACTTGGGCTTGAAGAAGGTGTAGTCCTTGGTGCGTTTCAGGTCGCCCAGGTCCACATGCAGGCCGAAGTCCTTCAGGCTTTGGTTGATGAAGCCGGCATGGCGCGATTCGTCGCGTGCCATGTAGCGCATCAAGGTCTTGATGTCGGGGTTGGTGACGTTCTTCTGGATCTCGTTGTAGAGGATGCAGCCGCTGTACTCACTGGTCAGCGAGCTGACGAGAAAGTCCAGGAACTCCTTGCGCAACTCGGGCGACACCTGCGAAAAACGCTCCTCGACTTCTTTGGCGAAAGCCGGTGTGCGCTGGAAGTGGTCGTGGTTGTTGTCGCCTTCGTACTCGGCCAGCATCGCATCCCATTCGCGCCGCATCAACGACACGTCCAGGCGGTCCAGCGCCTTGAAGTCGGTGGTGTAGAAGCGTGGACTCAGCAGCGTCTTCTCGCGCGCCTTGTCGGCTGCGGCTTCGCGGCTGTTGATGGCAGTCTGGCCGGCCAGCGCTTCGGAGCGGGATGGGGTGCTTGCAGACGTGGTGGGGTTCATCAAGTGGCCTTCTGAAACATCAAGGGCGACTGGGAGTCAGGGTCGGCGGGGCCAGCAGGCTGCCGAAGACGGCTTTGTTGGTGGGGCCGAAGGATTCGAGATCGATGCGGGTGCCGGTGGCCGGGTCGACCAGGGTCAGGCGAGCATCGGCGCGCAGCACCAACTGGAACGGGGTCTCGGCGCCTGCGCCGCTCTGGCGCCGCTCGCGCACCAGCGCGCGCAGGGTGCCACGCACGAAGCCCTGCTCGCCTTCGAATCGCGCCGCGGTCAGGCCGCTGGCGTTATCGATCACCACCACGCTGCCATCGGCGCCGTCCTGGAAACGCAGCATCCGGCTGGCAACCGTGGCGGCATCGGGCTCGGTGATCGAGTGTCCAGACCAAGCCACTGCCGCGGTGCCCACGAGGCTTGCGACCAGCAACGCACCGATCGACAGCGCCACGCCGTCGGGCAGGATTTGACGGGCGGTGCGCGGGGGACTGGGGGTGGGCTTCACGGCTGCGTTCTCCGATGCGGTGTCAGTGTGCAGCAAAACCGGGCTGGACCCGTGGTGAGGGTTGAAGCGCTGGCTTCGCGGTGGGTTGCTGGAGCGGCTGTGCGGTAACGACAGCCGGAGTAGCCGGCGACAACTCCACTGCCGCATCGTCTGGCTGAACCGCAAGCCAGGCCGCCGTCAACTGTTGCGACAGCTTGGCCGCATCCGGCACGCACAGCAGTGTGGGTTCGGGCCGCGCGATGCGCCAGCGCCGGGCATGCGGCCACAGGTGCAAGTAGGCGACCCGGTCGGTGCCCAGCAACTGCAGCGCAATGTCGCCCACATCGCCGTCCTGGGCGCCGTGGGTGTGAACCGCTGCAGCAGCGACATGGCGCAGCGGCAGGTTCAGGGTCAGCGTCAGCACCACACCGATGCGCATCACCACGCGCTTGTCGGTCAAGGTATAGACGGTGGTGCGGGCGGTCAGCCAAGCCAGCAGCGTCACCAGGCCGACCGCGAAAGCCGACAGCAGAAGCAGGGGCAAGGCTGCCATCGCAGCCGCCGCAAACGCCTGCCCGCCGGACAGCGACACCACCAGCTTCAGTGCCAACATCAAGGCGAAATAGACCGCCAGCTTGCGGGCATGGAAGCGGTGCACCGCCAGCTCACGCCAGTCGGGGGAAGCCTGCCAGAGCAGGCGTTCATCTGCGGGCAATGCCTCGGGCAGGCCGCGTTCTGGCTCGAAATCGTGTTCGTGCTGACCCGGCAGGGTGTGGCGGTGCCCGTGGGCACTGGACGAGCCACCGCGGTGGCCGCTGGCTGCTCCTTCCACACCTGCTCCGACGTCCACACCCACCCCCGCATCCGCAGCGCCGACGCGCACCGCCCTCACAGCAGCGGCTCCGCGCGGCTTTCGTCCGCATACAGCAAACCGGCGCCGTAGTAGGCCACGATCTTCTCTTCTTCCAGCGCTGTCACCACCGCTTCGGAGCGGGTGCCGGGCACATCGGCGAACTGCTCGGAATAGATCGCATGCACCTCGACCCCACGGCTGCGGGTGATGCGCGCCATGGTCATCGGCAGCAGCACGCTGCGGCCGTTGCTGGTGACGCGAACTTCGAGGTAGCGGAACAGCATCTCGGCGGCGTCGATCCACAGGTCGACGACCGTGCCGGCCGCCACCCCGTCGGCACCCATCACGGCCATGCCGCGGGGGTCGACGTCCTTGACCGCCACCCCGTAGCCCACCCTGCTGCGCAGCGGCTGGATCTTCGGATGGCCTTCGGCGTCGTGGTCGGGCACATCGGCACGGTTGGCCCAGGCCCCCGGACCGACACCCGCAAGCAGCGGATTGCCGACCGGGTCCAGCGGCGCTCCGGCGAAGCGGTGGCTCGGCACGGCGTTCAGCGGCTGCTGCGATTCCTTGTATTGCGGCGATGTCATCTCGCGCCCGTCGGCCAAGCGGTAGATCTTGGTCGGCGGAACACTTGGCCAGCCGTTGATGACCCCGCCGCGGTCGGTTTCCATCGGATAGCCCTCTCGGTGGCCTTCGCGGATCAAGTAGTAGATCAATCCGAAGAAGAAGATCCAGAACGCGTACAGCACCAGCTGTGCGACGTCGACATACGAAGTGATGGCTCCGGTTCCCATGGTGTTCTCCTGTGCTCCTGCGACTTGCTGTGCTGGGTGGTGGTCGGTAAATGTGGACTGCGTGCCGGCTTCTGCGGCTTCAGCCCGGCCTTTGCGCCAGGCCGGGGGACTGCTGAGATTCGAGCGCTGCGCCTCGGCGCCGCACCAGCGGGCCGATCGCGACCAAGGTTGCAAACAGCAGCAACAACTCGAAGTGGTAGACAAAGCTGTAGCCGGTGGCCGATGAGCGCAGCGCTTCACCGAGCGAGCCCTGCGTGGCCAGCATGCTGACCCCGTCGCGAACCGCACCGCCGAGCGCAATCGCGACGCCGGCTGCAGTGGCCTGAACCGCACCCCAGGCACCGACCGCCAGCCCGTTCAAGGCACGCTCGCCATCGACCCCGCTGCTGGCACTGCCATGCTTGTCGAGCCCCATCGCGAAGGTCAGCGTGCCCACCACGAAGAGGCCGAAGCCGAAGCCGATCAGCACCGCGCCGGCGCGAAACAGATTGGCCGAGTGCAGCGGTTCGGCAAAGATCACCGCGCAGAAAGCCAGCAGCCCGACCAGCACGCCCATCGCCGCCAGCCCGTTCGGGTCCGTGCCCTTGTTAAGGGTGCGGGCGCCGATGGCGAAGGCCGCCAACCCGCCCAATGCCATCATCGCGGTCAACGCAGTGGTGGCGCCCACCGACAGGTGCAGGATCTCGCCGCCGTAGGGCTCCAGGATGATGTCCTGCATGTTGAAGGCCGCGGTGCCCAACGCCACCGTGACCATGAAGCGGATGGTTCGGCCGGTGCTGGCGAAACGCGCCCAGGTTGCGCGGAAACCCGCCACTTCTTCACCGGAGCGGACCGCCGGCGGGCGACGGGCTTCCTGCTTCCAGGCAGCCGCGATCCCCAGCACCATCGTCAGCACCGCAGCACCCTGCACCACCTGCACCAGGCGGGTCGGTGTGAACTCGGTCAGCAGCAGGCCGAACACCGAGCCGAAGCCGACCAGGCCCACCAGTTGCATCGTGACCATCAGCGCCACCACACGCGGCCGCACCGGCTCGGGTGCCAGATCGGCTGCCAGAGCCAGGCCCGCGGTTTGCACGATCTGCATGCCTGCGCCAACCAGCAGGAAAGCCAGCGCCGCGCTGGCGCTGCCGACCCAGGCGGGGCCGTTGTGGTCGCCCGAGAGCAACAGCAACGCGAACGGCATGATCGACAAGCCGCCGAACTGCAGCATCGACCCCATCCAGATGTAAGGCACGCGGCGCCAGCCGAAAGCCGACTTGTGGGTGTCGGACTTGAAGCCCAGCAAAGCACGGAACGGCGCGAACACCAGCGGCAGCGACACCATCAGCGCCACCAGCCAGGCATGCACACCGAACTCCACGATCATCACGCGATTCAGCGTGCCGACCAGCAACCCGGTCGCCATGCCGACCGACACCTGAAACAGCGACAGCCTCAGCAGCCGCGACAGCGGCAGTTCGATGGTGGCGGCATCGGCAAACGGCAAAAAACGCGGGCCGAGCGCGGCCCAGCGGTGCACCAGGCCGACGCCTGGCAGACGTAGTCGACGACCGCGGCTCACAGCATCAGCTCCTGCGCTTGCGACGTGTAGAAGCCGCTCTTGATTCGCTGGCAACGGCCGATCTGCCAACCCGACAGCGTTGGCGCCTGGCCGACGAGCCGGTACAGCGTTTTCTGCGCCACGGGCTCGATCCAGGGCGCGCGGTTTTCACGCGGGAACAGCCGCCCCGTGGCGCGCATCACCGCCAGCATCGGGTTGCTCGGCGCATGCGTGAACAGCAGGCTCTTGGATGTACGCGGGGCCCAGGCTTCGAGCACCCGCACGGCATCCGCGGCTTCGTAGTGGATCAGCGAGTCCATCGCCACCACATGGTCGAAACGACCCAGCCGCTCGGCGAGCATGTCGCCTGATCGGAAGCTGATGCGCGCATTCATCAGCATCGCATCGGGCTCGGCTGCGGCGCGGCGACGGGCCACCTCCACCAGGGCCGGACTCAGGTCGATGGCCACCACCTCGGCACCGCGGCGCGCCGCTTCCAGTGCGAGCGCGCCAGTGCCGCAGCCGGCGTCCAGGATGCGAGCGCCTTGCAAGTCGGCCGGCAGCCAGGCGAGCAGCTGCGCGCGCATGCGGTCACGACCGGCGCGAACGGTGGCGCGAATTCGGCCCACCGGTGCGGTGGAGGTGAGTTGCTCCCAGGCCTTCAAGGCGGTGCGGTCGAAGTAGTCCTCGATCGCGCCGCGCCGTGCGACATACAGCGGGTCGCGGGCAGAGTCCAGCGAGGTCTCCATCGTTGTGTCCAGCAAGGCAGGCGTCATCGCAGCGTCGTCCTTCTGGATCAATCGAAACCCAGCAGATCGAAGATGTCGCGGTCCTTCATCGGGTCGCAAAGCATCGGGTCGACCCCGGCCCACAGCTTGGCGGCCAGGCGCATGTATTCCTCCTGCACCGCCAGCAGTTCCGGCGACGGTTCCATCTCGAACAGCGTTTGCTTCTTCAGTCGACTTTTGCGAATGATGTCGAGGGTCGGAAACCGCGCCATCGTCTTCAGGCCGACGCGGCTGTTGTACTTGTCGATCTGGTCGGTTTCGTCGCTGCGATTGGCGATCACGCCGCCGAGGCGCACGTTGTAGTTCTTGGCCTTGGCACCGATCGCCTGCACGATGCGGTTCATCGCGAAGATCGAATCGAAGTCGTTGGCGGTGACGATCAGCGCCCGGTCCGCGTGTTGCAACGGGGCGGCGAAACCACCGCAGACCACATCGCCCAGCACATCGAAGATCACCACATCGGTTTCTTCCAGCAGGTGATGTTCTTTCAAAAGCTTGACCGTCTGACCGACCACATAGCCGCCGCAACCGGTGCCGGCCGGCGGGCCGCCGGCTTCCACGCACATCACACCGTTGTAGCCGGGGTAGACGAAGTCCTCGACCCGCAGCTCTTCGGCATGAAAGTCGACGGTTTCCAGCACGTCGATGACGGTGGGCATCATCTTTTTGGTCAGCGTGAAGGTGCTGTCGTGCTTCGGATCGCAGCCGATCTGCAGCACCCGCTTGCCGAGCTTGCTGAACGCCACGCTCAGGTTGCTGCTGGTGGTGCTCTTGCCGATGCCGCCCTTGCCATAGACCGCGAACACCTTGGCGGTGCCGATCTTGACGCCGGGGTCGAGCTGCACCTGCACGCTGCCCTCGCCGTCGGTGCGGGTGCGGGAAGCGGTTTTCACGCTCGGGAACGGCAATGTCACGGTTTCGCTCATGCTGCGGCCTTCAAGGGTTCAATGGATGGCATGGGGGGTGCATCGAACACACCCTCGAGTCGGTCTTCGAGTTCTTCGTTGGCCAATGTCAGCGCAGCCAGCGTCTGCTCATCGGGCTGCCAGAAGTCGCGTCGCTGGGCTTCCAGCAAACGGCTGGCCACCCGCGCCGATGCGGTGGGATTCAGGCGGGCCAGCCGGTTGCGCATCTCGGGGTCGAGCACGAAGGTCTCGGTCAGCTGCTGGTAGACCCAGGGCTGCACCTGTCCGGTGGTGGCCGACCAGCCCATGGTGTTGGTCAGATGCACTTCGATCTGCCTCACACCTTCGTAGCCGTGCTCCAGCATGCCTTCGTACCACTTCGGGTTCAGCATGCGGGTGCGGGTTTCCAGCGCCACTTGTTCGGACAGCGTGCGCACCGCCCCGCCGCCGATCGCATCGCGGGTCTGGTCACCGATGTAGACCGGGGCCATCGCGGCCGGCGCTGCACCGGAACCCGCAGCGACCGTCTTCGCGCGCTGAACCGCACGGCTGATGCCGCCGAGGGTATCGAAGTAGGTGTCGATGGTGGTCACGCCCAATTCCACCGAATCCAGGTTCTGGTAGGCCAGCTCCACCTGCGACAGCACACTCTGCAGCAAGGCCGCATGCTTGACCGGGCGGCCATTGACGCCGTAGGCGAAGCCTTTGCGGCGGGCATAGGTCTCGGCCAGCTCGTCCTCGTCGTCCCAGCGCGCGCTGTCGATCAGCAGGTTGACATTGGCTCCATAGGCGCCTTCGGCATTGCCGAAAACCCGCAGCGCGGCGGTTTCCAGGTCGCCGCCATGCTGTTGCTGGAAAGCCAACGCATGCTTCCTGATGAAGTTCGATTCGGCCGGCTCACCGTCGGCGGCAGCCGCAAGGTAGGCGGCTTCGGCCAGCAGCTTGACCTGCAGAGGCAGCAGGTCGCGAAAGATGCCAGACAGCGTGATCACCACGTCGATGCGGGGGCGACCCAGCTCGGCCAGCGATACCAGCTCGGCACCGGCCAGCCGGCCATAACCGTCGAAGCGAGGGCGCGCACCGATCAGCGCCAGCGCTTGCCCGATCGGGCCGCCTTCGCTCTTCAGGTTGTCGGTGCCCCACAGAACCAGAGCGATCGATTCCGGCAGGCCATGGCCGTCCTGCATGTGGCGCTGCAACAGCCGCTCGGCTTGCCGCGCGCCGTCCCTGACTGCGTACAGGCTCGGGATACGGAACGGGTCGAAACCATGCAGGTTGCGGCCCGTGGGCAACACGTCGGGGGTGCGCAGCACATCGCCGCCGGGCGCCGGGCGCAGAAAGCCGGCGTCGAGCGCATGGATCAGCGCCGGCAACTCATGCTCTTGTGCCAGCAGGCTGTTGCTCCTGGCCAGATCGGTCAGCAGCGGCAGCAAGGCGCTGTCGGCGCCATGCTGCTGGATCGCGTCTTGCGGAGTCGCGCCGTCGACCAGCGACTGCAGCAACGCCCGGTCGAGCGGACCGATCGGCGAGCCTTCCGACATCGCCAGCAGCAGATCGACCCGCTGCACGGCCGTCGGCACCTGACCCACCACATGCAGGCCATGCGGGATCAGCGCGGTTTCGACTTCCAACACCTGATCGGCGAGCTTCATCACCAGCGAGTCGGCGTTGTCGCCCCACAGCGGCTCGGCCGCAATCAAATCCAGTGCAGCCGCCTGCTCCTGAATCATCAGCGCCAGTTCGGCACGCTCGCGGTCGGCTTCGGGCTCCAGACTGCGGAAGCGGTCGATGGCCGCCTTCAGATCGATCAGGCCTTTGTAGAGCCCCGACTGGGACACCGGCGGGGTCAGGTAGGTGACCATCGTGGCAGCCGCGCGGCGCTTGGCGATCATCCCTTCCGAGGGGTTGTTGCTGGCGTAAAGGTAGAAGTTCGGCAGGTCGCCGATCAAGCGGTCGGGCCAGCAATCCGCGCTCAGTCCGGACTGCTTGCCCGGCATGAATTCCAGCGCGCCATGGGTGCCGAAATGCAGCACCGCATGGGCCTTGAAATCTTCGCGCAGCCAACGGTAGAAGGCCGAGAAGGCATGCGTGGGGGCCAGGCCCTTGTCGAACAACAACCGCATCGGGTCGCCTTCGTAGCCGAGCCCCGGCTGGATGCCGACGAACACATTGCCGAACATCGCACCCAGCACCTGGATGTGGCTGCCGTCGCTGTTCTGCTTGCCCGGCGCCGGCCCCCATGCGGCTTCGATCGGCTTCAACCAGCGCTCGCGCCGCACGTGGTCGTCGGCGGAAATGCGGGCGTGGACGTTGGCCATTGCGCCGTAGTGCTCGGCATTGCCTTGAAGCACCTGCTGGCGCAGCGCATCGACATCGGCTGGCAGTTCGACTTGGTAGCCCGCTGCCTGCATCGCGGAGAGGGTGCGGTGCAGCGACTCGAACACCGACAGGTAGGCGGCTGTACCCGTGGCGCCGGCATTCGGCGGAAAGTTGAAAATTACCAGAGCGACCTTGCGGTCGGCGCGTTGCGAACGCTTGAGATCGACCAAGCGGCCGATGCGTGCGGCCAGCATCTGCGCGCGTTCTGCGCAAGGCTGCATGTCATGCGAACTGTCGCTTGCACCCTTGAAGGTGCAGCGGTGGTCGCAGCCGGTGCAGGCGGCATGGTCGCCCTGGCCGCGGCCGCCGTAAACCATCGAGCCGCTGGCGCCGTCGAGTTCGGGAATCGCCACCATCATCGTGGTTTCCACCGGCAACAGGCCGCGTTCGGATTCGCCCCACTGCTGCAGCGACTGGAATTCCACCGGTGCCACCGACAGGTAGGGCACGTCGAGCTTCGCCAGGATCTCTTCGGCGGCTTTCGAATCGTTGTAGGCCGGCCCACCGACCAGCGAAAAACCGGTCAGCGACACCACGGCATCGACCGCCGACCGACCATCGGCCATCAGAAAGGATTCGATTGCCGGCCGGGCATCGAGCCCCGACGCGAACACCGGCCGCACCTTCAGGCCGGCAGCTTCGAGCGCGAAGATGACGCCGTCGTAGTGACCGGCATTGCCGGCCAGCAGGTACGAGCGCAACAGCAACACACCGACCGTGCCGCGGCGGCCGGCGGTGGCGGTCAGCGGCAATGTGGCGGTGGACTCGGACAGCCGCGGCTGCATGCGCGGGTGGTAGACGCCAACCTCCGGGTACACCACCGGGTCCTGCGGCTTGGCCAGACCCCGCAGCGCCTGCCGCTCGCCGCCTGCATAGCGGTCGACCAGAAAATGCACCATGTGGCCGACGTTGTCCTCGCTGCCCGCCAGCCAGTACTGCAGGGTCAGGAAGTAGGCCCGCACGTCCTGCGCAGTGCCGGGGATGAAACGCAGGATCTTCGGCAGCCGGCGCAGCATCGCCATCTGGCGCGCACCGGCGGTGCCGCGCGGCGCGCCGCCGCCGTCCTCTTCCTTCTTGATGCCGCCGCGCAGCTTTTTCAGCAACGCCATGGCACCGCTGGCGGGCTTGCCCATGTCGAAGCGGCCCATGCGGGTCAGCTTCATCACTTCAGGTGCCGACATGGCGCAGACCATCGCATCGCAATCGTCGCGGCGCGCATTCTAGGTGGGCAGCAGCGGCAGAAAGTGTTCTTCCATGAAGAGCATCGTGACGATCACGATGTCGCTGCACGCCACATCGGCCTTGCAGCGCGCCAGTGCCTGGTCGTCGTTGCCCCACTCGTCTGCCGAATGGACACCGAAGTGCAGCCCCGGCATCAACGCGGCCAGTTTGCGGCCGGCGCGCTGTGCGGCACTGGCGAGGTGGCTGTCCATCGTCACCAGCACCACGCGCACGGGTGTGCGATCGGGAGTCGCCTGGCTGGCCGGGCCGGCCGACTGGGACGGCTGGCCATCCAGCAAGCCTGTGCGGCCCATGTCAACGAGTGAAGTGCGCTTTTGCATCGTACAAAGTCTCGACGGTGATCTGCGCCAGACCCTTTTGGCCCGCGAAGGCCTCGGTGTTCCGGCGGGCTTTGCCGCGGACGAAGAAGGGGATCTTCTTCAGTTCCTTTTCGGCATCGGCAGTCCAGTCGGCGATCGCCGCAGTGACCGTGATTGATTCGGGTGTGGTTCCTTTTTCGTCGGTCTGAGCCGCTGGCGCCGCAACCGCAGCGGGCTGCACTGCTTCGGGCGCTTCGCGCCGCGCGGCCGATCCCAGGTGCGAAGGCGACGCATCGGCATGGAACTCGAAGTCGTCGCGGAACATCGCCAGCAGGTGCTCTTCGAGCCCCATCATCAGCGGGTGCACCCAGGTGTCGAACAGCACGTTGGCGCCTTCGAAGCCCATCTGCGGCGAATGGCGGGCCGGGAAGTCCTGCACATGCATCGGCGCCGAGATCACGGCACAAGGGATCGAGAGGCGCTTGGCGATGTGGCGTTCCATCTGCGTGCCCAGCACCAGCTCGGGCTGCAGGGCGGCCACGCGTTCCTCGACCTCCAAGTAGTCGTCGGTGATCAACGCTTCGACGCCGTAGAGCTTGGCGGCTTCGCGCACCTCGCGTGCGAACTCGCGGCTGTAGGTGCCCAGACCCACGATCTGGAAACCGAACTCGGTGGCGGCCACGCGGGCTGCTGCGACGACATGCGTGGCGTCGCCGAACACGAAAACGCGTTTGCCCGTCAGGTAGGTGGAGTCGACCGATTTGGCATACCAGCTCGACCGCGAGCGCGGGTCGTCCAGCACCGGCTGCGGGTCGATACCGGCCAGGGTGGCGACTTCGGTGATGAAGTCGCGTGTGGCGCCGACGCCGATCGGCACCGTCTTGACCACGCCTTGCCCGAAGCCACGCGCCAGCCACTGGGCGGCCTGCATCGCCACTTCCGGGTACATGACGATGTTGAAGTCGGCATCGCCCAGGCGTTGCAGGTCGGCCGGGGTGGCGTTCATCGGCGCCACCACGTTGACATCGACACCGATGCGCGCAAGCAGTTCCAGCACCTCGCGCAGGTCGTCGCGGTGGCGGAAACCGAGCGCGGTCGGGCCGAGCACGTTGCAACGGGCGCGCTCGCCTGCCTTGCGTTCGCGGTTCGTACCCGTTGTTTGGCCATTGGGCGCGCCTTCGGCTCGCGTCGGCAGCAACGGCGTGCACAGCGCGCGCACCAGTTGATAGAAGGTCTCGGAAGCGCCGAAGTTTTCCTTGCGCTGGTAGGCCGGCAGTTCCAGCGGCACCACCGGAACCGGCAGCTTCAACGCTGCGGCCAGACCACCCGGGTCGTCCTGGATCAACTCGGCGGTGCACGACGAGCCGACGATCATGGCCTGCGGCTTGAAGCGCTCGTAGGCTTCACGGGCCGCGGTCTTGAAGAGCTCGGCCGTGTCGCCGCCCAGGTCGCGCGCCTGAAAGGTGGTGTAAGTGACCGGCGGGCGCTGGTTGCGGCGCTCGATCATGGTGAACAGCAGGTCGGCGTAGGTGTCGCCCTGCGGCGCATGCAGCACATAGTGCAGGCCCTTCATCGCAGTGGCGATGCGCATCGCGCCGATGTGCGGCGGGCCTTCGTACGTCCAGAGGGTGAGCTGCATGTCGCTTGACCTCTATGCAGCCAGCAACTGCCGCCGGCGCAGCGGGCGGGCAAACAGTTCCGCCAGATCGCCGGCCTGCTCGTAGCCGTGGATGGGGCTGAAGACCAGCTCGATCGCCCACTTGGTGGTCAGGCCTTCGGCTTCCAGCGGGTTGGCCAGACCCAGCCCGCAAACCGTGATGTCGGGCTGCTGGGCGCGGCAACGGTCAAGCTGCTTTTCCACATCCTGGCCTTCGCTCAAGAACGTGCCGGCTGGCAGCAGCGCCAGTTCCTCGGCCATGTGTTCGCGGTGCAGATACGGGGTGCCGACTTCGCACAGCTGCATGCCCAACTCTCGCGAGAGGAACCGTGCGATCGGCAGCTCCAACTGCGAGTCGGGGAAGAAGAAAATGCGCTTGCCCGCCAACGCCACCGCTTGCCGAGCCAGCGCCGCCGCCGCACGGGCGCGAGGCGCGGCGGTGACGGTGGCCACCGTTTCGAGATCGATGTCGAATGCTTCGGCAGCCGCCTCGAACCACCTCGTCGTGCCCTCGACCCCGAGCGGAAAAGGTGCGGCGATCCGCCGCGCGCCGCGCTCTTCGAGTGCGCGCGCGGTGTCGGCCAGGAACGGTTGGGCCAGCAGGTAACGCGTCGCGGGTCCGACTGCCGGCATGGCATCGCTGCGGCGCGCCGGCAGGAACTGCACGCCCTCCAGGCCCATCGCATCGAAGAGGCGCTTGAACTGGTCTTCGACCACATCGGCCAACGCACCCACCACCACCAGCGATGCGGGCGCCGCAGCGGCGGTTTGCCTCAAACCCGGCACCAACGAGGCCAGGCAGGCGTCCTCGCCCTGGGTGAAGGTGGTTTCGATGCCGCTGCCCGAGTAGTTCAGCACCCGCACCTGCGGCGCGAAGCGTTGCGACAAGCGCATCGCGGCCCGCGACAGGTCGAGCTTGATGACTTCCGAAGGGCACGACCCCACCAGGAACAGAGTGCGGATGTCGCTGCGGCGCGACAACAGGCGGGTCACGACCCGGTCGAGTTCGTCCTGCGCGTCGGCAAGCCCGGCCAGATCACGCTCGTCGATGATGGCGGTGGCAAAGCGGGGCTCGGCAAAGATCATCACCCCGGCTGCCGACTGGATCAGGTGGGCGCAGGTGCGGGATCCCACCACCAGAAAAAACGCATCTTGGATCTTGCGGTGCAACCAGACGATGCCGGTCAGCCCGCAAAAGACTTCGCGTTGCCCGCGCTCTTTCAGCACCGGCGCATCGCCGCAGCCAGCGGAGGGCTCGCTCTTCAATGCGATCACCCGGCTCATGCAGCCACTCCGTCTTGCAACACGGTACGGCTCGCGCGCTCGTCCAGTCGCGCCAGGCGCAGCTTGCGGATGAACTGGGCGGCGTTGATGGCATAGGTCGCATAGGCGGCCAGCGCCAGCAGCATCTGGCCCTGCGCGCTCAGTGCGTCCGTTGCCATTGCGACCAGGTAGGCAGTGTGCAGCGCCAGCACCAGCATGCTGAACACGTCTTCCCAGTAGAAGGCCGGGGCGAACAGCCAGCGGCCGAACACGACCTTTTCCCAGATGCAGCCAGTGACCATGATCGCGTACAGGAGCACGGTCTTGAGCACCACAGAGGCTGTGGCCACCGCCAGGCCGTCGCCAGTGGTGAGAAAGCGCAGCACCAGCACCGCGCTGACCACGAAAACCAGAAACTGCACCGGCGCCAGGAGACCCTGCACCAGGGTCCACTTGCTGCCGTCGCGGCGGCGACGCTGCTCGGGGGTGTACAGCGGCGCGCGTGGCACTCGCGGCCCCGATGGGTGTCCGGAGGAAAGGGGAGCGTGTGGGGACTGCGAAGCACTCATGGCAGGCAAGACTAGAGCGGCTGCGGCGAAGTGTCAATCCAGATAGACGTAAATCTTGGTTGACACTCTCGGCAGTTGAGGTAGTCGCTCAGGATCACGGTGAAGCGAGGGGGGAGAAACCGCTGGGCAGCACAGCGCCTGAACATTGATTTCCAGAAATGGAGTGCGGATCGGCTGTAGGGGAACCCCGGGGAAGTACGGGGGCAGAAAAATTGACGAGGTGGCGGCCAGCGCTTACAACCCGGCTGCATCGGGTCCGACATCGATCCGCGCAGTCAAAAACAGCCAAACGGGGGTTGCAGATGAATTCAGCCGAAGCGCTCAGCAAACCGCCAGCAGCTCAATGGCGAGACCCGATCGGCGAGCCCCGTTTGCGACTGGCCGACGGTCCCCCGAATGCGCAGGGAGCGGAGGCTTGAAGGGCGATCAGGGTGGGTCCGGTGGCGCGGACTGCATGCCCGCCAGCTGGCAGGGCCGAAGCCCAGTCGATCCCGAAAGCAGTGCATCCGCCACCAAAAAACGCCTGGCCCAGTTGGCGCGGGCCATCGAGATCGATGTGATTCCACGCCTGCTTCAAGCACACCGTCCGGGTCCCAACGCCGTTCTGCTTGAAACCGGTGTCGAGGCCACGCCCATTCGAGCCGAAATCCAGTCCTTTCTCGATGCGCTGGTGCAGGACGACGAGGGCGCGATCCAACACGCATTGGCCGGCATGCGGGCCCGCGGCATCAGCGTCGAAACCCTCTACCTGGACCTGTTCGCCGTGGTGGCGCGCGAGCTGGGTGAGATGTGGGAAGACGACACCTGCGACTTCACGGTGGTTACGGTGGCGCTGGGCCGACTGCAACGTTTGCTGCGCGAGTTGAGTCCGGCTTTCGGACCTGAGATCGCCCACCCGGCCAACGGCCGCCGGGTGCTGCTGACGCAACCGCCAGAAGAACATCACAGCTTCGGCCTGTCGATGGTGGCTGAATTCTTCAGGCGAGACGGCTGGGATGTGATCGGCGGCATCGGTGCGCCGGCCAGCGACCCGGCGCTGGTGGCACAGCAGGAGTGGGTCGACACGGTGGGCTTCTCGATCGGCAGCGAAATGCGCCTGGACTGGCTGCGCGACCGCATCGCAGCGGTGCGGGCCTCGACCTGCAATGCCGATTTGTGTGTGATCGTCGGTGGGCCGCTATTCGCCCTGCACCCGGAGTGGGTACAAGACGTGGGCGCCGACGGTTCGGTCAGCAACGGGCGCGACGCTCCTGCGCTTGCCGAACGCCTGCTGGCTTCAGGGCAACCCCGCGCGGCTGCCCACGCCTGATCCGCCGCTGGCATGCGCAGGTCGTCGAGGCCTGGGTTCGAACGCCAGCCAGGCGGACCGCTCGAGGTCTAGATATGCCGGGTTGATCGAGCAGCCTGTTTCGCGCTCGACCGTGATCGACGCACGACTTCCGCGCGTCCACTGCGCATGAATGTCATTTTTAGTTGACACTATATGCAGTCAACCTAACTTGCACTTCGATGCCAACGTCACGCAGCACCACCGAACGGCCCGTCATAGGTGCACTCGATGCCCGGGCCGTGTCGCGTCTGCTCCAGGCGTCCAGCGACATCACCCTGGTGCTGGACGAGGCCGGCATCATCCTTGACGTGGTTCTCAAGCCGGACGATGCACGGGCAGGCCGCCTGGCGGCGTGGCGCGGTCAACCCTGGCTGGAGACGGTCACAGCCGAAAGCCGCCAGAAGGTCCAAGCGCTGTTGCGCGACGTTCAGGCAGACGCTGCAAGCGGCAGCGCGCGTGCGCGCCAGGTCAACCACCCGGTCGACAACAGCGACGACCTGCCGGTGATCTACAGCGCGATGCGACTGGCTCCTGAGTCGCCTGCCAATTCGTCCGGAATGCGGATCCTGGCCTTCGGTCGAGATCTCAGCGCGACGATGGCGTTGCAGCGCCGGCTCGTCGACACCCAGCAGGCGATGGAACGCGACTACTGGCGCTTTCGCGAAGCCGAAACCCGCTACCGACACCTGCTGGACTCGTCTTCCGAAGCGGTTTTGATCGTCGAAGGCGCAACGCAGAAGGTGCGCGAAGCCAACCCGGCTGCGAAAGCACTGTGCGGCGATGTGCGAGGAAAGCTGCTGGGCAGCAGCCTGACCAGCCTGTTCGCCAGCAGCGATGGTGAACGTCTGCACGACCTGCTCGCTGCGGCCCGTTCGGTCGGCACCCGTGAATCGATGCCGGCCCGGCTGGCCGAGGGCACCGACAACCCCGGCCTGGAGGTCGGCGTGTCGGCTTCGGTGTTCCGGCAGGAAGAAACTGCTTTCGTGCTGGTGAGGCTGACGCGCACGTTGCGACCCGCTACCCTGCAAGAAGCCAGCGATGCGGCGTCGGCCCGTGGGCGCAGGGACGGCAAACCCGGCAATGGCGGTCGAGCCTCGGCTGCGGCCGCGGGCAGCGCGATGACTGAAGGGATGCTGGCCGCATTCGTCCAGAGCCTGCCCGACGGTCTGGTGTTCTGCAGCGCCGACGGCCAGGTGCTGCTGGCCAACCGCGCTTTTCTGACCTTGGCTGAACTGAGCGCCGAAGAACAGGCCCGCGGCCAGCCGCTGGACCGCTGGCTGGGTCGCACCGGTGTCGAGTTCGGAGTGCTGCAGAGCAATTTGCGGCAGCGCGGGAGCGTCAGCCGTTTCGCCACCGTGCTGCGCGGCGAGTACGGCGCGCAGATGGAGGTCGAGATCTCCGCAGCCCAGATCGGCGCCGGCGGCGACACGATATTGGCCTTTGCGATCCGTGACACCGAACGCCGTGCGCGGCCCGAAGCCGAAGTCGCGGCGCCGGCTGTGACGCGATCGGTGAGCGAGCTGACCGAGCTCGTCGGGCGCACGCCGCTGAAGGACATCGTCAGCGAAACCACCGACTTGATCGAGCAACTGTGCATAGAGACGGCGTTGCAAATGTCCAACGACAACCGGGCATCCGCTGCACTGCTGCTGGGCCTTTCGCGCCAGAGCTTGTATGTGAAGCTTCGCCGTTACGGACTCGGCAGCCTGGGCAGCGACGAGTAGCGTTGGCAAGAAGGGCTGCGTTCGGGCCTCTCATCGGCGGAATGGTGTCAATCTAGGTTGACGTTTTCAAGTGTCAAGTGCAAGATACGCACATGACGTCGTCAGCCAGCCCTGCCCCGCATGTGCCCCCGTCGTGGCCCGCGCCTTCGGCGATCGCCGAACTGCTCAAGCCCGTCACCTGGTTTCCGCCGATGTGGGCCTTTGGC